>NZ_JBISHD010000031.1:0-345968 GCF_045064235.1 Paracoccus sp. Ld10 | reverse complement strand
GGGGGCACGTATACCGATGGATGACCGCAGGCAGGACAGCGCGCGACAGGCGGCGCTGGATTATCACGAGTTTCCGCGACCGGGCAAGCTGGAGATCCGGGCGACCAAACCGATGGCCAATGGCCGCGATCTGGCGCGCGCCTATTCCCCCGGCGTGGCCGAGGCCTGTCTGGAGATCAAGGCCGATCCGCAGGCCGCCGCGCGCTATACCACCAAGGGCAACCTGGTGGCCGTCATCACCAACGGCACCGCGGTCCTGGGCCTGGGCAACATCGGCGCGCTGGCGTCCAAGCCGGTGATGGAGGGCAAGGCCGTCCTGTTCAAGAAGTTCGCCGACATCGACTGTTTCGACATCGAGGTGAACGAGCCCGACCCCCACAAGCTGGCCGAGATCGTCTGCGCGCTGGAGCCGACATTCGGCGCGGTGAACCTGGAGGACATCAAGGCCCCCGACTGTTTCATCGTCGAACGCATCTGTCGCGAACGCATGAACATCCCGGTCTTTCACGACGACCAGCACGGCACGGCAATCGTGGTGGGCGCCGCCGCGACCAACGCGCTGCGCATCGCCGGCAAGCGGTTCGAGGACATCAAGATCGTGTCCACCGGCGGCGGGGCCGCGGGCATCGCCTGCCTGGACATGCTGCTGAAGCTGGGCGTGAAACGCGAGAACGTCTGGCTGTGCGACATCCACGGTCTGGTCCATGAGGGCCGCGACATCGACATGAACCCGCAAAAGGCCAGCTATGCGCAGGCGACGGACGCCCGCGTGCTGGCAGATGTGATCGACGGCGCCGACCTGTTTCTGGGCCTGTCCGGTCCCGGCGTGCTGACGCCCGAGATGGTCGCCCGCATGGCCCCGCGCCCGATCATCTTTGCGCTGGCGAACCCGAACCCCGAGATCGACCCCGAGGCCGCCCGCGCCGTCGCCCCCGACGCGATCATCGCCACAGGGCGCAGCGATTTCCCGAACCAGGTCAACAACGTCCTGTGTTTCCCGTTCATCTTTCGCGGGGCGCTGGACGTCGGTGCGACCACCATCAATGACGAGATGAAGATCGCCTGCATCGAGGGTATCGCCGCTCTTGCCCGTGCCACGACCGCCGCCGAGGCCGCCGCCGCCTATCGCGGCGAGACGCTGACCTTTGGCGCGGACTATCTGATCCCCAAACCCTTTGATCCGCGCCTGATGGGCGTCGTGTCCAGCGCGGTCGCCCGCGCCGCGATGGAGACGGGCGTGGCCACCCGGCCGCTGGACGATATCGCGGCCTACAAGCAGAAGCTGGACGGATCGGTCTTCCGGTCGGCGCTGATCATGCGCCCGGTCTTTGAGGCCGCCGCCACCGCCACCCGCCGCATCGTCTTTGCCGAGGGCGAGGATGAACGCGTGCTGCGCGCCGCCAACGCCATGCTGGAGGAGACGACCGACGTCCCGATCCTGATCGGCCGCCCGGACGTCATCGCCACCCGCGCCGAACGCGCCGGCCTGCCGATCCGCCCCGATGTCGATTTCCAGATCGTGAACCCGGAAAACGACCCCCGCTATCGCGACTACTGGGAAACCTATCACGGCATCATGGCCCGGCGCGGGGTCAGCCCCGACATCGCCCGCGCGATCATGCGCACCAACACCACCGCCATCGGCGCGGTGATGGTCCACCGCGCCGAGGCCGACAGCCTGATCTGCGGCACCTTTGGCCAGTACAGCTGGCACCTGCAATACGTGCGCCAGATCCTGGCCCGCGACGGGCTGCACCCGACCGGGGCGCTGTCGATGATCATCCTGGAGGACGGGCCGCTGTTCATCGCGGACACCCAGTGCCACAACGACCCCACGCCCCAGCAGGTGATGGAGACGGTGATGGGCGCCGCCCGCCACGTGCGCCGGTTCGGCCTGACGCCCAAGATCGCGTTGTGCAGCCATTCCCAGTTCGGCAACACCGACAGCTATTCGGGCCGCAAGATGCGCGATGCGCTGGCGCTGCTGGACGCGCGTGAACCAGACTTCATGTATGACGGGGAAATGCATGTCGACGCCGCCCTGGACCCCGAACTGCGCGAACGCATCTTTCCGACCTCGCGGCTGGAGGGCGTGGCGAACGTGCTGGTCTTTGCCGGCACCGACGCCGCGTCGGGCGTCCGTAACGCGCTCAAGATGCGCGCCGCGGGCCTCGAGGTCGGCCCGATCCTGATGGGCATGGGCAACCGCGCCCACATCGTCACCCCCTCGATCACAACCCGAGGCCTGCTCAACATGTCCGTGCTGGCGTAACGCGCTCAAGATGCGCGCCGCGGGCCTCGAGGTCGGCCCGATCCTGATGGGCATGGGCAACCGCGCCCACATCGTCACCCCCTCGATCACAACCCGAGGCCTGCTCAACATGTCCGTGCTGGCTGGAACGCCGGTCACGCATTACGGCTGATTCGGGGCAGAGTTTGCAAATACTGCGGCGCAGCAAAAGCGACTTTGCTGCGCCGTTTGGTTTGCAAAATCCACTGATGGATTTCTGCTAATCCACGGCTTGTCGCGCCGCTAACAAGGTTGCGCAACACCCCCCTTCCTGCGTAACAAAAACACAGGTTCAGGGAGTGGAGTCCATGTCCTATCAAGATCTCTACGCGCGCTGGAAGGCCAATCCCGAGGCGTTCTGGATGCAGGCCGCAGACGCCATCGACTGGACCCACCCCCCAAGCCGCGCGCATTTCGATCAGGGCCCCGCCGGGGAATGGTTCGCCGACGGCATGGTGAACACCTGCTGGAACGCCATCGACCGCCATGTCGCGGCCGGCCACGGCGACCGGTTGGCGGTGATCCACGACAGCCCGATGACGGGCAGCGTCAGCCGGCTGACCTATGCGCAGATGCAGGATCGGGTCGCCCGGCTGGCAGGCGCGCTGGCCGCACGCGGCATCGGCAAAGGCGACAGGGTCATCATTTACATGCCGATGATCCCCGAGGCATTGCAGGCGATGCTGGCATGCGCGCGCATAGGCGCGATCCATTCTGTGGTTTTCGGCGGGTTTGCGGCGCATGAACTGGCGGTGCGCATCGATGACGCCACCCCCCGCGCGATCATCGCTGCCAGCTGCGGGTTGGAGCCTGGACGCGTCGTCCCGTACAAGCCGCTGATGGACAAGGCCATAGAACAGGCCGCCCACAAGCCCGACTTTACCATCGTGTTCCAGCGCCCCGAATGCGCCGCCGACATGGTGGCGGGTCGCGATCTGGACTGGCAGCAGGCCGTGGCAACGGCCACCCCCGCCGATTGCGTTCCGGTCGAGGGGAACCACCCGGCCTATATCCTGTACACCTCCGGCACGACGGGCCAGCCCAAGGGCGTCGTCCGCCACACCGCCGGCCACCTGGTCGCCTTGGCGTGGAGCGTGCCGAACATCTATGGCATCGGGCCGGGCGACGTGTTCTGGGTCGCGTCCGACGTGGGCTGGGTCGTGGGGCACAGCTATATCGTCTATGGCCCGCTGATCGCGGGTGCGACCACAGTGGTGTTCGAGGGCAAGCCCGTCGGCACCCCGGACGCGGGCACCTTTTGGCGGGTGATCGCGGACCACGGGGTCAAGTCGTTCTTTACCGCCCCGACCGCCATTCGCGCGGTCAAGCGCGACGACCCCGACGGCACGCTGGTCGGCCAGTACGACCTGTCCAGCCTGCAGGCGCTGTTTCTGGCGGGCGAACGCGCCGACCCCGACACCGTCACTTGGGCCGAGGATCGGGTCAAGGTTCCGGTGATCGACCATTGGTGGCAGACCGAGACCGGCTGGCCCATCGCCGCGAACCCCCTGGGCGCCGGGCTGATGCCCGTGAAAAAGGGCAGCCCGACCCTGCCGATGCCCGGATACGATGTGCAGGTCCTGGACGAAGGCGGCCATCCGGTCGCCCCAGGCACCTTGGGCGCCATCGCCATCAAACTGCCCTTGCCACCGGGCACTCTGCCGACGCTTTGGAACGCCCCGGATCGCTTTCACAGCGCCTATCTGCAGCATTTCCCGGGCTTTTACGAGACGGGCGATGCGGGCTTTGTCGACGAAGACGGCTATGTCTGGATCATGGCGCGCACCGACGATGTGATCAACGTTGCGGGCCACCGCCTATCCACCGGCAGCATGGAAGAGGTTCTGTCCAGCCACCCGGCCGTCGCGGAATGCGCGGTGATCGGGGTTGCCGACGCGCTGAAGGGACAGGCGCCTTTGGGTCTTTTATGCCTGAAAAAGGGTGTGGAAACAGATCACGCACAGATCGTGGCCGAGGTGGTTGCGATGGTCCGCGACCGCATCGGCCCGGTCGCGGCCTTCAAGACCGCCTGCGTCGTCGACCGCCTGCCCAAGACGCGATCGGGCAAGATCCTGCGCGCGACCATGGCCCGGATCGCCGACGGCGAACCGGTCAAGGCCCCCGCGACCATCGACGACCCCGCGATCCTGGATGAGATCCGCCGATCTCTGGCAGGAATCGGCTATCCCGCAGCCTAGTCCAGCGTTGCGCCCAACCGGGTCATCAGCGGGACGAAATCAGGAAACGACGTGGTGATCGGCCCGGCATCGTCGATACTGACCGGCTTCTGGGTCGCAAGACCCAGGATCAGAAAGCTCATGGCGATGCGGTGGTCCAGATGGGTCACCGCATTGCCGCCGCCCGCCGCCGTACCCGCACCATGCACGGTCATGGTATCGCGCGTATCCTCGACCGTGATGCCGTTGGCGCGCAGACCCACGGCCATCGCGTCGATGCGGTCGCTTTCCTTGACGCGCAGTTCGGCCACGCCGTTCATCACCGTGGTGCCGTCCGCAAATGCCGCGATCACCGACAGGATCGGAAATTCGTCGATCATGCTGGCCGCGCGGTCGGCGGGAACGGTGACCCCCTTCAGCGGGCCGTGACGCACCAGCAGGTCGGCCACGGGTTCGCCACCCTCTTCGCGCGGGTTCTCGAACGTGATGTCGGCGCCCATCTCCAGCAGGGTCACGTACAGGCCGTCGCGCGTCGGATTGCGGCTGACGCCCGGCACGCGGATCTCCGACCCCGGCACGATCAGCGCCGCAGCGACCGGAAAGGCCGCGCTGGACGGATCGCGGGGCACGGCCACCGGCTGCGGGCGCAGTTCGGGGCGGCCGGTCAGGGTGATCTTGTGGCCGTCGGGCGTGGTCTCGGTCCGGATCTGCGCGCCGAACCCGGCCAGCATGCGTTCGGAATGATCGCGGGTCGGTTCCGATTCGATTACCACGGTATCGCCCGGCGCGTTCAGCCCGGCCAGCAGGATCGCGGACTTGATCTGGGCGCTGGCAACGGGGGTGCGATAGGTGACCGGAACAGGATCGGTCGCACCCTGCAGGGTGATGGGCAGCCGCCCCCCTTCGCGTGCGGTGATCTGGGTGCCGAACTGCGCCAGCGGGTCCGTGACCCGCGCCATCGGACGGCGCGACAGGCTGGCGTCGCCGGTAAAGGTCACGGTGATCGGCGTGGTCGCGACCGCACCCATGATCAGCCGCACACCGGTGCCGGAATTTCCGCAATCGATCACGTCGGCAGGGCTGGAAAACCCGCCGACGCCAACGCCATGCACGGACCATTCCCCCGGCCCGTGCTGCGTGACCTGCGCCCCAAGCGCCTGCATGGCGCGGGCGGTGTCCAGGACGTCCTGTCCCTCCAGCAGGCCGGTGATGCGCGTCTCTCCGACGGCCATGGCACCCAGGATCAGGGCGCGGTGGCTGATCGACTTGTCGCCCGGCACCAGCGCCTCGCCCGACAGGGGGCCGGCGCGGCGGGCGGTCATCGGACGGGGGTCTGCGGAATGCGACATGGGCCTACCTCGTGGTTTTGCCGCGTCTTTTAGCCCGACAAGGCCGTCCCTGCCACCATCAACTTGAGGCTGGCGCAACCGCGCCCTAGAAGGGGGCCAATCACAGATGGAGAACCCCATGCAGGAACTGGACCGGCTGCGCAGCCTGGCCGACCCCGAACGCGCCGCCCGCGCCAGCGCACGCCACAAACGCAGTCGAGAGACTTTGGGCGTCACCCCTGCCGCACTGGAGGAGGTGGTTGCCGAATGGCGGGCCGAACGCGACCTGGACGCGCGCATTGAACTGGCCGATGCGCTGTGGGACAGCGACGTCCACGAGGCCCGCCTGGCCGCGGCCCGCTTGCTGGTACAAGCGCGGATGCGACCCGACGACGCGGCCTGGGCCGCGATCATGGACTGGGCGCCCCAGATCGACGGGGCCGAGATCGACGATGCGGTGATGACCGCCGCCGCACGCCGTGTGGTGGCCGATCCGACCCGACTGGATCAGATCACCCCCTGGGCCCGCAGCCGAAACCCGTGGCTGCGCCGCGGGGTGATGCTTGCAACGCTGCCGTGGGCCAAGATGAACAACCCCAAGCCCGAAGATCTGGAAATCCGGGAGTTGGTGTTGGAGCTGATGCTGCGGCTTGCATCGGATCGTCATGGCGGGGTGCGGCAGGCAGCCGGACAGTGGCTGCGCAATCTGGAAAAGCACGACCCTGCGCGTGTTGACGCGTGGCACGCCACCCATGACGCGATGGCCGTGCCGGAACCTGAACCGGACACCACGCCGGACGCCGACGACGTGCCGCTATCTGACGACACGCCCGGCCCCGACGGCGATCAGGAGCGATAGACCTCCAGCGTCGGCAGATCGGTCAGCGGCACACCCAGCAATTGCAGCGCCGGCAGCGACACCTGGCTGCCGGTGCCCGACCCCGACAGGGGGCGCAGTTCGACCTGCGCCGATTTGCCATTGGCCGGGTTCACGATGCGCCCCTGCGCGGGCGCATCGACCAGCGGCGTTTTTATCCAGAACCCCCCCTCGGACGGGTTGCCAAGAGAGCCGATGGTCGTCCCAAGACGCGTCTCGGCGCTTGCCGGGGCCTGGGCGGCGGCGGTGCGCTGTTCCGCCGTGGTGGTGTCCAGCTGCGCGGGCGTGGCGCGGGCGGTTGGCCGGGGACTGGGCGCACGCGTGATCACTGTGGCGGCCGAGGTCTGGGCCGCCGTCGCCTTGGGCGCCTCGGGGCGGTTCATCGTCGCGGCAAGCTGGGTGCAGCCGGCCAGCGACAGGCCAAGAATGGCAAGGGGGATCAGGCGCATCTGCGTCTCCTTCGATCAACGTTGGCACAGATTAGTCATGCCGGGGTGGCAAGGTCCACCACCCGACCGGCGAATCCCTGCCTTGTGACCGCACCCCGGCGCGCCTAGATTACGGGGATGGACATGCACCCGCCCCTGATCGACCCGTTCGCCCGCCCCATCACCTATCTGCGGGTGTCGGTGACGGATCGCTGCGATTTCCGCTGCGTCTACTGCATGGCGGAACACATGCAGTTCCTGCCCAAAGCCGACCTGCTGACGCTGGAGGAGCTGGACCGCCTGTCGACCGCCTTTATCGGCCTCGGCGTGCGCAAGCTGCGCATCACAGGGGGCGAACCGCTGGTCCGACGCGGTATCATGGGCTTTTTCCGCAACGTGTCGCGGCATCTGGGCAACGGCCTGGATGAACTGACCCTGACCACGAACGGCAGCCAGCTGGCACGCCATGCCGCCGAACTGGCCGATATCGGCATCCGCCGCGTGAATGTATCGCTGGATACGTTGGATGCGGACAAGTTCGCGGCGATCACCCGGTGGGGCCGCCTGCCCCAGGTGCTGGAAGGCATCCGCGCGGCCACCGCCGCGGGCCTGCGGGTCAAGATCAACGCCGTCGCCCTAAAGGGCGTCAACGACAGCGAACTGTTCGATCTGGTCCAATGGTGCGGCGACGAAGGCCACGACCTGACCTTCATCGAGGTCATGCCCATGGGTGAAATGGGAGAGGAGAACAGGCTGGACCAGTACTGGCCGTTGTCCGACCTCCGCGCGCGGCTGGCCGAGCGGTTCACGCTGCTGGATCTGGCCGAACGCACGGGCGGTCCGGCGCGCTATGTCACGCTGACCCAGACCGGGCAGAAGATCGGCTTCATCACGCCGCTGACCCATAATTTCTGCGAAAGCTGCAACCGCGTCCGCGTCACCTGCACCGGAGAGCTGTTCATGTGCCTGGGTCAGGAGGACAATGCCGACCTGCGCGCACCCCTGCGTGCCAGCACCGACGACGCAGCCCTGCGCCAGACGATCCGCGCGGCCATCGCGCGCAAGCCCAAGGGCCACGATTTCGACTATTCCCGCCAGAATATCGCAGGCCAGATGACCCGCCACATGAGCCATACCGGCGGGTGATCCCCCGGCGCGACCCGCGGGGGGTCCGGGGGGCGCCAGCGCCCCCGGCCGTTGCGGGACGCAATCTTACTGGGCGGCGGCTTCCGCGGCGCTCGCCTCGGCGTCCAGAACCTCGGCGCGCTCTTCGACCAGGCGGACGATGTGATCGACCATCTGATCGTTCGACAGCTTGTGGCTCTGTTTGCCGGCCATATAGACCATGCCCGACCCAGCCCCGCCGCCGGTGAACCCCAGATCGGTCATCAACGCCTCGCCAGGTCCGTTCACGACACAGCCGATGATCGACAGGCTCATCGGGGTCTTGATGTGCTCCAGCCGCTTTTCCAGCGCCTCGACGGTTCGGATCACATCGAAACCCTGCCGCGCGCAGCTGGGACAACTGATGATCTGAACGCCACGCGTCCGAAGCCCAAGCGACTTCAGGATCTCAAAGCCGACCTTGACCTCCTCGACCGGATCAGCTGACAGGCTCACACGGATCGTGTCACCGATCCCCATCCACAACAGATTGCCCAAACCCACCGCCGATTTCACCGTCCCGCCGACAAAGCCGCCGGCCTCGGTGATGCCCAGGTGGATCGGCGCGTCGGTCGCCTCGGACAGCTTCTGATAGGCTGCCGCTGACAGGAACACGTCGCTGGCCTTCACGCTGATCTTGAACTCGTGGAAATCGTTATCCTGCAGGATCTTGATGTGGTCCAGCCCGCTCTCGACCATCGCGTCGGGGCACGGCTCGCCATATTTTTCCAGCAGGTGCTTTTCCAGACTGCCTGCGTTCACGCCGATGCGAATCGAGCAGCCGTGGTCCTTGGCGGCCTTGATGACCTCGCGGACGCGGCTTTCGTCACCGATATTGCCGGGGTTGATGCGCAGACAGGCGGCGCCGGCCTCGGCGGCCTCGATCGCGCGTTTGTAGTGGAAATGGATGTCCGCGACGATCGGCACCGGGCTTTCCCGACAGATCTCGCGCAGCGCATGCGTGGTCTCCTGATCGGGGGCGCTGATGCGCACGATGTCGGCGCCCGCATCGGCGGCGGCGATCACCTGCGCCAGCGTGGCGCGGACGTCATGGCCGTTGGTGTTGGTCATCGTCTGCACGCTGATCGGGGCATCGCCACCGACCGGGACGTTGCCCACCATGATCTGGCGCGACTTGCGGCGCTCGATGTTGCGCCAGGGACGGATCGGGTTTAGCGACATGGGCAGCCTCCGGGGGTTCGCCCATCAGATAAGCTATGCAGGCCGCCACGACAACCGCCCCCTCAGCGTCCCATCGCGGTCAGCACCGTTCCCAGACAGTCACGGGGCAGCATCAGCAGCATCGGCCCATCCATGCGCAGACTGACCAGCCCCGTCGCCCGGTTCGACGTGCCGACCCTCTGGCCCGGCGCGAACTCGATCCCGTTGATGGGCCATTCCAGCCCCTGGCTGCTGCCACGCGCTGGCCCCATCGGGTACAACGACACACGCGTTCCGGGCATCAACGGCAATGTCAGACGCGGCGGGCACACCATGACCACGTCGTCGCTGGCAAGCATGACCACCCGCGGCATGCCGGGCTGGACCATGACCGTCAGCGCGGCCAACGTGTGATCCAACCGCAACCCCGCAAACCCCACCGCCATCACCAGCGGCGCGTCGATTCGCCCCAGGCATTTTGCGAAATCCGTACTGTCCTGCTCAGATATTTCCAGCACCCGGGCTGCGGGTACCGACCGCCGCGCCGGGTCGGAAATGCTGTCCAGATCGCCGATCACCCAGTCCGGCGCATGCCCCAGAGCCAGCGCGCTGTCCGCCCCGCCATCCGCTGCAACCAGTAATGGTGCAACCGACAACGAAACCGCCAGATCGATGGGCGCAACCATGCCGCCGCCGATCACGGTAACCCCGCGCGGATGGTGGACCGGCCGACGCGGGTCCGCCATCAGCCCTTGCCGACGCCCCGAAAGACGCGCTTGAACGGCAGCGCCCACACCACGCCAAGCGCGATATAGATCAGCAGTTCCACCCAAATCGGCTGCCGCCCGAACCGGCCATCCAGCCAGTTCATCAGCGACACCGCCACCACGACATAGGCAGGCATGCCGATCACCAAAATCAGGATGGACAGCCGCTTGCGGGTCTTCAGTTCCATGTCGTCGCGCTCTTTCCTCGGTGTTCCCGCACGCGCCCCAAGGGGGTCCGGGGGACAGGATGTCCCCCGGCACGTCGCGGGACGCAATCAGTCGGCAAACGGGTCGGTCACCAGGATCGTATCGTCACGCTCCGGGCTGGTGGACAGCATCGCGACGGGGCACTGAATCAGCTCCTCGACGCGGCGCACGTACTTGATCGCGGCCGCGGGCAGGTCGGCCCAGCTGCGCGCCCCGGCGGTCGATTCGTGCCAACCGTCCATTTCCTCATAGATCGGGCGCACCTTGGCCTGCAGCGCCGCCGCCGTCGGCAAATAGTCATAGGTCACGCCGTCGATCTCGTAACCGGTACAGATCTTCAGCGTGTCGAACCCGTCCAGCACATCCAGCTTGGTCAGGGCGATGCCATTGACGCCGCTGATCGCGCAGGTCTGGCGCACCAGAACCGCGTCGAACCAGCCACAGCGCCGCTTGCGGCCCGTGACGGTGCCGAACTCGTGGCCCCGCTCGCCAAGCCGCTGGCCGTCGGCGTCATCCAGCTCCGTCGGAAACGGACCCTCGCCCACGCGGGTGGTGTACGCCTTGACGATGCCCAGCACGAACCCGATCGCGCCCGGTCCCACGCCGGTCCCTGAGGCCGCGGCCCCCGATGTCGTCGTCGACGACGTCACATAGGGATAGGTCCCGAAATCGATGTCCAGCAGCGACCCCTGCGCGCCCTCAAACAGGATGCGTTTACCGGCCTTGCGCGCGTCGCCCATGATCTTCCAGACGGGCTGGGCATAGGGAAGCAGCTTGGGCGCCACCTCCATCAGCTTGGCCTTCAGCTCGGCGCGGTCGATGGGCGTGGCGCCCAGACCCGCGCGCAGCGCGTCGTGATGGGCCAGCAGGCGGTCCAGACGCGAATCCAGCGTCTCCTCGTCGCCCAGGTCCGCCACGCGGATCGTGCGGCGGCCGACCTTGTCCTCATAGGCAGGGCCGATGCCGCGCCCGGTGGTGCCGATCTTGGCCTTGCCGGCGGCTTCCTCGCGCAGCTTGTCCAGGTCCTGATGCAGCGGCAGGATCAGCGGCGTGTTCTCCGCGATCATCAGGTTCTCGGTCGAGATTGCGACGCCCTGCCCCGCCAGCTTGTCTATCTCCGAAAACAGCGCCCAGGGGTCCAGCACCACGCCATTGCCGATCACCGCCAGCTTGTTCTCGCGCACGATGCCTGACGGCAACAGCGACAGCTTGAACACCTTGCCGCCGATCACCAGCGTGTGGCCGGCATTGTGGCCGCCCTGAAAGCGCGCGATGACGTCGGCGCGTTCCGACAGCCAGTCGACGATCTTGCCCTTGCCCTCGTCGCCCCACTGGGCTCCGACAACCACAACATTGGCCATGAGCGATCCTTTTCGTTGTCCGAAGTTCTTTTCAGCCCGGCATTAGCGCATCGCGGGTGTCGGGGAAAGCCGCTTTGTCCGCAACCCGCCCGCAGGCCCGATCAGTAATGCGGCGGCCGCTGGTCGGCCAACGCGACGCTGCCCGCCGCATCGGCCTGACGTTCGGCCTCGGCATGGGTCAGGCGGTCGATACGGGCGGTCAGGCGGATCAGGTCGCGGTCCTGGCGGGCGATGACCTCGGACAGCTCGTCCGTCAGGCGGGTCAGGTGGGCCAAAGCCTCCTCCAGCTGATGCAGGCGGTCCTGCTGCTTGTCCATGTCGTCACCTTCCGTTACAGCGGCACCTGAATATGGGCCCGAAAAGGCGACTGATACCATGGCAAAAGACAAGAAGCAGCCCCGTCCCAAGGCCGAGACGCCCAAGGGGTTCCGCGACTATTTCGGACAGGACGTGACCGAACGGCGCGACATGCTGGACCGTATCGCACAGGTCTATCACCGCCATGGCTTCGACCCGCTCGAGACCAGCGCCGTCGAGACGGTCGAGGCCCTGGGCAAGTTCCTGCCCGACGTGGATCGCCCGAACGCGGGCGTCTTTGCCTGGCAGGAAGAGGCGGTTCCGGGCATCAGTGGCGGCGGCGCGGGCAACTGGCTTGCGCTGCGCTATGACCTGACCGCGCCGCTGGCGCGCGTCGCGGCGCAGTATCGCAACGACCTGCCCAGCCCGTACCGTCGCTTTGCGATGGGTCCGGTATGGCGCAACGAAAAGCCTGGGCCGGGCCGGTTCCGGCAGTTCTATCAATGCGACGCCGACACGGTGGGATCGGCATCGGTCGCAGCGGATGCCGAGATCTGCGGCATGCTGGCCGACGCGCTGGAGGCCGTGGGCATCGATCGCGGCGATTATCTGGTGCGGATCAACAACCGCAAAGTCCTGAACGGCGTTCTGGAGGCCGCCGACGTGCGCGAGGATCAGGCCGAGGACGTGCTGCGCCAGATCGACAAGTTCGACAAGGTCGGCCGCGACGGCGTCCTGGCCCTGCTGACCACTGGTCGTCTGGACGACAGCGGCGCGCGCATCGACGGCGTGGGTCTGTCCGAGGGACAGGCGGCCCCGGTGCTGGCCTTTCTGACCTCCAAGGGCGCGGATAATGCAGCCACGCTGGAGAACCTGTCGGCGGCGGTGGGCGGATCGGCCATCGGCGCCGAGGGCGTGGACGAGCTGCGCCAGATCGCCGGGATGCTGGCCGCGATGGGCGTGACCGAGGATCGCGCCGTCATCGATCCCGCCGTGGTCCGCGGCCTTGGCTATTACACCGGCCCGGTCTTCGAGGCCGAGCTGACCTTCGAGATTCTGGACGAAAAGGGCCGCAAGCGGCAGTTCGGGTCGGTCGCGGGCGGTGGCCGCTATGACGGCCTGGTCGAGCGTTTCACCGGGCAAAAGGTCCCGGCGACGGGCGTCAGCATCGGCGTCGACCGCCTGCTGGCAGCACTCCGCGCCAAGGGTCTGGCCGGGGCCCAGGCAGCCGGTCCCGTGGTCGTGACCGTGATGGACCGCGAGCGCATGTCTGATTATCAGGCGATGGCCGCCGACCTGCGCGCCGCGGGCATCCGCGCCGAGGTCTATCTGGGCAACCCCAAGAATTTCGGCAATCAGCTGAAATACGCGGATAAACGCGGCGCGCCCGTCGCGATCATCCAGGGCGGTGACGAGGCCGAACGCGGCGTCGTGCAGGTCAAGGATCTGATTCTGGGCGCAAAGATCGCGGCCCAAGCCACTGTCGAGGAATGGAAATCCCAGCCCGCCCAGACCGAGGTCGCCCGCGCCGACCTGGTCGCCGAAGTCCGCAGGATCATCGGATGATCCCGAAACAGGCGAAACAGGCGGTCGGTCAACGGCTGCTGTCGCGGTTCCGCGACGCCGGCGCGACAGAGATCGCGCCCGACATCCTGCTGCCCGCGGGCGACCTGCTGGACCTGTACGGAGAGGACATCCGCGCCCGCGCCTATGTCACCCCCGACCCGATCCGCGGAGAGATGATGTTACGCCCCGATTTCACCGTCCCGGTGGTTCAGGCGCATATGCAGAACGGCGCCGACCCCGCCCGATACTGTTATCTGGGAGAGGTGTTCCGCAAGCAGGACCCCGGCAACACCCGCCCCGCCACGCCGCGCGACCACGAATACCTGCAATGCGGGTTCGAGTTGTTCACCCGCGACCCCCAGGCCGATGCCGAGGTATTCGCCCTGTTCCACGACGCGCTGGCCCCCCATGACCTGCAGGCACGCATGGGCGACATGGGGCTGCTGCTGGACGCGGTGCGCGGCCTGCCGCTGACCGATGCGCGGGCGGTGGCGCTGCTGCACCACGTCTGGCGTCCGGGCCGGTTCGCGCGGCTGCTGGCACGCTTTTCCGCGCCCTCGGTGGCGCGGTGTTTCCCCGAGGCGACCGCGCCCTGGGCCGGAATGCGGTCCGAAGACGAAATGATCCGGCGCATCACGCGCCTGCAATCGGATGCGGCAGTGCCGCCGCTGGCGCCGGTGTGGACCGAACGGCTGGACCGCCTGTTCGCCCTGCGCGCCCCTGCCCCGTTGGCGTTGGCGGCGCTGGCCGATCTGGCCTGCGACATGCCCGCGATTGCCCCTGCTGTCACCCGCGTGCGGGCGCGACTGGACGCCATCGCCGCGCGTGGGATCGATCTGCAGACGGTGATTTTCGACGCCAGCCATGGGCGTACCACGATGGAATATTACGACGGTTTCACCTTCACCTTTCAGGCGGACCGGGCCGGATGGCCCCCGGTGGCGTCGGGTGGGCGTTACGACGCGCTGACCCGCGTGCTGGGGCGCGGTCGTGAAATTCCTGCCGTGGGCGGCATCATCCGCCCCGGTCTGGTGGCCGAATTGGAGGCGGGGGCATGATCCGGCTTGGTGTACCGTCCAAGGGGCGGCTGATGGAGCAGACCTTTGACTGGTTCGCAGACCGGGGCGTGCGCCTGTCGCGGGCCGGTTCCGAACGCGAATACGCGGGCCGGGTCGAAGGGATCGAAGGCGTGTCGCTGGTCCTGCTGTCCGCAGGAGAGATCCCGCGCGAACTGGCCGCCGGCCGGATCGACCTGGGCGTGACCGGCACCGATCTGGTGCGAGAGAAGCTGGCCGGGTGGTCGACGGATCTGGTCGAACTGGCCCCGATGGGGTTCGGGCATGCCGACCTGATCCTGGCCGTGCCGGATTGCTGGCGTGATTGCACGGATCTGGACGATTTCGCCGCGGTCGCTCGCGATTTCAGGGCCAGCCACGGCTTCCGTCTGCGCATCGCCACAAAGTACCACCGGCTGGTCCGCGCGTGGCTGTCCGACCACGAGGTTGCAGATTATCAGCTGATCGACAGCCAGGGCGCGACCGAGGGGACGGTCGCCAACATGACTGCCGAGGCGATCGCCGACATCACCTCGTCGGGCGAAACGCTGCGGGCCAACAACCTGCGCGTTCTGGACGAACAGCCGATCCTTCGATCACAGGCGACACTGTTTGCCAATCGTGCGGCGATGGGCCAGGCGATGGACATGTTGATTGCACAATTGGACCTGAACGCGACAAATACATCTGCACGCGCCTGACACGCTGATCGGCGGTCCACCCATGTGGGCGACAGGATGATGGATCGCGGCCAGCAAGGTGCGCTGGATCGATCCGCACCCGTGCCTGCGAACTGACAGCGCCGCGAATTAAGTGGCGCCGATGGGCGCGCTTGTTTGCGCGGCCAATGGAAAATCAGGCGCGTAGGGTGGGGAACAGTCTTTGGCCCGACATGATTTAGGCACCGTTTTTGACGGTGCGACCGCTGCGCGGCAGTGCCATGACGATTTTCCGCTCCATCACGGCGCTTGATCGCAAATGCCCCGGACGTTTTGTGGCCGATGAACCACAGATCGGGATTAGTGTCGCCGATGACCCGCAATGCCACCAGATGCGGTCATCGGCGTTCTGTGCCGAACGGTTACGGGGGACATCGCAGGGCGATCAAGGTCGACCCGATGCGACAGTGCCATTTGCTGTGGAACGCGGGCCTGTGCGAGAGGCGCATGGACAGACGCGGTCATCGCGACGCCAGCAGCACCGCCATGGAAATCGCGGCAATCAGCGCCCCTGCACCCATCTGCATCGCGCCTGGCAACCAGCGCGCGGCCACGGCCCAGGGGCCATGGTCGGGCAGCAGGGCAAAGCTGCCCCGTCGCGCCCAGACCGCCAGACAGGCGACAGCGACGGTGACCATCGCGGTTCCCATCCCCATGGCAATGGCCCCAAGGATGCCCATGCCGAAAATGTCCATGCGCCAGGTCAGGATCAGCAGGAACAGCGCCCCCGTGCAGGGTCGCAGCGCAATGCCCGCCACGACGAGCAGCCCGTCGCGCAGGGACCGCGTCTGCGCCACTTGTGACGGCGTGGGACCGTGCGCGTGGCCACAGCCGCAGGCATGGTCATGATGGTGACGATCGGCCCGCGCCTGTGCGCGCAGCATCGCCACCCCGCGCCACGCCAGCCACAATCCGACCATGCCGACAAGGGCGGTGCTGACCTGAACCATTACGACCTCTGACAGGTCGGTCAGGGTTTCACGCCCCAGGTCCAGGACGGTGATGCCCCCCCAGACCAGCGCAATCGCCGTACCCGCCTGTGCCAATGACGATGCGACCGACAGCCCCGCCAACCGCGCCAGCGGTACCTGCGCGCCAAAGCCATAGCTGCCGATGATCACCTTGCCGTGGCCGGGTCCGACCGCATGCGCGACGCCATAGGCAAAGCACAGGCCCAGCAACGACATGACCGCCCCCGGCTGGCCCGACCGCAACGCCCGCAGGGCTCCGGCCATCGCGTTCTGCACGGCGCGCTGTTGATCGGTGGCCCACCGTTCGATCCCGGTCAGGCCGCCGCTCAGCCACAGCGCCATCAACATCAGGCCGACGACCAGCCCGGTCAGGGCGACGGCGCGTATCATGACTGCAGACCACAGCGGACCTGTACCGAATCCGCACCGGTGGCGCCGATATCCACGGTGATCAGGTCTGCTTCCTCAGCGCTTTCGCCATCGCCCAGGGCCTCGCCCACGGCGCGGGCATAGGCGTCGGAGGCGGCATAGGGATCGCCCATGCGCAGATCGGCCGTGCAATCGGTCCGGGTGATGGCCGGGGGTTCGGGAACGCTGAACTGGACATAGTATTCAGGGTCATAGACCTTGATCGTCAGCGGCACGTCCCCGTCCAGCGGCGTGGCCAGCGGCCGCACATGGGCCGAGATCAGCCGCCCATCCTGATAGCGCGCGGCGAAATCCTGTGGCCCGTCAAGGGCCGGACGGCCGCTGTCCGTCTCCAGATACAGGCGCCCGTCAAAGCCGGGTTCCCAATCGGCGTCGAAACCCTGCAACGCGGCCTGTTCGTCGGGGGTCAGCACACCGTCGCCGTCGGGGTCCAGCCCCAGATCCTCAATGATCAGCAGCGAATAGAATTCGTCATAGGCCCATTCGACCGCCAGATGGGTCAGCGCGCCGGACGCGTCATGGCGCAGCGACAGGCCCGCGTCGATGAACACATGCGGATGGGCCAGCGCCCCAAGCGGCGCGGCGATCAGCAGGGTGGACAGGCAAAACACACGCGGCGTCATCGGCAGGGTACCTTGGCAAGGACAGCCGTTCCAGTTACCCGCGCAGCACCCGGCTTGCAAATCACCGCTTTGCCAGCCGGGCGGAAAACCACCTGCACGGCGCAACTCTGGCATGGTTCGCAACGTGTCTGGCACAGGAACAGGGGCTGACCGCATGAAACGACGCGCATTCACGATGGCAGGACTGGCGCTTGCCCTGACCGGCTGCGGACGGATCGTCAACGCCCGCGCCACCGCGCGCGAAACAGCGTTCGAGGCCGAATTCCCCCCCACCGGCCAGCTGATTCAGGTGCAGGGCCGCACCGTCCATGTCGACATCCGCGGCAGCGGTCCCGACCTGATCCTGTTGCATGGGGCCAGCGGCAACAGCCGTGATTTCACCTTTGCATTGGCCGACCGGCTGGCCACACGGTACCGGGTACTGGCCTTTGACCGGCCGGGGCTGGGATGGACGGATGCCATCGGCGAACAGACCGACAACCCCATTGCCCAGGCCGAACTGTTGCGCGCCGCCGCAGATCAGCTGGGCGTCCGCCGCCCCGTCGTGCTGGGGCACAGCTATGGCGGTGCGGTGGCGATGGCCTGGGGCCTACGCGCGCCGGGCGCTACGGCGGCGCTGGTGATCGTGTCGGGGGCCACGATGCCGTGGCCCGGCGATCTGTCGGGATGGTTCGCGTTTCTGGACACGCCGCTTGGCGACCGGGTTGGTCCGCCGCTGTTGACGGCACTGGCGCCGGTGTCGCTTGGGGATCGGATCATGGCCGACATCTTTCAGCCGCAGGCGGTGCCGGCGGGCTATTCCGATTACATCGGCGTGGGGCTGGCCGCGCGGCGCGGCAACTATCGCGCGAACGCGGCACAGATCACCGGGCTGCGCCCCTATCTGCGCGCCATGGCGCCCGGCTATCCACGGCTGACCCTGCCGGTCGAGGTGATCCACGGGGGACGCGACACCATCGTGCCCGCCGGCATCCACGCCCTGCCCCTGTCCGATGCGCTGCCCAATGCCGCACTGACGATCCTGCCCGATCAGGGCCACATGCCCCAGCATGGCGATCCGCAAGCGATCATCGACGCGATCGATCGCGCCGCGGCGCGCGCGGGCATCCGCTGACGGGGGGCTTGCGGCGCGCGCGCGCGCGTCCCAATGTGGCCGCCGAACCAATCCGGGGGCCATCATGCTGACCATCCACGGCGTCACCCGCTCGCGCGCATCGCGCGTCGTGTGGCTTTGTCACGAACTGGACCTGCCCTTTCGGCAGGTGCCCGTCATCCAGGCCTATCGCATCGGCAATGCCGACGCGCCCGACGCGCCCCCCAACACCCGCAGCCCCGATTTTCTGGACCTGTCCCCCGCAGGCGCCGTTCCGGTGATCGAGGACGAGGGGTTGGTGCTGTCCGAATCGCTGGCGATCACCCTGCATCTGGCGCGCAAACATGGCGGCCCCACCGGCCCCCAGGATTACGCCGAAGACGCGCTGATGACCCAGTGGTCCGTCTATGGCGCGACCGCGATCGAACCCGACGCGCTGACCATCATGATGCTGCACAATCGCGGCACGCTGCAATCGGCCGATGACGTCGGCATCGTCGCGGACGCGTCCGAACGGCTGGTCCGGCCCCTGAAGGTGCTGGAGGATCATCTGGCGACCCACGCCTATCTGGTCGGGGGACGGTTCACCGTGGCCGACCTGAACCTGTCCGAGATCGTGCGCTATGCCCAGGGGCACGGCGCGCTGATGGAGGGGTTCCCCGCGATCCGCGCATGGCTGTCTGCCTGTCAGGATCGTCCGGCGTTCCAGGCGATGTGGGCCGCCCGCATGGCAGAGCCTGAATAGGCGGCGCAATCCTTTGGGTCGGGGCGCGCGGGGGACACAACCCCTTGCCGCCCGCCCCTGCGCCATGAGATAAGCGCCACGATCCAAATCAGCGAGCGACCCCATGGCCGACGACCTTCTTTCCGGCAACGCCGCCAGCGACGCCTATTCCGCATCCTCCATCGAGGTGCTGGAGGGGTTGGAGCCTGTGCGCAAGCGCCCCGGCATGTATATCGGCGGCACCGATGAACGCGCGTTGCACCATCTGGTCGCGGAAATCCTGGACAACTCGATGGACGAGGCCGTGGCGGGCCACGCCACCCGGATCGAGGTCGAGCTGCAGGCCGATTTCAGCGTCGTCGTACGCGACAACGGTCGCGGCATTCCCATCGACCCGCACCCCAAATTCCCCGGTAAATCCGCGCTGGAGGTGATCCTGTGCACGCTGCATGCGGGGGGCAAGTTCTCGGGTGACACCTATCAGACGTCGGGCGGTCTGCACGGGGTTGGCGCGTCGGTCGTGAACGCGCTGTCGGACCTGATGGTCGTGCAGGTCGCGCGCAACAAGGAACTGTTCGAGCAGCGTTTCTCACGCGGCATCCCGCAGGGGCCGGTGGCCAAGATCGGCGCGGCACCGAACCGGCGCGGCACCACCGTGACGTTCCACGCTGACGAAGAGATCTTTGGCCATCACCGCTTCAAGCCCGGGCGGCTGATGAAGATGGTGAAATCCAAGGCCTACCTGTTCAGCGGCGTCGAGATCCGCTGGAAGACCGAGATCGACGATGGCGAAACCCCGCGCGAGGCCACGTTCCATTTCCCCGGCGGTCTGGCCGATTACCTGACCGAGACGCTGTCCGGGGCCAGCACCTATTCCGACCGCCCGTTCTCCGGCAGCATCGATTTCAATGCGAAGTTCGGTGTTCCGGGCAAGGTGGACTGGGCGATCAACTGGACGCCTGCGCGCGACGGCTTCATCCAGTCCTATTGCAACACCGTCCCCACGCCCGAGGGCGGCACGCACGAGATGGGGTTCTGGGCCGCGATCCTGAAGGGCATCCGCACCTATGGCGAACGCGTCAGCAACAAGAAGGCCGCCCAGATCACGCGTGAGGATCTGATCATCGGCGGCTGTGCATTGGTCAGCTGTTTCATCCGAGAGCCGGAATTCGTGGGCCAGACCAAGGACCGCCTGGCCACGACCGAGGCCGCGCGCCTGGTCGAGGGTGCGGTGCGCGACCATTTCGACACCTGGTTGGCATCCGACACGAAATCGGCCGGCGCGATCCTGGATTTCCTGGTGCTGCGCGCCGAGGAACGCCTGCGCCGCCGCCAGGAAAAGGAAACCGCCCGCAAGACGGCCACCAAAAAGCTGCGCTTGCCCGGCAAGCTGGTCGATTGCAGCGCCACCAACCGCGACGGGACCGAACTGTTCATCGTCGAAGGGGACAGCGCCGGTGGATCGGCCAAGATGGCCCGTGATCGCACCAAACAGGCCCTGCTGCCGCTGCGTGGCAAGATCCTGAACGTACTGGGTGCGGCGTCGTCCAAGATGGGCGCGAACCAGGAAATCAACGATCTGTGCCAGGCGCTCGGCGTCAACATGGGCACGCGTTTCAACGTCGACGACCTGCGCTACGACAAGATCATCATCATGACCGATGCCGACGTTGACGGCGCGCATATCGCATCGCTGCTGATGACGTTCTTTTTCACGCAGATGCGGCCGATGATCGACAAGGGGCACCTGTATCTGGCCTGTCCACCGCTGTACCGGCTGACCCAAGGGGCGCAGCGCCTGTATGTGTCCGACGACGCGGAAAAGGAAAAGATGATGGCCAAGGGCCTGGGCGGTCGCGGCAAGATCGACGTCCAGCGGTTCAAGGGACTGGGCGAGATGGACGCCAAGGATCTCAAGGACACGACCATGAACCCGCTGACCCGCAAGCTGATCCGCGTCAGCATCGACGACGACGAAGGCGGAGAAACCGGCGACCTGGTCGAACGCCTGATGGGCAAGAAACCGGAGTTGCGGTTCGAATACATTCAGGAGAATGCGCGGTTCGTCGAGGAACTGGACGTTTAGTCTGCTGAACGGAAAGGACTGCGCAGGAACTTTGGGTATATCGTGCCCAGATCTGGCAATCGACTGTTTCGGCTCAGGGGGACACCCATATATTCCTTCGTGAAGGCCGCTTTGCGTTCATCATGGGCAGTTTTCCCGAAGTACAGCGCACGTAGGAACCCAAGTTCGTGGAAACGGTCCGCAGGCCAGGTGACTATGTGCCGCTCGAACTCGGATGCGTAAATTTGTTCCAACAGGTCGCCCATGCCCTGCAGGACGATTTCGATGTCCTGCATGCTGGTCCAGCCTACCTCCGAACCTTGCCTGAGTGAATCGACATCCGTATGTGCCAGGTGCTTGTCACGGCGATCGCGAAGAACCTCCGCGCGCTCGCACAGCCTAATGCGCGCGAAGGTAAAGGCGGCTGTCCGGTCAGAGGGAGGAAGACTGGCAATAAGAAGGTCGAATGTCAGGTTTCTGTACGGCGTCCGACCCGCCTTCCGCGGGTCAAGAAGTCGGCAGATGCCAAGTACGATGACATCAAAAAGTGCGTCGTCCATGACACCTGCGACTGTCTGAGACGCGTTCCTCAGAACAGCCACACGCTCCGGGTCTGAGTACAGTCCGACATAGATGCGCTGCTGGGTTCTGAGGATGGCAAGTCTGCTCCAGCAGAACGCGGCGATTGCCTCTGAAGCTTCGGTGCCGTCCAGATCATCGAGGTTCTCCCACGGGCGATCCTTCATACGCTCACACCCACTTTGCCAGGGGCGGCAGGCTCATCAGGACGGCATCGGCGTTGTGGCCGGTCTCCAGCCCGAACTTGGTGCCGCGGTCATAGACCAGGTTGTATTCGGCATAGAGCCCTCGGTGGATCAACTGAGCGTCCCGATCGGCATCGTCGAAACCCTGTGTCATGCGCGTCTCTGCCAGCGGCAGAAAGGCCGGCAGGAACGCCGCGCCAACGTCGCGGGTGAACGCGAAATCGGCCTCCCAATCCCCGGTGTTCAGATCGTCGTAAAAGATCCCGCCCACGCCACGCGCCCGCCCGCGATGCGGGATAAAGAAATATTCGTCCGCCCAACCCTTGAAGCGGTCATAGTAATCCGCCCCGTGGGCCGCGCAGGCATCGCGCAGCGTGTCGTGAAAATGCGCGGTGTCGTCCGCGTATTCGATGCAGGGGTTCAGGTCGGACCCGCCGCCGAACCACCATGCGCCGGGGGTCCAGAACATGCGGGTGTTCATGTGTACGGCGGGGGCGTGCGGGTTCTGCATATGCGCGACCAGGCTGATGCCCGATGCCCAGAACCGCGGGTCGCTCTCCATGCCGGGGACGCCGCGGGCGGCCATCGCGGCCTGCGCGCGGGGGGCCAGCGTGCCGTGCACCTCGGACCAGTTCACGCCGACCTTTTCAAAGGCACGGCCGCCGCGCATCACCGACATGATGCCGCCGCCGCCATTGTCGGCGCGTTCGGTGGGCGTCACCTCGAACCGGCCTGCGGGGGGGGCACCGGGGGCGCGATCCTCCAGCGCCTCGAAGGCGGTCGTGATGCGGTCGCGCAGGTCGCGAAACCAATCTGCGGCGCGGCGGCGTTGTTCGTCCATGGCGGGCCTCATTCGTGATTTGCCAGCCCCAGTCATCGCGACTAGCATCGCCTGCGTCCATAAAGAGAGCCGCCATGCGCCGCAACACCGCCCTTGCCCTTTGCCTTGCACCGGTCCTTGCGCTTGGCGCATGCGCCACGCCGCAGGAACGCTGCATCAGCCGGAACACCAGCGAATATCGCACCGTCAGCGGCCTGCTGGCCGAGGTCGAGGGCAATCTGTCGCGGGGCTATGCCTGGGACGAACGCCAGGTGGTGCGGTCACGGTTTGCGCAATGCGAACGCGTCACTCGCGACCACGAGGGGAACAGGCACATCACCACATACGGCTGCTGGCGCGACTATGTCGATGTCGAACGCTTTCGCGTGCCCATCGACCCCTCCGCGGAAACGCGCAAGCGCGACGGTTTAGCAGAACGCCAGGCGGCACTGACGCGCGGCGCGAATGCCGCGGTCACCGCATGCCGGGCGGCCTATCCCGCGGAAACCTAAAGAACCTGCGACGTGACGGGGTCTGCCAGGCTGCGGCCGCCGTCCACGGTCACGATCTGGCCGGTCACGAACCGCGCGCCATCGCTGACCAGGTAATGCACCGTCTCTGACAGCTCTTCGGCCGGGGCGATGCGGCCCAGGGGGGTGCCCGCGATGATCTGCGCGCGCTGGTCGGGATTGTCCTTCAGCGCGCATTGCAGCTCATGCGACATCACGCTGCTGAAGCTGACGCCGTTCACGCGGATGCGGTGCGGCGCCAACGCCAGCGCCAGCCCGCGCGTCGCCTGTTCCTGGGCGGCACAGGCAATGGAATACCCCAACATCGACGGGATCGGTCGCCGCGCGGCCAAGGTCGAGATGTTCACGATCGACCCGGTCTGTGCACCGGGATCCTCTCCCTCTGCTTGGCGGATCATGCGCTTGGCGACCATTTGCGACAGGCGCAGACCTGCCAGCATGTTCTGGCGCAGCATCTCCTCCAGGGCGTCCATGTCGGTGTCCAGCGGATCGCTGCCCCGGACGAAACGATGGGCGTTTACCAGGATGTCGACGCGGTCAAAAGCATCCAGCGTCGCGGAAAGCAGGTTCGCCATGGCCAGCTTTTCCGACATGTTGCCGACGAAATGGCGGACCTGGCTTTCTTCGCCCGCATAATCGGACACCGCCGATTGCAACGCCTGTTCATCACCATCCGCGAACATCACCGATGCGCCCCGTTCCGCCAGATGCCGCGCGATGGCCAGCCCGACGCCACGCGCAGCCCCGGTGACGATCGCCGTCTTGCCTTGAATCGACAGTGTCACCGCCGCGATCCCTTGCTCCGGACCGTCGCGGTGCCCTTGCCCGCTGCGGTCGCCTCGATCACCTTGAAACGGGTGTCACCGGCGATTTCATGGACCTGACCAAAGTGCTGGGCCAACGCCGATTCGTAGGGCAGATGACGGTTTGCCACCATCCACAGCCGGCCCGCGCCGGTCAGGATGCGCGCCGCAGTGGCGATGAAATCTGCACCAAGCCGGGGGTCGGCCTGCCGCCCCTCGTGGAACGGCGGGTTCATGATGACGCCATTCACCGGCTCGCGGAGGGCAAAATCGCGCGCATCCGCCCAATGGAAACGTGCCCGGGGGTCGGTCACGTTCCGCCGTGCCGATGTCAGGGCGGCATGGTCCGACTCGACCAGATGCAGTTCGGCGATGCCGGGCCGGGCCAGCGCATGCGCCGACAGCCACCCCCAGCCCGCGCCCAGATCCACCACGCGGGTCGGCATCTTGGGCGGCAGATTATCCGCCAGCATCCGTGACCCAGGATCGATGCCATCCGCCGAAAAGACGCCCGGCAGGGTCACGAATCCCGGCTCGACCTGACGCTCGGACGCTGTCCAGTCGGCGGGCAGGCCACCTTCGGGTACCGTGACCTGAAAAATCTTGCCATGCGCCTTGCTGATCACGTCGCGCACCTCGGCGTGGCCGCGCAGTTCCTTCAACAGGGAATCGACACCGTCGGTCTTTTGACCGTCGACCCAAAGGGCCGCGCCGGTCGGTAGATGCCCCGCGGCTATTGACAGGCGCGCACGCGCCGCGGCCTTGGCACGGGGCAACCGAACGATGGCCGCGTCAAAACGGCCCTGCGCATCGGTCTGCACGTCGAAACCGCGCGCGGTCAGGTCGCGATGGTCGGGGAAGTTTCCCTGAACAATCGTCAGCTGATCGGCGTTCAGTGCTGATAGATCATCCGTGGCGGTGGCGCCGATGAACAGCACCCGGCCTCCGGGATGGCCATCCGGAAAGGCCAGCTCCAGTCGTGATTGGGTCAAGCGATTACTCTTTTTCCATGGTACATTGCAGGGGATGTTGCTGACGTCGGGCCAGTTCCATCACCTGGGCGACCTTTGTCTCGGCCACCTCGTGTGAAAATACGCCGACCACGGCCAGTCCCCGGCGGTGCACGGTCAACATGATCTCTATCGCCTGTGCGTGGGTCATGTGGAACAGCCGTTCCAAGACATGGACAACAAATTCCATCGGCGTGAAATCGTCGTTCAGCAACATGACCTTGTACATCGGCGGCCGCTGCGATTTCGCGCGCGGCTTGACCGCCAGATCGGATTGATCATCGGGGTTGTCGGGTTCGGTCATCCAGTGCGTCATCGGGCTGCGGTCGTTCCTGAATGCGGAGGCGAGGACGTGGGCGCTGTCGCCATCATGCGAAATATAGCGCAAACGCGCCCGGATGAAAGCCCCCCGCGCTGAAGCGCCGCGACTCGGGGTATGGGCACCCCGCCAACAGTGCAGACAAAATTAGCGCGATTGCCCGGTTTCAAGGTGAAAAGACCCGTGCTATTATAAGTTGATTAACGACGGACGTGCGACAAACGACGCGTCCGCTTGAGGCAGAGAGACAGCGACAGTGACCCGATTTACCCATGCCTTCCGGCTGCTTTGTCATGCCGTCCTGGCCGTTGCCCTGTTGGGCCTGCCGGCCGCCGCGGCGCCTTTCGCGGCATATGTGATGGACGCCCGGACCGGGCAACCCATCTATCGCCAGAATTCGGATACACGACTGCACCCGGCCTCGCTGACCAAGATGATGACGCTGTACATGGCGTTTTCGGCCATCGAACGCGGGCAGGTGCGGCTGGATTCCAAATTCACCATTTCGAGCAAGGCCGCGAACGAGCCACCCTCCAAGCTGGGCCTGCGCGCAGGCCAGCAGATCGAACTGCGCTATCTGCTGCGTGCAGCCGCGATCAAGTCGGCCAATGACGCCGCCACCGCCATCGGCGAAGGCCTCGCAGGGTCAGAGCAGGCCTTTACCCAGCAGATGACACAGATGGCGCGCGCTCTTGGCATGAATAACAGCCAGTTCCGCAACGCCCACGGCCTGACGACCGAAGGCCATTTCTCGACCGCGCATGACATGAGCGTTCTGGGGCGCCATCTGTTCTATGACTTCCCCCAGTATTACAACCTGTTCTCGCGCCGCTCGGCCGATGCCGGAATCGCCCAGGTCGCATCGACCAACCGCCGGTTTCTGGATGCCTATTCCGGGGCGGACGGGATCAAGACCGGATATACACGGGCGGCGGGGTTCAACCTGACCGCATCGGCGCAGCGCGGCAACCGCCGCCTGATCGCGACCGTGTTCGGTGGCACATCCACCGCGCATCGCAACCAGGTGATGACCGAACTGCTGGACAGCAGCTTTACCCGCATTCCCGATCGCGTCCGCGAGGTCCGGCCGCAGGCGCCGCGCATGCTGGTCCAATCGACGACACGCCGGGCACAGGTTGCCGCCAGTCCGGCCGCGACCCAGGCGGAACCACAGCGCCTGGTGCTGCAGGCGTCGCCCCCGCCAGCAACACGGCCTGCCGCTGCGGCCTCGACGCTGGTCGCTGCGGCGCCAAAGGTCGACCTGACCGAGGCGCTGCGCCTTGCAGGTGCAACCGCACCCGCCGCCGCGGCACCGGGCGCTGCGCTGGCCAGCAGCGTGCGCCCGCGTGCGCGCCCCGGATCGGCATCCCCGGCCCCCGAGGCCATCCAGCAAGCGTTGGCCACGGTCGTGGCGTCCGACGATGCGCCGGCACAGCAGGCCAGCCTTGCGGCACCCGTCCTGGCCGGATCCGCCCGGCCCGCGCCCTCTCCCCGGCGCACGGCCAGCATTGCCGCGGTCGCACAACCCGATCCCGCCCCTGCGGCCACCCCCGAACCGCAGATGCGGGCCGCCCCCGGAACGCTGTCGCTGGACAGTTCTGCGGCACCCAAACCGCGGTCCGAAACCGTGATCCTTGCTGCGATGGGTGAAGGCGACCTGAGCAACCCCGAGGCGCTTGAGGTCGTACGCCGACCCACGGACAGTGGTCGCAACTGGGGCGTCAGCCTGGGATTGTATCCCTCGCAGGCCGAGGCCGACCGACTGCTTCTGGGTCTGGCGCTGCAGGACGGCAACCTGTTCGGTGCGGCGCGCCGTCACGTTTCAAACACCAATCGCGGGTTCGAGCCGCAATTCGGCAACCTGTCAAAGGGGCATGCCGAACTGGCCTGCGAACGAATGCAAAGCCGGTCGCAGCCCTGCAAGGTTATCGGCAACTGATCCCTTTGCGTGACTGATAAGACGCCCCCGCCTTTCAGAGGCGGGGGCGTTTGCATGTCCGTATGCGACAACCCGCCCGATTGGCCCGCACCCAAGCTGATCTATGATGTTTTCAGTAATTACTGAAATGACAGGATCAAGCGAATGTCACTCTCGGCCTTGCGGCAGGAATTCATCCTGCATTTCGGCGAAATGGGATCGCGGTGGGGCATCAACCGTACCGTAGGTCAGGTCTACGCACTGCTGTTCCTGGCAGATCAGCCGCTGTGTGCGGACGACATCGTGGTGGCCCTCGGCTTCTCGCGGTCCAACGTGTCGATGGCGCTCAAGGAACTCCAAAGCTGGAATCTGGTCCGCCTGCGCCATCAGCAGGACGATCGGCGCGAGTTCTTTACCACCCCCGACGACCTGTGGGAGATCGTGCGCACGCTGATCAACGAACGGCGCAAGCGCGAGATCGACCCGACCCTGACCAAGCTGCGCGAACTGTCGATGGCCGAACCCGACCCTGCCGATCGCGCAGCCCATGCCCGGATCGCTGAACTGCGCCAGCTGATCGAACAGATGACCAGATTTCATGACGACATGGCCCGGTTCGAGACCGAGCGTCTTGTCGCGATCCTGAACATGGGCGCCCGTCTTGGTCGCCTTGTCGACGGCGCGGGCAAACTGATCCCGATCCGTCGCAGCAACCCTCAAACGAAAGGCTGAACCCAATGGACCCGCTGATTCTGTCGCGGATTCAATTTGCCGCGAACATCTCTTTCCACATCCTGTTCCCGACTATCACCATCGCACTTGGCTGGGTGCTGCTGTTCTTCAAGCTGCGCTTCAACCGGACGGGCGACGAAAAATGGATGGACGCCTATCGTTTCTGGGTCAAGGTCTTTGCCCTGTCCTTTGCTCTTGGCGTTGTGTCGGGCATCACCATGTCGTTCCAGTTCGGCACAAACTGGCCGGGCTTCATGGAGCGGGTGGGCAACATTGCAGGGCCGCTGCTGGCCTACGAAGTCCTGACCGCCTTCTTTCTGGAGGCCGCGTTCCTGGGCATCATGCTGTTCGGGTTCCGCCGCGTGCCCGGTTGGCTGCACACGACCGCGACCTCTCTGGTCGCCTTCGGGACGACATTGTCGGCCTTCTGGATCCTGGTTCTGAACAGCTGGATGCACACGCCTGACGGCTATGCGCTGATCGACGGTGTCGTGCACGCGACCGACTGGATGGCGATCATCTTCAACCCGTCGCTGCCCTATCGTCTGACGCACATGCTGTTGGCATCGGGTCTGACGGTGGCGTTCCTGATCGCCGGTGTATCGGCCCTGCGCTGGATCTGGGGCGACCGCGGTGCCGAAGTCCGCACCACGCTGCGGTTTGGCGCGACGATGGGGGCACTGCTGATCCCGCTGCAGATCTACGCCGGCGATATGCACGGCCTGAACACGTTGGAACACCAGCCCGCCAAGGTCGCCGCGATGGAGGGTAACTGGGAAACGCAGGGGAACGTGCCGCTGGTCCTGTTCGCGATCCCCGATCAGGACGCACGCGAAAACCGGTTGGAGATCGCCGTCCCGAACGTCGCATCCCTGATCCTGACCCACAGCGTCGATGGCGAGGTGCCGGGCCTGAACGACTTTGTGGCTGATGACGGCACGGTCCAGCACCCGCCCGTGGCACCGGTCTTCTACAGCTTTAGGGTGATGGTCGGCATGGGTTTCGCGATGCTGGCGCTGTCCTGGTCGTCGATGTGGTTCATGCGCCGCGGTCGCGGTGTCGAGGGCCTGCCCCGCCCCTGGATCTATGCCTTTGCCGCGATGGGGTTTTCCGGCTGGATCGCCACGCTTGCCGGTTGGTACGTGACAGAGATCGGACGTCAGCCCTGGCTGGTGACCGGCGTGCTGTCCACCAAGGACGCCGTCGGCCCGGTATCCGGGGGCATGGTCGCCTCCAGTCTGGTCGCTTACCTGCTGGTCTATGCCCTGCTGATGGCGGCCTATCTGGGAACGTTGGCCTATCTGGCGCGGCGTGCGGCACGTCATGATCCCCTGACCCCGGACCTGCCCACCCCGGACGCGGGTGTCCGCGTCCTGCAACCGGCGGAGTGAACCCATGCATCTGTTCGGCGATCCGTTCATCTGGCTGCCCTTTGTCTTTGCCATGCTGATGGGCATCTCGATCCTGGTCTATGTCGTGCTGGACGGCTTTGACCTAGGGGTGGGGCTGCTGTTCCCCTTTGCCACCGCGACCGAGCGCGACCGCATGGTCGCCTCGATCGGCCCCTTCTGGGACGCAAACGAAACCTGGCTGGTCCTGGCCATCGGCCTGTTGCTTGTGGCGTTCCCGGTGGCGCACGGAGTCATCCTGACGGCGTTGTACCTGCCGGTGACCGTCATGCTGATCGGCCTGATCCTGCGCGGCGTTGCGTTCGAATTCCGGGCAAAGGCGCCGACCCGGCACCGCGTCGCCTGGAACCGGGCGTTCTTTGGCGGCAGCCTGGCATCGACCTTGTCGCAGGGTTTCATGCTGGGGCTGTATATCACGGGGCTTCAGTTCACATGGGCCAACATCGCGTTTGCGCTGCTGACGGCGGTGTTCCTGACGGTGGGGTTCAGCTTTATCGGTGCGACCTGGCTGATCGGCAAGGCCGAGGGCATCCTGCAGGCCAAGGCGATCCTGTGGGCGCGCCGCGGCATCTGGGGGCTGATGGCGGGCATCGTGGCCATTTCGGCGGCCTCTCCGCTGGTCAGCGCGCGCATATGGGACAAGTGGTTCACCTGGCCCGAGGTTGCCATCCTCGCGCCCCTGCCGATCCTGTCCGCGATGCTTATCACGACCCTGTGGCGGGTGCTGCACAAGCTGCCGATGGAAGACGACCGGATGGCGTGGACGCCATTCGCGTTGACCACCGCGCTGTTCGTGATGGCGTTCGGGGGGTTGGCCTACAGCTTTTACCCCTATGTCGTGCCGGAACAGATGACCATCTATCAGGCCGCCGCCGCACCCGAGGCTCTTATCATCATCCTCGTGGGGGCGCTGATCGTGCTGCCGGTGATCATCGCCTATTCCGTGCTGGCCTATACGGTCTTTCGCGGCAAGGCGATGGACCTGACCTATTACTGAATGAACAAGGCGGGCCGCCCGGCCCGCCTTTCATCATCAGCCGCTGAACAGGAAATGCAGGACGTCGCCGTCCTTGACCTCATAGGTCTTGCCCTCGACACGCAGCTTGCCGGCTTCGCGCGCGCCTGCCTCTCCCTTGCCCGCAACATAATCGTCATAGGCGATGGTTTCGGACCGGATGAACCCTTTTTCGAAATCGCCGTGGATCACGCCTGCCGCCTGCGGGGCCAGCGTGCCCTTGCTGATGGTCCAGGCGCGGGCCTCCTTGGGGCCGACGGTGAAATAGGTCTGCAGGCCCAGTAGGGTGTACCCGGCACGGATCAGGCGATCCAGGCCCGGCTCCTCCAGACCCATCTCTCCCAGGAACATCTGGGCCTCTTCGGCGTCCAGCTGGCTGATCTCCTCCTCGATCCGGGCAGAGATCACCACGTGACCAGCGCCCTGGGCCTCGGCCATTTCGCGGACCTTTTCGGACAGGGCGTTGCCGTTCGCGGCCTCGTCCTCGGCCACGTTGCAGACGAACAACACGGGCTTCGCGGTCAGCAGCTGCAGCATGTCCCACGCACGGCGGTCATCGTCGGACACGGTTATCGTGCGCGCGGGGCGACCCTCGTTCAGCACGGCCAGTGCCTGTTGCAACAGGCGCTGCTGATCGGCCGCATCCTTGTCGCCGCCCTTCAGCTTGCGCGCCAGGTTGGCCAGACGGCGTTCGATCGATTCCATGTCCGCGATCATCAGCTCGGTCTCGATCACCTCGGCATCGGCCAGCGGATCGACGCGACCCTCGACATGGGTGATGTCGCCATCCTCGAAACAGCGCAGCACATGGGCAATGGCATCCACCTCGCGGATGGTCGCCAGGAACTGGTTGCCCAACCCCTCGCCCTTGGACGCGCCCTTCACCAGACCCGCGATGTCGACAAACGTGATCCGCGTCGGGATGATCTGCTTGCTGCCCGCAATGGCGGCCAGCGTGTCCAAGCGCGGGTCGGGGACCGCGACCTCGCCCACGTTGGGTTCGATGGTGCAAAACGGAAAGTTCGCGGCCTGAGCGGCTGCGGTTTTCGTCAATGCGTTGAACAACGTCGACTTGCCCACGTTCGGCAAGCCCACGATCCCCATGCGAAAGCCCATGACAGCACCCTTTCCCGTCTGAATATCCCGCGCCTGTTACGCGCCCCGCGCGGCCAAGTCCAGCCTTGGCCCGGCCAGCGCCCGGCCCGCGCCCGGAGATTGCACCCACCCCCCATGCGCGCTAGGAATTGCGACAAGAAATGCGGGGACGGACATGACCAGAATCAACGACAGGTTTGCGGCACTCAAGGCGCAGGGCAAAAAGGCCTTTGTAGCCTACATGATGGCATCAGACCCCGACGATGCGACCGCGTTGCAGATCATGCGCGGCCTGCCCGATGCGGGCGTCGACATCATCGAACTGGGCATGCCGTTCACCGACCCGATGGCCGACGGCGCGACCATTCAGGCCGCGGGCCAACGCGCCCTGGCGCAGGGCGGCAGCGTCAGCCGCACGTTGGACATCGTGCGCGAATTCCGGCGCGACGACACCACGACGCCGATCGTCCTGATGGGCTATTACAACCCGATCTATGCCCGCAAGGGCGGCGTGACCCAGTTCTTGACCGACGCGGTCGAGGCCGGGATCGACGGTCTGATCGTCGTCGACCTGCCCCCTGAGGAGGACGCCGAACTGTGCGTGCCCGCCACGGCCGCGGGGTTGAACTTCATCCGTCTGGCAACGCCCACGACCGATGACCGCCGCCTGCCTGCGGTCGTCAAGAACATCACCGGTTTCGTCTATTACGTCAGCGTCACGGGCATCACCGGCGCGGCCGCGGCAAACGCCGCCGACGTCGCCCCCGAGGTCGTGCGCATCCGCGCCGCTGCCGGCCTGCCGGTCGTCGTGGGCTTTGGCATTTCGACCCCCGAGGCGGCAGAGGCCATTGCATCCGTGGCCGACGGCTGCGTGGTGGGCAGTGCCATCGTCAAGCAGATCGGCGAAGGTCGCCCTGTCCCCGAAATCCTGGCCTTTGTCCGCGATCTGGCCGCGGGCGCCCATCGCGGGTGAGCCTGGCGTTCGACCATGTGGCCATCGCCGCCCGCACCCTGCAAGAGGGTGCGGAGTGGCTGGCCGGTCACGGTCTGGTTCTGGAACCGGGCGGGCGTCATCCAGGCATGGGGACGCACAATCGGCTGATGTCGCTTGGGCCAAGGGAATACCTGGAACTGATCGCCCCTGATCCGGATGCCGATTTCCGTCCCTGCTGGTTTGGGCTGGACGGGTTCGACGGACCGCCGCGTATCGTCGGCTGGGTCATGCGCGCGGACCCGCTGACCGCGCCCACCGGCACGCGGATCGTGATGGCCCGTCGCGGTGACCTGTCCTGGCGCATCACACTGCCGCTGTCGGGCCAGATGCCGCGCGACGGGGCACAGCCGATGCTGATCGACTGGGGCGGCGGGCCGCACCCGTCGGACAACCTGCCCGATCGCGGCGTGCGCATGGCCCGCCTGACACTGCCGCTGGATCGACTGGAGGTGGACGACCGACGCCTGATGCTGACCGGCGCGGGTATGCCGATGTCCCTGACCCTGACCACAGCCGACAGCCGGATTACGCTGTGATCCTGCGCGACGCCACGGCGGGCGATGTCGCGCAGATCGCGGCGATTTGGAACCCCATCATCCGCGACACGGTCGCGACCTTCTGGCCCACGGAAAGGTCCGAGCCAGAGATCGCCCGATTTGTCGCGGACCGTCAGGCAGCGAACCACGCGTTTCTGGTGGCGCAGGATCACGACGGAATCGCGGGCTTTGCCACCTATACCCAATTTCGCGGCGGCTTGGGCTATGCGCACAGCATGGAACATTCCGTCCACGCCCATCCCGAACGACGCGGTCGGGGCGTTGGCCGCCTGCTGGTCCGCGCGGTCGAGGCGCACGCCCGTCTTCGTGGACACCGCCTGATGATCGGCGGCATCACCGGGTCGAATACTGCGTCGATCGCGTTCCACGCCGCCCTTGGTTATGCCGAATGGGGACGCATCCCGGCAGCGGGTTGGAAATTCGATCAATTTCACGATCTTGTGCTGATGGGACGCGATCTTTCCGTCTAAGTTGACGCATGGCCTGCAACGCGCCCCTATCGCTGCGTCGCTTTCGGCGCTAACCTTGGGTCATGGATTGCTGCACAACCCCCGAGACTTGCTTGGGTCCCTGCCCCGACCTGCCAAGGCCCCGCAGCTTTTGGCAGCGGATGGCCGATCGTATCACCGTGTTCCTGTGGACGAACCGCCCGGCGACTCCGCCCGAACGGTCAGTGGCTTTCACCATCGCGGTGATCGCGCTTGGCGCCAAGCTGGCCAAGGTCGATGGCACGGTCGAGCGGTCCGAAGTGGCCGCCTTTCGTCGCGTGTTCATCATCCCCCGGTCCGAAGAAAAGAACGCCGCGCGTGTGTTCGATCTGGCACGCAAGGACGTCGCGGGGTTCGATGCCTGGGCGCACAAGATGGCGTCGATGTTCCAGCCCGGCGACCCGGTCCTGCTGGACGTGATGGAGGGGCTGTTCGTCATCGCCGTCGCCGACGGTGCATTGCAACAGACCGAAATCGACTTTCTGGACGAGGTCGGGCGCATCTTTGGCCTGGCCCCCGCCCAGATCGCCGCGATCCGGCGGCGTCATGACAAGGGTTCGGGCTGCCCACCGTGCGAGGTTCTGGGCGTTGCCCCCGACACCCCCCTGCCCGAGGTCAAGCGCCGCTGGCGACAGTTGCTGCGCGAGAACCATCCCGACCATGCCATCGGCCGCGGCCTCCCCCCCGAGGCGATCCGTCTGGCCGAAGCCCGCACCCGGCGCCTGAACGAGGCATGGGACGATTATCGCAGCCGGTACCGCGGCAATCTGCAGGCAGGTGCCGCCTAAGGCCTTGTGCGCAGGGCGGGCGCTGCCCATCTGTGGCCCATGACACGCATCCTGACCCCCGCCGTCCTGTGCCTGACCCTGCTGTCCACCCCGGCCACCGCGCAGGAGGAACCCGGTTTTCTGGAACGCGGACTGGGTGCTATCATGGGACAGCTGTGGGGCGATGACGATCCCGACACAGCCGCGCCGTTGGCGCAGGACCTTGCGGGTGCGCTGCGCCGAATGGGGCCGGTCCTGCAGGATCTTGCGACCCAGGTCGATGACATCCGCAATTATCAGGCCCCCGAACGGCTGCCCAATGGCGATATCCTGATCCGCCGTCGTGAGGATGCGCCCTCGCCGCCGGCTTTGGGCGAAACGCTGCGCCCCGACGACGACCCCGCGACCGATCAGCCGCAGATTGCGCTTTAACGGTTCGCGTCCGCGATCAGGGCGCGGTGTTCGCGGGCCTTTGCCACGACCTCCTCGAACCGGGTGATGCCTTTGGCCTCCAGCGCGGGGATCAGGGCCAGAAAGGCTTGCGCGGTGGCGATGGTGTCACCCATCGCGGTATGACGCGCATCCGGCGGGATGGTGATGCCCAACCGTTCTGTCAACGCATCCAGCGTGTGCACCGCCGATTGTCCCCAGATCATCGCCGACAGCAGCACCGTGTCCATCACGCGGTTGTCGAACCGCGCGCCGGTCTGCGCCTCGGCCCGGCGCAGGAAACCCATATCAAAGGGCGCGTTATGCGCGATCAGCACACTGTCATCGCAGAAATGCCGGAACGCAGTCAGTGCGGCGGTCAGGTCCGGCGCATCGGCAACCATCGCATCGGTGATATGGTGGATCGCGGTCGAGGCCGGGGGAATGGGACGACCGGGGTTCACCAGCGTCTCGAACCGCTCTCCGGTCAGACGGCCGCGGGCCAGACGCAGGCCGGCGATCTGCACGATCCGGTCGCGCTCTGTCAGGCCGGTCGTTTCGGTGTCAAAGACGACGCAGGTCAGGTCCGCCAGACGGGACGATGCCACCCCCCGCGTGGCCAGCGCAAAATCATAGGTGACACCCGCCCCGTCCGCGACATCCTGAGCCAGGGTCAGCGGCATGACCAGACGGGCTGTTCCGCCTTCGGTTTCCGGCCAGATGCCGGTGCCATGGCGGGCCAGAATTTCGGACCCCGTCAGGTCAGGCTGGCCCGGATCGGGGGCGGCGGTCAGCCACTCCTCCAGCCGATCGATGGGCACGGGCGGACCGCGCCAGTCCAGCGTCAGGCGCATCTGATCGTCGGGATCGGGGTGCACCGACAGCACCGGTGCATGCCCCAAGGCGCGCAACCGCCCGTCCAGCATCAGCAGCAGCGCGTTCACGCTGGCCGCTTGTGCGCGAAACGCCAGCGGGGGCAGGTTGATCGCGTCCAGCCCCGCCGCCAGTTCCGCCAGAACCGCCACGTCGCCCGGCGCGTCGCTGGCCATGATCCGCGACAGGCTGCGGGTGGCGGTGGCAAGGCCCTGCCCCTCGGCCCGGATCGCCTGTGCCAGCGCAGGTGGGATCGGCCCGTCCAGCGCATCCAGCATCGGAACCAGGGTCGAGGCGTGGCGGCGCAGCGCCTCCAGCGTGTCGCGGGGTGCCGGGCGCTGAACCGCACCATCGCGCAGGATCAGCAGCAGGCCATCGTCAACCGCGCGCAGGCGACCTGACAGGCGCACCCCGCCGACCGTCAGGCACGACAGATCGGTGGCAGGCGCACCCGCCGCCAGCCGCATCATTGCAGCCCGCAACGCCCCCGGCGTCAGGTGACCGTCCAGCGCACGATCCAGCGCCAGCCCTGGCAGCAGACGCGCCGCACTGGCGTTATAGAACACCACCCGCCCCCGCGCGTCGGCCATGACCGCGCCAGCCCCGAAATCGGCCAGGATCGCCTCCAGACTGGCTTTTTCGCGCAGGGTTTCGGCCGCATGATCCTGCAACGCCTGCGCCAGCGCCTGATCCGACCGTTCCCGCGCCAGCGCAGCGTCGCGCGCAGCGGGTCCCAGGTCGGCCAGGTGCCGCGCCTGCGCCAAGTCGGGCACACGCCCGGTCCGCAACGCCCCGGCCAGCGTTTCCAGAGGGCGTGCCAGATGGCGGTCGAACAGGAACCACAGCGCGGTCATCAGCCCCAGCAGCCCGAAGCCCGCGATCATCGCGGCCTGGATCACCGCATCCTGACCGCCCTGGCTAACCCGCCACAGCGCCAGCCCCGACAGGACCAGCGCCGCGGCCAGCGCGGTCAGGAACACCGACAGGATGCGACGGCGCATCAGGACAGCAGGCGGGCCATCTCGGCCCGCAATTCGGCCAGTTCGAACGGCTTTGCGATAAAGCCGTCGGCGCCAAGCGCCAACCCCTTGCGGCGTTCGACCACCGATCCGCGCGCCGTCATCATCAGCACCCGCACACCGGCCAGATCGGGGTCCGCGCGCACGTCCTGGACAATCTGATAGCCCGACACCTCGGGCAGCATCACGTCCAGCAGGACCAGATCGGGCCGCGTTTGGCGGATGCGGTCCACGGCACCCCGCCCGGTGGCGATGCGGTCATGGCGGTGGCCGTCACGGGTCAGCAGGAAATCCAGCGCAGTGGCGATGTTGTCCTCGTCCTCGATGACCAGAATGTCAGCCATTGGACCCTCCGTTCGGGCAGACGGCCGCAAATGCCGCGTCGTCGCCTGCGGGCATCCAGTCGGCGCGTGCGGGACGGATGCGCGCGCCTGCGCAGTCGAAATCCTGCGGCACGATCAGGGTCTGGCCCCGCCGTTCGATCAGCATGATCGGCGCGCGGCGGGTGCCGTCCGCGCCCTGACTGATCTGGGCCGGGTCAAGGGCGGCAAACCGTGTCTCCACCGGGACCAGATAGGTCCAAGGCGCCCAGGGCTGGCTGTCGCGACCCACGATCAGCACCTGCGACCCGGCGGGCAGGCTGGCCCGCGCCCGGTCGAACCACGCGTAATCGTTCCACACCGAATAGGCGACCATCGACAGCCCGATGCCCGCAGGCAACAGCCAGGCGGCGGGCGACAGGCCCAGCCTGCGGGCCAGATGCATCCCAGCATACAGCATCGCCGCCGCCCCGATCGCCACGGCGATCACCCCGATCAGATCGCTTCCGATTCCTGTCATCCCAGCATCCCCTTGCCATGTCCCACCGCCGATTGCATGCCGCGCACCACGACAAAGGCATCGCGCAGGTGGCTGCGTTCGAAATCCGACAGATCCGCCGGTGAAAGATAATTGTCCGGCCTGCGCCCCGCCTTGACCAGATGCGCCTGGCTTTCCAGCCGCACCGTCTGGATCATGTCATAGGCCGCGATCAGGTCGCGACCGCCCGTGGCCGAAATGACGCCCCGCGCCTCGGCGTCCTGCAACCGGGCGCGGGTGTTGACTGCCGCGATGCGCCCTTGCAGGGCATAGACCCGCGCAAGGTCTGCGACTGGAACCACGCCGTTGTGCTTCATGTCGATGTGGTGGCGATGCTCTCCATGGCGAATGGTGGCAAAGCCGCCGATCAGGCCAAGCGGTGGCCGATGTTTCAATGAATTTCCAATCATGTGCGCGATAAAGATCGAATTCTTCGAGGCCGCGTCCAGGGTGCCCGTCTGGAGGTCATGCAACAGCGCATCATCGCCGCCGATGGCGCGCAGGTCGAACATCACCGATGCCAGCATCTGCGCTTCGGGGCTGGGATGGGTGATCCAGTCGCAGAAGTAACCCTGCCAGATGTTTAGCGGCTGACACCAACGTGGATTGGTGGCCATCATATCGCCCGGGCAATGGACATAGCCGCAGGCATGCAGGCCATCGCTGACCCGTCGCGCCAGTTCCGCAAACCACGGATCGCGCGCATCCGCGCCCGCAGCAAGGATCAGGCAGTTGTCCTGATCGCTGACGCCGGTCTGTTCCTGACGGCCCTGGCTGCCACAGGCGGCCCAGCACCAGGCGGCAGGCGCAGGCCCCAGATCAGCGGCGGTCAGGTCCAGCAGCCGCCGCGTGACCGCGTCGGCAATATCGGTGATCATGCGGGTGATGATCTCGTGCCGCTGGCGGGCCAGGACTAGTTGCGCCAGCAGTTCGGGAATGCGCGCGGTGACCGCGGCCATCTGTGCGGCGTCGCGCGCCTTGGCGACCTGCCGGATCAGACCCGCGGCGGAAATCGCCTGAACCCGCGTCAGGTCGGTCTGGCTGATCATGCCGACAAAGCGGCCATCCTCGACGACTGGCAGATGGCCGATGCAGCGTTCCAGCATGACGTTCAGCACGTCATAGCCCAAGGCCGTCGGCGCCAGGGTCACCGGGTCGGGCGTCATCACGGCGCTGACCGGCTGGCGCATGTCGCGCCCCTCGGCCACGACGCGGTTCGACATGTCGCGAATGGTCACCAGACCGATCAGGCGCCCCCCGTTGGTGATGCCAAGGCTGCTGACGCGGGCATCGCGCATCTGGCGGGCGGCCTCGATGATGGGGGTGTCGGGGGGGCAACTGACGGGTTTGCCCGACAGCAGCTCTCCGACCTTAAGGCGCGCCAGATCGCCGCCCCGGTCGGAGGGTACACGCCCACGGTCAAAGAACCGGGCGACTGTGCGGTGATCGGCGATCAGGCGCGTCACCTCTGCCCGGGGCAGCATCAGGATCACCGCGGGTTCGTCCATGACCCGTGCGGACGTCACCGCGATGCCATCGCGCAACAGGCCACGTTCGCCGAACGAATTGCGGGGGCCCAGTTGGGATACGCTGTCGCCGTTGCGGTCGGTCACGGTGACCTGACCGCTTTCGATCAGGTAGAGGCCCGGCAGGCGTTCGCCGAACTGATAGATCAGATCGCCGGGGGCGAAGGTCCTGCGGCTGAAAAAGCTGGCGACCCGCGCCAGCTCATCCCGTTGCAGGCTGTCATAGGGATGCACGGTGGCGATGAAATCGACAATGCTGTCGGGCATCCGGGGTGACCTTGTGACTGGAAAGGTGCCGCGCCCCGGTCGGGGGCGCGGCAGGATCGTCAGTGCGCGACGGCACTGCCCGCACCGCGCGGGACGCGGATCGATTCGACCAACTCCTGCACGTGGGCGGGGGGACGCTGGCTGATCGCCGAGACCCCGAAGGCCACTGCAAAGTTGATGATTGCGCCGATGGTGCCGAACGATGCCGGTGAAATGCCGAACAGCCATGCGCCAGGCGTGTCGGGCAGCATGTTGGTCCCTGCGACAAAGAACCAGCCCTTGTAGGCAAAGATATACAGGATCGTGGACAGCATGCCCGCGACCATGCCGGCGATCGCGCCTTCCTTGCCGACGCGCTTGGAGAAGATCCCCATCATCAGCACAGGAAAGATCGAGCTTGCGGCAAGGCCGAAGGCCAGTGCCACGGTCTGCGCCGCAAAGCCCGGCGGGTTCAGACCCAGGATCGTCGCCACCAGGATCGACACCGCCATCGAGACGCGCGCCGCCATCAGTTCGCCCTTTTCGCTGATGTCGGGGCGCAGCGTGCCCTTGATCAGGTCGTGGGACACGGCACCGGAAATCGCCAGCAGCAGGCCCGCCGCCGTCGACAGGGCCGCAGCCAGACCGCCTGCGGCGACGATGGCGATGACCCAGCCCGGCAGGTTCGCGATCTCGGGATTGGCGAGCACCATGATGTCGTTGTTTACGGTGCTCAGCTCGTTACCCGCCCAGTTCTGCTCGGCTGCCGGGGCACCCGGCAGGGCCGCGTGGGTCTCGGCCAGCCGCGCGTCATAGGCGGCCTGGGCCGCATCGATCGCCGCCTGATCGCCACTGGTGCGGGCCGCCGCCAACGCGGTCGCCTGAGCGGCTGCGCCATCGTTGTAGTACTGGATCAGACCGTCGCCATTCTTGTCCTCCCAGTTCAGCAGGCCGGTGGTCTGCCAGCGGCGCATCCAGGCCAGCTCTTCACTGGTCTCGATGTCGGCCAGCGATACCGGAGGCTGGCTGAACGTCTCGCCCTGTTCGGCACCCGGCCACATCGTCGCGGTCAGGTTGAAGCGCGCCATCGAACCGACCGCCGGAGCGACCGTGTACAGCAGCGCGATGAAGACCAGCGCCCAGCCCGCGGACTTGCGGGCGTCCGACACCTTGGGCACCGTGAAGAAGCGGATGATGACATGCGGCAGACCCGCGGTGCCGATCATCAGCGCCATCGTGAACAGCACCATGTCCAGCGTCGAGTTGTGATGTTCGGTATAGGCGCGGAAGCCCAGGTCGGTCACCAGGCCGTCCAGCTGCGCCAGAAACGCCACGCCCGAACCGTCATGCGTGCCGAACAGCCCCAGAGGCGGCAGGAAGTTGCCCGTCAGCTGCAGCGAGATGAAGATCGCCGGAATGGTATAGGCGATGATCAGGACGACGTATTGCGCGACCTGCGTATAGGTGATGCCCTTCATGCCGCCCAGGACGGCATAGCAGAACACCAGACCCGCGCCGATCCACAGCCCGGTCGAATTCGACACCTCCAGATAGCGCGAAAAGGTGACCCCCACGCCGGTCATCTGGCCGATCACATAGGTGATCGACACGATCAGCAGGCAGATCACGCCGATGATGCGCGCGGTCGGGGAATAGAAACGGTCGCCGATGAACTCCGGCACGGTGAACTTGCCGAATTTCCGCAGATACGGCGCCAGCAGCAGCGCCAGCAGCACGTAACCACCCGTCCAACCCATCAGGTAGGTCGAGTTGTCATAACCGGTAAAGGCGATCAGGCCCGCCATCGAGATGAAGGACGCGGCCGACATCCAGTCTGCCGCCGTCGCCATGCCGTTCATGACCGGTCCCACGCCGCGGTTGGCGGCATAGAATTCGGCCGTCGATTTGGCCCGGCAATAGATGGCGATGCCGATATACAGCGCAAAGGATGCGCAGATGACCAGAAGGTTCAGGGTGAATTGGCTCATGGCTGGTTCCTCACTCGTCCACGCCGTGTTCGGCATCGAGGCGGTTCATGCGCCAGGTGTAGAAGAAGATCAGCGCGATGAAGCACAGGATCGACCCCTGCTGGGCGAACCAGAACCCCAGGTCCGTCCCGCCGACCGGAATGCCCGACAGCAACGGTCGCAGGATGATCCCGAACCCATAGGACACCAGCGCCCAGATCGCGAGGCACACATAAATGATGCGTAGATTGGCCTGCCAATAGGCATTCGATGATTGTCTGTCACTCATGTCCCTAGGTTCCTCCCTGTTCAGACATGTCCGTCACTCCGCCCTAGTCTTGTTCCCCGCCCGTCCCCGGCGGCGGGGTCGGGCAAGCTTGGGGGGACGCAGGCGCCCCCGGCCGGTCGTCAGCCGCGGTTCATGCGGTTGGCGATCAGATCGTCCACGACCTCGGGATCTGCCAGGGTCGACGTGTCGCCCAGGGTGCCGTGATCGTTTTCAGCAATCTTGCGCAGGATCCGGCGCATGATCTTGCCGGACCGGGTCTTGGGCAGGCCCGGCGCCCACTGGATCAGGTCCGGCTTGGCGATGGGCCCGATTTCCGTGCGGACCCATTTCTCCAGGTCGGCCCTCAGATCGTCCGAAGGCTCGACGCCGTTCATCAGCGTGACATAGGCATAGATGCCCTGCCCCTTCATGGCATGCGGATAGCCGACGACGGCGGCCTCGGCGACCTTTTCATGGGCGACCAGCGCCGATTCGACCTCGGCCGTGCCCATGCGGTGGCCGCTGACATTGATGACGTCGTCGACGCGGCCGGTGATCCAATAGTACCCGTCCTCGTCCCGACGACAGCCGTCGCCAGTGAAATAATACCCCGGATACTGCTGGAAATACGCCTCCTCAAAGCGCGCATGGTCGCCCCACAGGGTGCGCATCTGACCCGGCCAGCTGTCACCGATGCACAGCACGCCCTCGGCCGGGTCGCCCTGCTGCACCTCGGCGGTGGCGGCGTCCAGGATCACCGGGACCACGCCAAAGAACGGCACGGTCGCCGATCCGGGTTTTGTCTCGATTGCGCCGGGCAGCGGCGTGATCAGGTGGCCGCCGGTCTCTGTCTGCCACCAGGTGTCGACGATGGGACAACGGCCCTTGCCCACATGTTCGTCGTACCAGTTCCAGGCTTCGGGGTTGATCGGTTCGCCCACGGTGCCCAAGATGCGCAGCGACGACAGGTCATGCGCCGCGACCGGTTCGGGGCCCTTGGCCATCAGCGCGCGGATGGCGGTGGGGGCGGTATAGAACTGGGTGACCTTGTGTTTGGCACAGACCTGCCAAAAACGCCCGGCGTCAGGCCATGTGGGCACGCCCTCGAACATCACGGTCGTCGCGCCGTTGGCCAGCGGGCCATAGACGATATAGCTATGGCCGGTGACCCAGCCTACATCAGCCGTGCACCAGAAGACATCACCGTCCTTGTAATCGAACGTGTACTGATGCGTCATCGCGGCATAGACCAGATAGCCGCCGGTGGTGTGGACGACGCCCTTGGGCTTGCCGGTCGATCCGGACGTGTACAGGATGAACAGCGGATCCTCTGCCCCCATCGGACGGGGCGGACAGTCGGGGGCGACCTGCTCCATCTGCGCCTTGACGTCGATGTCGCGTCCGTCGATCCAGGTGGTCTGGTCGCCGGTATGCTTGACCACCAGACAGCGCACCTTGTCCGAACAATGCAACAGCGCGGCGTCGGCGTTTGATTTCAGGTTGGTCCGCTTGCCACCGCGCGGGGCGGTGTCCGCGGTGACCAGCACCTTCGCACCGCAATCGTTGATGCGGTTCGCCAGGGCGTCCGGCGAAAAGCCTGCAAACACGATCGAATGGATCGCCCCGATCCGCGCGCAGGCCAGCATCGCATAGGCGGCCTCGGGGATCATCGGCAGATAGATCACCACGCGGTCGCCCCGCATCACGCCTTGGCTCAGCAGGACATTGGCGAAACGGTTCACCTTTTCGGACAACTGGGCATAGGTGATGTGCTGCGCCGGGGTCTGGGGGTCATCGGGCTCAAAGATGATCGCGGTCTGGTCCGCCCGGGTGGCCAGGTGGCGGTCGATGCAATTGACCGATGCGTTCAGCACCCCGTCCTCAAACCACTTGATACTGACCTGACCCAAGGTGAAGTCGGCGTTCTTGACCTTGGTATAGGGCGTCATCCAATCCAGCCGCTGCCCCTCGCGGGACCAGAACCCCTCCGCGTCACGGATCGATTCGTCATAAAGGCGCGTGTAATCCTGGGGCCCGACATGAGCGGTTTCCAGACCCGCCGGAATGGCGTGTTTGCGAATGTTTTCAGCGGTCATGAGTTCCCCCCTCATCGTCATCAGACCACAGCCCGGCCACGACAATGCCTTTTCAGGATGGTGGCGCATTGCTGCGTGCCATGAGTAAACCATAACGGATATTGAAAGTTAAGTTGTTTTTTATAAACGATATTATTGTAAACTATTTGACAGAGATCAGGCGGATTAAGTTAATGCTTCACAATCGCCTGCGGTGGGGCAACGCCATGCGTTCACGCGGCAATGGCATCAGGATCCGCAGTCAACTGAACCATGCCGGGCCATGTCATCCAATCAAACGTGGATCAGCGACATAGGCCGTAACGGACCTGCGCTATGAATGACCGCCCGGAGCCGTTGCGGCCGGTGATGACACCGCGCAATCCGGCCATGCTGAAAGTCGCGGTCGGACTTTGGTCCGCCGCGCTCTCCGTTCTTCCCGCGTCTATGGTTGCCTTGCACCAAAACGCATCATGTCAACGCGATCGACGGGGATCAGCGTACTGCCTGACGGTGTCAACATGGCGCGGTCACAGGTCACCCTTGCGCCGCGCCACCCCCGTTATTGAGGTCGGTCCATTCGCGCATAGATGCACACCCTGCCCCGCAGCGGTTGTGCCCACGTCAATCGTATCTGTCGCCGCGAGGTCCCGGATTCGGGGAGGACCGTCGGGCTGGCATCGACGCGGGCACCGCTGGTCGCCTGAAGCGCGACCTCGGTCACGACCGACTGTACGGACCGCGCCCAGCCCTGGAACGGCAGGCCGGTCAGCACGGGGGTGGTCCATGTCGCCGTGGCCGTGTTCTGGGTCAGCTGGATCATCAACGGGTTCGACACATAGGTGTTGATGCCGTTGAACGTGTTCGCCTCGAATTGCAGGTTGCGCATGTTGGTATAGTTCAGGTCCGCGATCGAGGTATCGACCCGGTCGATCCGCTCCACGTTTCCGAACAGAGCCTTGAACACATTGCCCACAACATTCAGCCCCTGGATGAAATGCCCCGACCCATAGGGCTTGACCGTGATCCAGGTAAACCAGGAGGCGGTGTTGGAGCACAGGAAGGTGTTCCCCGTCAGGGTAAGACCGCCAAAGCTGAATTCGGTCCCCGTAAAGGTGGGAATGGCGCTGTGTTCGTTCGTCCATTCGATCGACGCGTTGTCGACATAGTTGCCTGACACCGTGGTCTGGACGTTGGGCTGCGTCAACACCAGCCCCGCATAGCGCAGTCCCTGCCCCGACCCATCGCCCTGAAACCAGTGGTTGCCGCTGATGATATGGCCGCCGCCGTTCGCGACCATGAAATGCGCAAACCGGACAAAGCGGTTGTTGCGGATCTTGATGTCATTGGCGTTCACGTTGATCGCGACGGTCGTGCGCTGCTGCGCCGGCAGGTCGATATCGTTCGAGATGAACTGGCAATTGTCGACCAGCAGATCCTGGCACCCGCGCCCGATCGAGGTGATCCCCCGGTCCATTGGCCGCGTGAAATAGCAGTCCGAGAACTGGATCATCTCTCCCTGCGGGGGCAGCATCACCCCGCTGGAGATGCGGTCGCAGCTGAAATCCATCTTGGAAAAGTTCAGCCGGCTCAGCTCGCGCACGCCCGAAAAGTCGAACAGATAGCGATATCGTTCAAAGTTGTAGGGGCGCGTACCCGCACCACCGTACAGGGGTTGCGACAGGGTGATTGTCCCTTGCGCCACGTTCTTGGCGTTGACATAGACCTCGCGCCCGACGCCGCTGCCGATGATCCGGCTGCCGACCTCGATCGCCGCGACATTGGTGACATTCGTCAACAGCAGCGGTTGCGCAGGGTTATAGGTTCCCGGGCTGCTGGCACGTCCCGTTTGCCACGCCGCACCGGGCTTTGCCTGAACCGATCCGTTCTGGATCACCCGGCGGTTCGCGAACCCCTCCAACGTGGGGGCCAGTTCGGCCAGCATCAGCGGCTCGTCCAGGTCCACCCGGCGTCCGCCAAGGTCCAGGGAAATATGGTCGGTATAGCCCAACAGCGCCTGCAGCGCCTTTTTCATGCCAAGCGTCTCGTCGCCGAATGCATCGGCATAGGTCGGGAAATCAAAGCTGCGTAACAGCGACACGCGCGTGGCGGACGGGGTGGTGATGCGACCCTTGAACCGGATGCGGCTGTTGATCGACAGGTCGCCCGAAATAAAGAACGTTCCGGCGGGAACGACGATGGACCCGCCCGCCGCAGCCTGGTCCGCAGCCAGAAACGCGGCCCGGTCGTTCGTGACGCCGTCCCCCACCGCGCCGAAATCACGCACGTCGACCCAGTCAATCAGCGATGGGACAAAGGCCGCGGTGATGTCGTCGATGCGGATCGATTCCACCCGGAACGCCCCACCGTTGGCGCCGATCAGGTCCAGGCCGAAATGCCCATAGATCGCGCGCGTGCCCCACGGCATGTCCACGCCCGGGCGGTTGCCCACGCCGACGATGGCGCTGACCTCGACCACCTCGCCAAAGGTGCGCAATGCGACGGTGGTACCCGTGGTGACCAGCCCCCCGACCGCGTTGCGCGATCCGTCGCCAGCCCAGCCCGCAATCCGCACGCTGGCCAGGGCGCCCGCCACGATCTTGACGCGCGCCGAAACGCGCAGGTAGACGCCGGGGATCATCGGCGTCTCTCCCATAAAGCGGAGGCTGGTGGTGGTCTGCTGCTTGACGACTTCGAAGCAGGGACCGAAATCCTGATCGGAGGGGACGATGCTGGCGTTGCCTGCCTGATCCCAGGTCGGACTGCCCGAGGTGCCGTCGCTGCGTGACCAGACACCAAGGCCCGCCCTGAAGGCCGGCGGCGTCAGCAAGAGCCCGTTGGTGACGGCAATATTCATCGGCTATCCCTTCCGTATCGGCATGGCCGGCGGGCCCGGAAAGGCCCACCGTGATACGGACAGAAATAGTTGATGAAAGGTTAACGGGTGCTGAATGCTGCGCGCGCTGCAACGCGCCTGCGCGCAACGTCAGCCGTGGTTGAAGACCAGTTTGCCGTCCAGCGCATCCGTGATCAGGCCGCGCGTCTCGTCCACACCATACAGCGCGATAAAGCCGCCGAAACGGGGGCCCTGATCCGCGCCCAACAGGACCTGATAGAGGGCCGCGAACCAATCGCGCAGCGGGTCGAACCCATGCTCTTTGCCGACCGCGAACACCATCGACTGAAGCGTTTCCGGATCGGCGGGCTGATCCCATGCGGCCAGCCGGTCAGCCAGATCCTGCATTGCGGCACGCTCGACTTCGGTGGGCGCGCGGAACTGGCGCGACGGTGCGACGAAGTCCGTGAAATAGCGCAGTGCAAACCCCGCCGCCGCGTCGAGTCCCGGATGGGTCTCCGGGCTGGCATCGGGCACGTAGCGGCGGATAAAGCCCCACAACCCGTCCTTGTCCGCAGCCCCGGCAACGGACGCAAGGTTCAGCAGCATCTGGAACGGGATCGCCATGTCTGACGCGGGCACGTTTCCACCATGGATATGCCAGACCGGGTTCGCCAGCTTTTGTTCGGGCGTCTGGTCGGGATAGGTACGCAGCTGCTGATGATATTCGTCCACTGCCTTGGGGATGACGTCCAGATGCATCCGCTTGGCCGTCTTGGGCTTGAGATACATGAAGTACGACAGGCTCTCGGTCGATGCGTATTTCAACCAGTCGTCGATCGACAACCCGTTGCCCTTGGACTTGCTGATCTTCTGCCCGTCCTGATCCAGGAACAGTTCATACGTGAAATGTTCGGGTTTCCGCCCGCCAAGGATCTCGCAGATCTTATCATAGATCGGGGTGTTTGTGCTGTGGTCCTTGCCGTACATCTCAAAATCGACATCCAGCGCCGCCCAACGGGCGCCGAAATCGGGCTTCCACTGCAGCTTCACGTTGCCGCCGGTGACCGGCAGTGTGATCTCCTCGCCGTCCTCGTCAAAGGTGATGGTTCCGGCCTTGGCATCGACATGCTTGATCGGCACATACAACACGCGTCCCGTCTTGGGGCTGATCGGCAGGAAGCAGGAATAGGTCTGCTGCCGCTCCTCGCGCAGGGATGCCAGCATCACGGCCATGATGTCGTCGTAGCGTTCGGCCGCGCGCAGCAGCACCGCGTCGAACTGCCCCGACTTGTAGAACTCGGTCGCACTGACGAATTCGTAATCGAACCCGAACGTGTCCAGAAACCGACGCAGCATGGCGTTGTTGTGGTCGCCAAAGCTGTCATATTCGCCGAACGGATCGGGGACGGCCGTCAGCGGCAATTGCAGGTGCTGTTGCAGCATCTGCTGATCGGGGACGTTCTCGGGGACCTTGCGCATGCCGTCCAGGTCGTCCGAGAAACAGATCAGCCGCGTCGGCAGATCGCTGATTTCCTGAAACGCGCGGCGGATCATCGTTGTGCGGGCGACCTCGCCAAAGGTTCCGATATGGGGCAGGCCGGACGGGCCGTAACCCGTCTCGAACAGGACATAGCCCTTTTCGGGAGGCTGCTTTTCGTACCGTTTCAGCACCCGGCGCGCTTCTTCGAACGGCCAGGCCTTCGATTGCATCGCGGCGTCGCGCAGGGTGGTCATGGTCGGATCTCCTGTTGAGGTCCGGAAGGCTTATTGAAACCGCCGCAGATCGTCAATAATTTGCACCCGAACGAACCGGAGAGTGCCATGACCATCGACCTGCCTTCCCTGTCCCCCTGCGACGCGCTGGTCGCGGTGATGGTGGCGGTGTCCTGTTCGGACAGCACCATCCGGACCTCCGAACTGGTGGCGATTCAGCGCATGGTGGACCACGCGCCAGTGTTTGCGTCCTATGACGACGACCGCATCCGGCCGATCAGCCAGACCGTGATGACGCTGTTCGACGAGGATGACGGCGTGGACGCGCTGTTCGGACTGATCCGCGACGCGCTGCCCGAAAAGCTGTTCGAGACGGCCTATGCGCTGGCCTGCGACGTGGGTGCTGCCGATGGCCGCCTGTACGAGGGAGAGGTGATGATGCTGGCCGAGATCCGCGACCAGCTGAACATCAGCCGCCTGCACGCCGCCGCGATCGAGCTGTCGGCCCGTGTCCGCCACATGACCGTCTAGGCCAGACGGCCCGCAAAACTGTTCAGCAGATCGGCCTGCAGCGCCTTGGCCTGCCGTGTCCAGACGCTGACGCCTGCGGGCTGCTCCAGCCCGATCGCGGCCTTGCGCCGTTCGGTATCTGCACAGAATATTGCAAAGATCCCTTCGGTCCCCGACGGTCCGGTGACGTATCCCGCCAGGTTCGACACAAAGTTCAACGTGCCCGTCTTGGCCGCGACGGGCGCGTTCACCGGGTGGTCGTCATCGGCCAGTGGGTTCCGGCGCAACAGACGCGACAACAGCAGATCGCGCCCCGGCCCCGCCAGAATGCGCGTCATCGCATAGGGGCTGATCCGGCTGGTATCGGACAGGCCTGAATGGTCGGCCAGCCGCATCCCCTGCCCCAGCCCATCCAACCAGCCCCGCATCGCCAGCGCCGATTGCGCCGGATCCGGTGCACCGCTGGCATGCAGGCCAAGCGCTTCGGCGGTCAGGTTGGTCGAGTATTCCAGCATGTCGCGCACCAGCGTGTCGACCGGCGGGCTGTCGTGATGCGCAATATCCTGGCCCTGCGGCAGGCGGTCGATCACCTCGGGCGCAGGCAGGGCCAGACCGCGCGCGCGACACAGCGTCTGGAACACGTCCGCAGCATACAGTTCCGGCAGGCGCACCGGCAGCCAGCGGCTGCCCGATCGTCCCATCGCTGCGCGTGACACCGTCCAGTATTCGCGTTCCAAATCATGGCGATAGGTGAACAGGTCCGGCTGATCGCCCGGCATCGCCGTGATGGTATAGGCGCGGGGAGAATGACGAGCCGCGCGCGCCTCGACGCTGATCTGGTGATCGACGCCGACACGGGTCCATCCCAAATGCACCCGATTGAAATTCAGCATCATTCCGGAAATGGCTGGGTTGTACGGCAGGTGGTCGTCCTGTTCGACCGCGATTTCGGCGATGGACGGCAACGCACCGCCCCAGACCGCAAAACGCACGGGAGCGGGCATCCCCAGCCCGACAATATCGTCGGCCAGTCGCGCCAGATCATCGGTGGTCAGCGCCGGGTCGCCCCCACCCGCCAGGATCAGCATGTCGCCCGCCCGGATGACCCGAGTCCGAAAGCGGTGCGCGGGGCCAAGCCGGTCCAGGGCATACAGCGCCGTGATCGCCTTCATCGTGCTGGCGGGGGGCAGCAACGCCGCCGCCTGGCGCAGGGCCAGCGGGTCGGTCCCGTCGGTCAGCGCCAAGGCCACCCGCCCGGGCAGGCCGGACCGCGTGACAAGATCGCCGGGTTCGGGAATTGGCCGCGATCGGGGCCGCAGGTCCAACCCCTGCGCCGCCATAACGCCGGGCGCCAGTGTGGCGGCCGCCATCATCGTCAGCATCCGACGACGGTTCAATGTCATCGCAGCCCCCTGCGCAACTGGGTTGAGGACAGCCCGGACATCGGCAGGTTCAACAGAACCCATGCCGGCGGCTTTGCCCCCGCCAAAAGGGCGGCGCGGGTTTCTGGCACGCGCGCGCGGCGCAAGGTGGTGGCCGCGACGGAATGGCGGGCGGCCAATCGGGATCCGGGCCGGGCCATCACGGCGATCGGGACCTGTTCCGCGATCGCGCGCCAGCGGTCCCAGTGATGGAACTGCACCATGTTGTCCGACCCCATCAGCCAGACGAACCGCACCCCCGGATACAGGCGCGCCAGCGCGCGCAGCGTGTCCGCCGTCTTGCGCAGGCCAAGCCTGGCCTCGATGTCTGTGACCAGAATGCGGGGATCATGGGCAACTGCGCGCGCCGCGGTCATGCGCGCATCCAGCGGCGCAGGTCCATGCGTCTTAAGCGGGTTTGCCGGGGACACCAGCCACCAGATCCCGTCAAGGCCCAGCGTGCGCAACGCGACTCGGCTGATCAGCAGGTGCCCGTCGTGGGCCGGATCGAATGACCCGCCCAGAATGCCGATGCGCTGCCCTGGCCGCGCGAGGGGAAAGCCCGTTCGCATGCCGCCCGATTAGCCCAACGCAGCGCGCGCGCCAAGCGTGCGAATGGAAAAAGGGATGCCGGACCGATGGACCGGCATCCCACTGCGTCATTTTACAGTGATGCGACCGTCCTCATAGGGGGCATAGCCGTCCTGTTGTTCACCCAGGTATGCGGCCACGACCTCTGCCAAATCGGGACCGAAATCATAGGCGTTCTGGCCGTTCGTCGCGAACACGTCATAGCCGTCGCCGCCACCGCGCATGTAGTTGTTGGTGGCCACACCATAGGTCGCGGCGGAATCGATGGGCACCCATTCGCCATCCTGCTGTACCATCACCTCGCTGATGCGGGCGTCCGGTTCAGCGGCCGGATCGACGGTATACTTCAGTCCCGCCACCTGTGCAAAGCGGCCTGCGGCCTCCTCGTACTGGCTGGCGCCGTTCTCCAGCGCGGCGACGACATCGGCCCCGGTCAGCTGGAACGTCGCAAGGACGTTCTGGAACGGCAGGACGGTATAGACCTCGCCCATGGTCACCTCGCCCGCGTCAATGGACGCGCGCAGCCCGCCGCCGTTCTGGATGGCGATGGTCACGCCCTGGTCGGCAACACGGTCAAGCATCGCGTCGGCAACCAGATTGCCCATCTCACATTCCTTGGCGCGACAAACATCCCGGTCGCCGTCGATCGGGGCAGATGTAGTCGCCACCACCTCTTCGCGCAGGGCGGCGATGGGTTCAGCCATCTCAGCCACACGGGCGGCGATGACCTCGTCCTCTGCGACCGACGCGTCCAGCAGGATCGGCTGTCCCTCGACAGAGGTCAGAACCCCCGCATCATCAAAGGTCAGCGTCAGATGGCCAAGATATTTGCCATACGCATAGACCTGCGCAACGGGCACCTGCACGCCATCAGCGCCATCGACCATGGTCGGATAGGCCGCGACTGCACCTTCCATGTCGCCCAGCAGGGTGTGGGAATGACCGCCGATGACCGCATCGATCCCCGGAACCTCGGCTGCCAGATCAAGGTCGCGCAGATAGCCGACATGGGTCAGCGCAATAACCTTGTCGACGCCCTGATCGGCCAGCTCGGCCGCGGCGGCCGCAAGACTGTCGGCATCGTCCTGAAAGATGACATTGGAACCGGGCGAAGACGTCTCGGGCGTGTCCATCGCCAGCGCCGAGATGATGCCGATCTTTTGGTCGCCGACTTCCAGGATGGTGTGCTTGGCGACCTTGTCGGCCAGCACGTTCGACTGTGATACGTCGATGTTGCTGGACAGTACCGGAAACTGAACGCCATCGGTCAGCACGGCCAAACCTTCGGGACCATCGTCGAATTCGTGGTTGCCCACCGCCATCGCATCATAGCCGATGGCGTTCATGAATTCGACGACCTCGGTACCCTTGTAGGTCGTGTAGAACAGCGACCCCTGATACTGGTCGCCCGCGTCCAGAACGATCACGTTCCCGCCCTCGGCGGTGATCTGGTCGCGCAGTTCGTTGATCTTGGTGGCGATGCGGGCCATTCCGCCAAAGCATTCGCCCGCGGCGGTCTGTTCCGAGTCGCAGGTGCTGTCGCGGTCGCTGATCGGCTCGATCCGGCTGTGGACGTCATTTGTGTGAAGGATGTGCAGCACGGTGTCGGCCTGCGCTGTTCCGGCGAACAGCGCGATGGCGGATGCGGCGGCTAGTAGGCGTCGTGTCATCCCTGATTCCCTATGTGGCCCTGATGATTGGCACCGACAACTTGGCGCAGCCGACACGGCGGGTCAAACCTTCACGTCGATGGAACAGCCTGAAGACGATGACGTCTTGACCCACCGCCCTGTGCAAGGGCAAATGCGGGAATGCAGATCTTCAAGGTATTCCGCGCGGGCGAATGGGCCCAGATGCAACAGGACGGCCGCACCCTGGGGGCGCCCGTCGATCTTGCCGATGGCTACATCCATTTCTCGACGGCCGATCAGTTGCCCGTGACGCTGTCCAAGCATTTCGCGAACGAGGACGGGCTGGTGCTGCTGGCCTGCGACCCCGACGCATTGGCGCCCGATCTTTTGTGGGAGCCATCGCGCGGCGGGGCCCTGTTCCCGCACCTGTATCGGCCCCTGGCCCTGACCGATATCCTGTGGTCGCGTCCCATAGCGCTGACCGAGGACGGCCACGACACGGACGTCGCGCCATGAGCGTGATCGAGAGGCTTGGTCTTGCCGCGCTGCACCGCATGGATCCGGAACGGGCGCATGACCTGTCGATCGCGGCCCTGGAACGCGGCTTGGTCCCCCTGCACGGTGCTGCGGTGACATCCGACCGTTTGGGGGTTTCGCTGGCCGGCATGGCGCTGCCAAATCCGATCGGCCTGGCGGCAGGGTACGACAAGAACGCGCGCGTCGTCGCACCCCTGATGCGGTCCGGCTGCGGCTTTCTGGAAGTCGGCGCCGCAACCCCGCGCCCGCAGGCTGGCAACCCGAAACCACGCCTGTTCCGCCTGACCGAACAACAGGCGATCATCAACCGGTTCGGTTTCAACAATCAGGGTGCGGATGCAATCGGACGGCGCCTTGCCGCCCGTCCTGCGGGCGTACCGGTCGGCTTGAACCTGGGGGCGAACAAGGACAGCGTGGACCGGGCCGAGGATTTCGCACAGGTTCTGCGCGTGGCCGGTCATTGCGCCGATTTCGTCACCGTCAACGTGTCGTCCCCGAACACCGAACGCCTGCGCGACCTGCAGGGCGCGGACGCCCTGTCCGCGTTGCTGGACCGGGTTCTGGCCGCCCGGGACGGTCTGCCGCGTCGCGTCCCCGTCTTCGTCAAGATCGCCCCGGACCTGACGGACGCGGAAATCATGCAGGTCGCATCGGTTGCGTTGAATGCAGGACTGGACGGGATTATTGCCACGAACACCACCCTTTCGCGCGACGGTATTACTGGACCGAGCACTGCGCAGACGGGTGGGCTGTCCGGTCGCCCGTTGTTCGACCGGTCGACCCGTGTCCTGGCACGGTTGCACAAAGAGATGCATGGACGCATCCCGTTGATCGGCGTTGGTGGGGTATCAAGTCCGGATGATGTCTGGAACAAGCTGCGGGCAGGCGCCACGGCAATTCAAGTCTATTCCGCGATGATCTATCAGGGGCTGTCGATCGCGCCACGTCTGGCACAGGCGCTGGATGACCGGTTGGCGACGCAGCGCATCACGTTGGCCGAACTGACAGGCAGCGGCACAGCGGACTGGCTCTAACGATACCCCTCGACACCCAACAGGTGGTTCATGCTGTGCGACGGATCCGGGCACCCTGCATCGCCTATAACCCGGGCCGGCACGCCAGCCACCGTCTTGCAAGCCGGCACTTCGTGCAGAACCACTGATCCGGCCGCGATCCGAGAGTGATGTCCGATCCGGATATTGCCCAGAACCTTGGCCCCGGCCCCGATAAGCACCCCGTCACCAATCTTGGGATGACGGTCGCCATCTTCTTTGCCAGTCCCGCCAAGCGTGACTGAATGCAACATGGACACGTCATTTCCAACAGTCGCGGTCTCTCCGATGACGATGGAGTGGGCGTGATCCATCATGATACCGGTCCCTATTCGGGCCGCCGGATGGATATCCACTCCGAAACATTCCGAACACCGCATCTGCACGAAATACGACAGATCCCTGCGGTCCTGCTGCCATAGCCAATGCGCCATGCGATAGGCTTGAAGTGCCTGAAAGCCCTTGAAGAACAACAGCGGCTGGATCAGACGATGTGTCGCCGGATCGCGGTCATAGACGGCCATCAGATCGGCACGGGCAGCGTCCCCCAGCTCTGGCGCATTGGCATAGGCGTGATCGGCGATCTCTCGCAGAATCTGCTCGCTCATCTCGCCCGACGCGAGCTTGAGCGACAGGCGATACGCAAGCGCAGCCTCCAAGCTCTTGTGATGAAGCAGGCCCGCATGGATCAGCGCGCCCAGCAGAGGCTCGGCGGCCGCCGCCGCGCGACCTTCGTCGCGCAGTTGCGCCCAGATCGCGTCCCTGTCCAGCGGCAGTGGTGGCTTTTTGGTATGCAGCATGTTCGTCAAGGGCCTGCCCGGTCTGTCATTCCTCATACATAGGATAGAAAGCGGTCCGGGAAAAGACGGGCAGGCCCAAGCGATCAGCTCGGCAGTCGCATTTCCAGCCAATGCACCGCCACAGAGATACGTCCACCCGTGAATGTGCCCCCTTCGGACGTCACGACCAGCGGGTCCGCCTGATAGTAGGCCATGGGCGATCCCAGCATTCCCCGCGCCCACGAACCCTGCTGTTTGCCCAGGCCTTGGCCAAAACGATCCAACGCCCCCGCCGTGCCAAGGCGCCAGCTGGTCGCGGGCCCCGTAAGCGCCTCGGTCACCCGGCCAACGGCACCGATCACCAATGCGCCAGCGGGAATGAAGATGTTCGACACGAAGCTGCCGCCAGAGCCAAGAACAACCTCGCCTTCGGCCATTCCCGCGATCAGGCCAGATCCAAGGCTGCCGACGCTCAGCGCGCCAACAATCCAACCCGTCCCGTCATGAGTGGCCTCCAGCCCCATGTCAGCGACAAACGCGCGCATGCCGCGGGCGGGTCGCAGAAAGACCCATCCGCCATTTGAACCGACGGCAATACGCCCGGCTTGCCCCACCCAGCTTCCGGAGGGCGCGGCGGGAACTCCCCAGCACTGTCCGTCCAGAACCGCCAGCGGTGGCGTGGACGTCGAAACGCTCTGCAACACGAGGTTGACCATACCGTCCAGCCGCATCAGCGCCTCGTTAACGGTGACGTGCTTTTGCGCCTGAGCGGGCTGCAACAGGGACATTTGAAGGCGGCTGGTCTCACTGGGCATCGAATTCACTCCTTGCAAAGGGGCCGCTCCCGAAGGTCTGCGACAATTGGGCCACCTCGATGATGACCGATCCCGGCTGCAGCCGGTCGCGCACAGTCGCGGTTATGGTCCACGACGGGGTCTGGGTCTGTGCCTCGGTGACGACCTGCCCCGACTGGCTGATGCGTATCAGGTAACGCTCCGAATCTTCGCCCAACGGGATGTCGGCACCATCCCAGCCATCGCCGTCGAGCCGGCTGCGGCGGATCCAGGTGACCTCATCGCCCTGAACCCGAAGATGGCACGGGGCATAGGGCCGCAACCCGATCCCGGGTGCGACTGTCGTGCGACTGCGATAACTTGCGTCGTCGGGCGCCCGAAGGGCAGGACCAATCCGCCAGAATCGCTCCTGCCCACGGGTCGACGGTGCCAGATCAAGCTGACGAGGACCGCCATCCAGCAGCACGATCAGACTTCCACTGGGCCACACATCCGGCATGACCGCATCGGTACCAGCCTGTCCGCGCAACCTCCGGCTTATCTGCCAGATATCTGGTCCTACCAGTTCAGCGTCAGCGAACTGGATGATCTCCCATCGGTCGATACTGCCATCGCCGATCGCCATCGCGTTGCCACCCGACAACAACGCCCGTTCGGTAACCGACCGCAACGGGTCGCGGATGATCCGCACTTGCAACGGGTCGCCCCGATCGATCACGCCAGGGCTTGCACGTCCCAGGGGCGTCAACGTCCGCCCGATCAGGGCACGGCGCTGAAGCATCAGGTTCAGATCGAACCCGCCCTCGGCCTCGGCCGAGCCATAAACCGCGACCGATCCGGGCCACGGATGAGCTGCAACCGCCAGCGTCGGCGCATAAGGAACCTCGTCCCCGCGCAGCAGCGGCAGATCCATGAATACGGGGAATACGGGCATCGGCGGCAGATACAGCCCAATCCCGCCCTGATCCTGATGTGCAAGGCGCGGCGTGTACAGACCCGGATCGACCCTTACGGCATCAACTGTGATCGCACCTGACCGTTCGACGCGGTCAATCCTCCAGCGGCGGTTTTCCTGCCCCGGCATTTGCGTAAGAACGACATCGCCAGGCCCAAGATCCGCACGGGACGGCGGCAACGCGAACCGTGCAGTGTCACGCGCAACCTCGGCCTCTGCAATCCACCGGTCGGTGATGAGCCGCCCTTCGGGACGTGTAAGCACCATGGCCAATTCGCTTTCCGACACAGCACGACGATCGATGTCCGTCAGGCTGGCCTCGGCCGTGGCCACGCCGTAATCACCGCCCGCAGCGACATGGCTCAGCCGCAACTGACCAATATTCGCGGATTCCATCTGTCGAACTGTCTCGAACCCGGTCACATCACCCGCGATCGCCAGATCATCAGGCCCGATCACCATCCGCGCCAACCCGTCACGGGCGATGAACTTCAACACCCCGTCACGTTCAACAGCGTCGAACCCGTGCGCCAGCATCAGGGGTTGCAAGGCAGCGCGCCCAGACTCGGACCCCTGCAGCGCGTATCCGCGCACCACTCCAGATATCGTCGACACATCGATCGCCGTCACTCCGGCGTCGCGGCAGATATCGCCCACCACAGCGCGCAGCGTGACCGCGCCGGCGCGGCCATTCAGCCAGTGGCCCCGATCCCATGCCGGACCGTCCGACCACAGGTCGCCCCGCCCTGGAAAGGCGGGATAAGGACGTGCGTCCCAGCACCACACATGCGCACGGTCGACATCCAACATCCGCATGCCGTCTGCATTGACCGGATTGTTCGCAGGATCACGCCAATGCCCCATGATCGCCTCGACATAGGCTGCCTGGATCGCGTCGTTGCGTGTACCGTTCGAAAAATGCGGCAGCATGCTTTCTGACGACATCGCGTCCAGAAACTTGTTCGGCTGGTTCGTGGCCTTGTCCAACGCAGCACACCCGAATTCGGTAAACCAGATCGGCTTGGACCCAGGCACCCATGCCGTCGCTTCGGCCTGTCGGACGCCACCGGGACGATCAAAGTGCAGATTCTGCCACCAGCTTGTCAGATCCTTGTACCGCCAGACCCACGCCTCGTCATACGCACCGTCGGTGATGGGCGTCCGCGTCTGTGCCAGACGATCGGCGTCGCTGGCATAGAACCAGTCATAGCCCTCGCCCCCGGCAACATTCGCGCAAAGATAGGCGATGTTGTCGATCCGCCCCCATGCGGCGTCCAGATGGTCGTCGCCATCGCGCCAGTCCGACAGCGGCATATAGTTGTCGATACCAATGAAATCGATGTTCGGGTCTGCCCACAGCGGGTCGAGATGGAAGAACAGAGCGCCGTTTCCGGGGTGGTGGCCGAAATACTCGGACCAGTCGCTGGCATACCCGATCTTGACACCCGGCCCCAGAATGGCGCGGACATCCGCGGCCAGCCTGCGCAATGCCGCGACAGCTGGATAGCTGTTTGCCGGACCACGGATCTGGGTCATTGCGACCATTTCCGACCCGATCAGAAACGCATCGATTCCGCCGGCAGCCGCGCAGACATGCGCATAGTGCAGGATGAACCGACGATAGGACCATTCTGCCGGTCCCGAATACGTAACTGTCTCTCCACTTCGCGCGAAATCACTAGGCGCGGCCGATCCAAAGAATGCCTCGACCTCATCGACCGCGGCTGCCGTACCGTCGGTCGTGCCGGGCCTGCCGGGTGCGATATTGGTCGTGATGCGGCCACGCCAAGGCATGACGGGCTGTTCGGTCGCACCATAGGGGTCGACCAACCCGTTCCCGCCCAATTGCTCCATCAAGATGAAGGGATAGAAGATCGCCTTGCGACCGGACGCAGACAATGCCCGCAATCCCTCGATCACCGACCTGTCGGACGGTGTGCCGCCGTAAATCGGACGGCCATCCTTGCGCGACACTTCGCCGGCTTCGGCACGCGAAATTCCACCAGCGCGCCAAGGCATTTCCGCGCCGTCGACCTCACGATATTCCACCTTGGGTTCGACGCGGCACTGGCCGATTCGCAAATCGCTGCCAAACCATGACACGACCAGCGACACCGACCCGACGTTCGGCAGTTCACGCCCCAGCACGTCCAAAGATGCGCTAAAGTCGGTCCCACCCATCGGCGTGTTTGTATTGAAGCTACGGCTCTCACCCAGGTCGCCGCTTTCGGTGACAGGCGTGGTGGCCAGCGAATATTCTCCAGTGCCCGGGATCAGGGCAACGGCGCGCACGTCGCGCGACAGACCACTTCCGTCCCGCGCCGGGCAGGTCACCTCAAAGCTCAACTGCGGCATGCGGTTGCCCCACCGCTCAAGGCTCAGGGCTTCCAACACGACATAGGCCGTTCCGCGATAGGCAGGCGCCGCATCGCCCTCGATGGCCGCGATGACGGGGTCGGGCATCTGCGCCTCGCCGCCGCGATAGATGCGCATGTTCAGATCGGCCTGCGCGATCTCCTCGCCATCGGCCCAGACCCGCCCCACCGACAGGATCGGACCTTCGGCCAGCGCAATGGCCACGGACAGGCGATAGCTGATCTGCGTCACTTGCGTGCTGGGCGCGCCCTTGCCCCCACCCGCGTTTTCGGATCGCACGACCTCCTCAAGGTCAGATGCCCAGATCACGTGCCCCGGCACGCGCATCTGGCCCCAAATCCGAGGGATGGCCATGCCCTCCCCGGCGGTCTGGATGCGCAGGCGGTCGATGCGGCCCGTCTCGACAGCCTTCGCGCCTCCACCCAGCAGACGCTGGTCGATGGCGCGACCCACGACGGCACCCGCCGCGCGGCCCAGGACGGCACCCGACAACCCGAGGACCGCCCCTCCGAAACCTCCGCCAAGCGATGCACCCACGGCAGACAGGACAATCGTGGCCATAAGGGCCTCCTTCGTTCGAATTGGTCAGGGAAAGCGGAACCGCGCCACGATCCTGGATTGCCACGGCGGGGTCAGCGGACTGTCGATGACACCGTGGCCGGTATAGGCATGCACGAAACGGGGGGCATCGCCGGCGGCTGACAGGATACCCAGATGCTTGGCGATTGCGCCCTGACGCATCCGAAACAGCAACACCTGCCCCGGCAGCCAGTCGGCATCACCGACCGGGCACAAATGGCGCATTGCCGCGGACAGCAGCACCTCGGTGCTGCCGCATTCAGCCCAATCCGCGGTATAGGCGGGGGGCACCTCCGGCTCGGCGCCGCGCAGGTCCCGCCACACCCCCCGGATCAGCCCCAGGCAATCGGCACCGCAGCCCCGCACGCTGGCCTGATGGACATAGGGCGTGCCAAGCCACAGCCGGGCCGCGTCGACAACCGCGCTATCCATTCCGACGCCCGGCCTGTGGGGCCATCAGCCAGTCCTCGGACGGCAGATGTGGAAATCCACGAAAATTTAGGTGATTTCCGAACTTCAATCGACAGGTGTCCGCCGCCTTGTCGCAGCCCGCAGTCAGCCGAACTTGATCGCCGGTCGTGGGCAGGATGCCCAGGGCGGACCATAATTCGATGATCCGTTGCCCGCCGGGTCGCGCGGTATCGTTCTTGATTGCGCCGTGCAGACCCTGCGCGGTCCCTGACAGAACCTCCAGGCGGCCATGATCGAACCACGCCGCATCGAACGCTGGAAACGCTGTAAAGGTGAACACGCGCCCGTCATCCATTGCCTGCACCGGACGAACCACGCTCAGGGTTTCCGTCAGCAGGTCGACCTGGCAGGCACCGTCACCAACACGCGCACTGCACCGAGGGTGATAGACACGCCCCTGTGGCGCATTCAACGCCTCGGACAGGCCGCGAAGCTCTGTCCGAAAGGCACAGTTTGCGCGCGACACCTCGCCCAACGACCCGCGGAACACCAATCTGCGGCTGGCGACCTCGGACCAGTCGACCTCCCACATACGCAGTTCCGCCTGATCCCAACGACCCGCCATCAGGTCGCGTTCGGTGATCGCGTCGTCGTTGAGGGCACCAACCGCTTCGGAGTTGTCGACCGACAGGCCGGTGCCCTGCACCAGCGCACGTGCTGTCAGGCCGCGATCGGGCCTGAAGGTCACCCCGCCAAAGATCAGCCGTTGGTCGTGATCGGTAAAGCCAAGCGTCAGCCCATCGGCGCGGCGCAACGACCAGGCACGGGCAAGCGTCGTCGTCGTCATACCCGCACCTCAACCACCGGAATGTCTGGCACCTGACCCGCCTGGAACGACGCAACGGACACCGCGATGCGGTCCGTGTCGAACCGAACCGGGACGTCGAATTCGAACCCGGCAGAAATATCTGCGCCGGTCTCCGGTGCTTCATCAAAAACGATGGTACCGTTAGCGTGATCAACGGCATAGTTGATGCCCAAAAAGACCTCGGCACCCCCAATCCCCGCGCGAACAGATCCTTGGACCGGCTTGATTACAGGACGGCGATAAACGGTCGCCCCGGAACGATAGGCTTTCGACAACGCAAACACGCGTGTCCGGCCGTCACCCGCGGCGATAACCTGATCGCCGAACGCCGGAGCTGCGGACGGAAGGCAGCTTTTGTAGTCGGACCAGTCCTTCCAGCGAAAGCCGTGCAGCTGACCTGCCCGCGCCTCGTAAAATGCGATGACGTCGGACAGGTCATCCAGCGACCGCAGCCCCATTCCCGCATCAAATCGGCGCAGGGCATGGGCCCATGGCGTGTTTCGCTCTTCGAACCCGCTGGCCAGGGACACGATCTCGGTGCGCCGCTCGGGCCCGCCGATGGCGCCAAAGGACAGGTTCGTCGGAAATCTCACCTCGTGAAAGGCCATCTGTCGCTTCCTCTCAACTGTTGCGGTCGCCACGTGCCAGCACGCGCGACATCTGCGCCGCGATCTGCGACTGGCTGCGCTGGAACCCTGTCACGTCGGGGGTCTGGATATTGAACGTCACGTTGACCGCCCCCCCGCCACCGGCAGATGCGACGCCCAGCTTGCCGTCCGGGCCGCGCCGCAGCGGCATGATCGCCTCCGGTCCCGCCTCGCCCATCAGACCCTGTCCGCCACGCATCGGAAATGCGGTCGGTTCGGACACTACGTCGCCGGCCATCGTGCGGCCGTTCGCGAACGCGCCGCCCTTGGCAAAGGGCATCACCCCACCCAGCATCCCGCCGATGCCTCCGGCAATGGAGCCCGCCAATGCGTTCTCGACCGGCTTCATCGCGATGCCGTAAACCGTATCCGCCAGCGACTGCCCGATCGACTTCAGCGCATCAGACAGCTTGCCGCCGTCCAGGACCAGTCCGTCGATGGCCTGCCCCAAACCGCGTTCCAGTCCCGAAGACAGGGTGCCGACCTCGCGCGAGGTGAACAGCATCGACTGGCGCAGCCGTCCCAGTTCGGCCTGGAACTCCTGCGTCATGCGGGAATTGCGACCCAGGTCCTCATCCAGTTGGTCCAGCGCAGCGCCGGTTCCCTCACGTGTCGTCATCTTGATGGTTCCCCGTCGTTTCAGCCAAGTCCGCGCCCGCGGGTGCGGGCGCATCGGGATATCGGGCCGCAAGGTCGGCCAGCCGGTCACGCGTCATGCGGGGGGCCGTCGGCCCCATACCCAGCATCAGCCCCAGCTCTGCCGGGGTCAGCGTCCAGAACTGGTCGGGATGCAGCCGCAGGCCCTGCAGACCTGCCCGCATCAGCCCGGCCCAGTCCAGTCCCCCCCCGCGCCCGGTCATGCAGGCGCCCGAAAGGCAAGCACCAGCAGGCGCGCCGCGATGCGGGCGGCCTCCAGCGGGCCACCGTCGATCTGCACCGCAATCAGATCGCCAGCCTGCCCCCTCCAGCCGCCTCCGCGCAGCCCGGCCACCAGAACCGCCAAGATCTCGCGGCTGGAAAGGCGCCCGGCGTCCAGACGCGCGACCAGCCCGGTCAGCCCATCTACCTCCAGATGCGCTTCCAGTTCAGCCAGGGCGCCCAGGGTCAGCCGCGCAACATGCGGCTGACCGTCCAGCATCAGCGACACCTCGCCGCGCATGGGGTTGGCCATCACAGCGCCATGAACGTCAGTGCCCCGGCCGAGGCCAGCGACATCTCATAGGTCGCCTCTCCGTCGTGGCTGCCCGCATATTCCAGGCCGGTGATCTGGAACCGCCCCTCGACGGTCCCGAAATCCGGGATGATGACCTGAAACAGCGGGATCTCGCTGTCAAAGAACGCCTGGCGCGCGCGCCCGTCCGTGGCCTCGTCACGGAACACGCCCGACCCCGCGATCGACGCGCTGCGAACGCCAGCCCCACCCAGCAGTTCGCGCCAGCCGCCGGTGCTGTCCATGCTGGTCACATCAACGGTGTCGGCGTTGAATGACAGGCGCGTTGCACGCAGGCCTGCCACGGTCTCGAACGTGCCGTTGCCCGACATGTCCATCTTGATCAGCAAATCACGTCCGCTTTGCACAGCCATTGTCTCATCTCCTCAATTCAGATCGATGCGCGCGCGAAACGTCAGGTCGACCTGACGTGCTGCGCCACTTTTCACCCGGCGCGCGGTTGCGCGCAGGAACCACAACCCCGCCAGCTGGCCGCGCGACAGCACCATTCCGCCCGCCTCCAGCGCATCGGCGACCGCGACGGCCGCCGCCTTGACCGCACCAAAGCCCGCGCCGCTGTCGCTGCCCGCCATGACCGAAATCACGAAATCATGCCGCGACCCGCGAGCAGTTGAATCGCTGGCGTCGCGCACCTCTTCGGGACCAAGCGAGACATAGATTCCGCTTGGCGCCGTCACGGGCATCGCGTCGAAAATCGCGTCGCCCACCAGGTCCGCCAGCGCCTCGTCCGTGCGCAACTGCTGATAGACGGCCGCCTGCAAGGCGACACCTGCCCCATAGCTCATGTCAGATCCTCCTCGCGCGCATAGCAATCCAGATATCGGCCAGACGGATCGCTTTCCGCGACCGCCTCGATCAGAAACAGCCGGGAGCCTTGGCGCAGCCGCTGTCCTGGCCGCGGTCGGCGGGCATTGCCCACCGGTGCGCCGCGCAACGTGATGCGCCATTGGACGACGCTGATCATCCCGGCGCCGGTCCCTTGTTCGCGTCCAGACCGCGCCTCCATCTGAGCCCAGAGCCAGCCCAGCTGTCGCCATCGCGTCTCATACCCGCCAAGACCGTCCGCAATGCGATCGGACGTCTCCAGTGCCAGCCGGGTCGCCAGGTCGGGGGCGGCCATCAGCGCCACTCCCGGTTGCCGCGCCCGGCCAGGGTGCGGACCGCACGCCATCTTTCGATCAGCGCACTGACGCCGAAAGGCAGCGCGTGACGCAGCCCGTCCTGGCTTCGGTCGTCATAATAGCGTGCCGCCAACAGGATGACCGCCTGCGCCAGATCAGCAGGCACCTCGGACCAGGCATCACCAAATCCCGCCAGGAACGTCACGGTGACCGACCCGCGACGCGGGATCGACGGCAGCACGACCCCGGTAGGCAGGATCGCAGGCCGCTGCCCGTCGGGCACCAGCCTCCAGCCCTCGTGGGGCAACAGGGTCAGTGTTCCGTCTCCATCGTCGATCTGTATCTGTTCAACCGAATGCACCGGCGCCAGGGGTAGCGATTGGCCAAGCCGGTCGCGCCAGTCATCCAGTTGCATCCGGAACCGCCGTTTCAGCAGCACCTTGCCGGTGCGCCCCTCGATCGTAGCGATCGCGGCACGCAGGAAGCCCGTCAGAGCCGCCGTCTCGGCGTCGTCATCAGGCCCTTCGAACCCTTGGGCCAGACGCAAATGCGCGCGCAGGGCGGCCACCGGCAGCGCCTCCGCCGCGGGCGCCGTTTCCTCTATCAGCATCATGTTGCGAACCTCCCGTCGTGCCGTCCGCATGTTCCACCAATGCCAGGGCCCCCGAACGGGGCACCGGCTGTATCGCAGGCAAAGGGAAACGAGGCGCGCCGCACGCCAGCCATCAGCGCGCGCGGACAGTTGCTAAACCGGAATGCCCGGCATCAGGCGCGCCCCACCCTCGTTTGATCCCCGTAGGGATCAGACGAAGCGCAGCAGCTTGACGGCGCGGAAATCGGTGATTCCGCCGCCGACGCGCTTGGTGGCATAGAACAGGACGTGCGGCTTGGCGCTGAACGGGTCACGCAGCACGCGCAGGTCGGGACGCTCGACGATCGTATAGGCGGCGCGGAAATCGCCGAATGCGACCGAGAACGAACTGGTTGCCAAGTCCGGCATGTCCTCGCTGATCATCACCGGATAACCCAGCAGCTGGGGCACCTGACCCACGCTCAGCGCATCGGTCCACAGGAACCGGCCGTCGGCATCCTTCATCTTGCGCACCCGCGCCGCGGTCTTGGAGTTCATCAGGAACGTGGCATTTGCCCGGTACTGTGCACCCAACGCATAGATCAGGTCGATCAGGCAATCCATCGGCGAGGTTACCGCAAAATCGCCGGCCGCGCCGCTGGTGACAAAACCGACCTGGGCCGTGGTTGCGGTCGCGACGGGTGCGGTCGGATAGGTCAGCACGCCGCGCGGCTTGTCGACGCCGTCGCCGCGCAGGAACGCGTTGGCCTCCGAACGTGCGAACTTTTCGGCAATCCGCTCGGCCAGCCAGCCCTCGACGTCAAATGCCGCGTCGTCCAGCAGGCGCTGGCTGGCACGGGGCATCGCGGCCAGCTCGTGCACCGGGATCGCAATGCGGTCCAGGGTCGAATTGGCGCTGTCGACCGTGGCCGCCTCGGTTGCCCAACCCGCGCCCATGTCGCCACGCTCGACCAGAGCCTCATAGACGCTGCCCTCGATGGTCACGACATTGGCCAGACGGCGCAGCGACGTGGTGGAATGCAGCGTGTTCTGCACCGTCTCGGCGACCTTGGGCGCGGCCAGAAAGCCGCCGTCGCTGGCAACCGACAACGCCTTTTCCTCGATGGCCAGGCCGCGCAGGCCGTCATCGTCGCCGCTGCGCAGATAGGCGTTGAACGCCTTCTGGTGGGGCACCTCGACCTCTGCGGTGGCGGACAGGGGCGCGCGGCCCCGCAGGGCGGTCTTGCGGTCGATCATGGTCATACGCTGTTCCTGTGCATTGAGCTTGGTTTGAATATTTTCACGAAAGCCTTTGAGTTCGCTGACGAACCCCATCATGGCCCCCTTCAGGTCGGTCGGCATGTCGCCGCCGCCCGCGGCCTTCACCTCGGTCATGGTCTTCTCCTCGTCACGGTGATCGGGGCCGCGCCCCTGTCGTCGGACCGCCCGCGCGGGGCTGGTCCGAACCTGGTTGCGGACCGGGCGCACCCGGTCCGAAATCTCATGCGCGCCGCAGCGCCTCGGCCGCCTGGACGAACAGGGCTGCGACCTCGTGCAGCGCATCCGTGTCCTTGCGGTCCACCTTGGCCTCTGCCAGCATCGGAAACGTCACCAACGACACCTCCCACAGCTCGACCTCGGCCAGCACGCGCCGCCCGGCCTTGTCGCGTTCGGCCCGCAGGGTGCGATAGCCGATGGACAGCCCGTCGATCGCACCGGCCTGGATCAGCGCCGCCGCCTCGCGGGCCTGCGCCACGTCGGGCAGCAGACGGCCCTTGACCCAAAGGCCCTTGCCGTCCTCACGCACCTCGTCCCAGACCCCGATGGGTCGGGTCGGGTCGTGCTGCCACAGCATCCGCACCTTGTCGCCGCGGGCCGCGATCCGCCCCAGGGACGCGGCAAACGCCCCCGGCAGGACCGCGTCGCCCCCCTGGTCGGTCAGCCCGAACAGGCTGGCATAGCCCTCGATCACCTGACCGTCGGTCAGCACGGGCGGACCGCCCGCGAATTTCATCTCCAGACCCGGAACCATCCTTCAGCCTCCTTTCGGCGCATATTCTAGAATTCCCTGGATGGCCTGCGTCAGGATCACGGCGACCACGCCATAGACCGTCATCCACAGGCGCCGCTCCAGTCCCTCGATCATCGCCTCGATCCGCTCCAGGCGCCTTTCGACCTGACCGAATTGCAGCGCCATGATCCGCTCCTGCGCCTCAAGACGCGTGTCGTGCCACAGCCCGTCCTTGACGAAACGCGACCCCTCCATGCCTCACGCCCCGTCCACGGGCGGCAATCCCAACAGCGCGCGCTTTTCCGCATCCGTCAGAAAGCTTGCGCCGCTGATGCGGGCCCATTGCTGGTTGCGCTCGTCCGCCAGGGCGGGGATCTGGTCCAGATCGGGCCGCAGCTCGATCTCGGCACCCAGATGCTCGGACAGCCACCATGCGACCGATGCCGACACCCGGCTGACCAGCGGCAGAACCGTCAGGCGATAGAACGCCCGATGCGCCTCGGCATAGTTCGCGTACGTTGCGTCGCCGGGTATGCCCAACAGCATGGGCGGCACGCCGAATGCCAGCGCGATCTCCCGCGCCGCCGACAGCTTGGTCTCGTGAAACTCCATGTCGGACGGGCTGAAACCCATGGGACGCCAATCCAGCCCCCCCTCCAGCAGCATCGGACGGCCCGCGTTGCGTGCGCCCTGATGGTTCATCTCGATCTCGCCCACCAGGCGGTCGTATTGCTCAGGGCTCAGCACCCCCTGCCCGTCGACACCCTTGTAGATGATCGCACCACTGGGCCGCGCCGCGTTGTCCAGCAGCGCCTTGGACCAGGCGCTGGCGCTGTTGTGTACGTCCAGCGCGACGGCGGCGGCCTGCATCGGTGACAGGCCGTAATGGTCGTCCTGGGGGTGGAACGCCTTGACGTGGCAGATCGGATCGGGGCTGCCGGTCATGTCGAACCGGTGCTTGCGCCCCCCTACGGCGTACTCATAGGCGACGGGCCAGCCGTCCGCCCCGGGCACCACGCTCATGCGATCCGACCGCAGGACGTGCAACTCCTCCGGAATGCCGGTGTCGTCACCACCCACCGCCTCCAGATAGCCGTTGCCGGACAACAGAATCTGCCCGAACAGCGCCTCGAACAGCTCCGCCCGGCCCTGACCCGGATTGGGCCGGCGCAGCAGGTCCAGCACCGGATGCACCTCATAACGATGCTCGCGATCCGCGCAGATCATCGGCACCGCCGCTGCGGCCTCGGCGATCAGACGCACGCTGCGGAAACCGACCGGGTTCCCCATGAACCCGCTCCGCGTCAGCGTGCCCGTATCTCTGGCCGACCAGACGGCGCGTCCCGAGCCGCTGGCGAATGCCACGACCCGGCCCGTGGCACTGGCCTTCCTCTCTGGCGCGGGGGATGATTTCTCCTCCCGCGAAAACAATCGAAACGCCATGCTCGCCTCCATGCCTCAGCCATGCAAAAGGACCGCCCCATCGGGACGGCCCTTTGTCGGTCCGAACTCTCGGACCCGGTTACAATCGCCGCATCTGCGGCCTGCGCCACCCGGTTGCGGGTTCGATCATCAGCTCGTGGATCGCCCAGACCAGCGCGTCCAGCCTGTCGGGACTGCCACGCCCCTCGAACCCGCGTACCGTCATCTGGCACAGCTGGTCCTCCAGGGTGCCCAACGCACCCTTCAGATGCTTGACGCGCCCCTGTTCATACAGCGCGGCGACGGGCTCGGCCCGCAGACCCTTGCCGCGCGACGCCCTCAGCGCCTTGAACGGCACCAACGGATCGATCTGGCGCACCACGCTCTCGACCAGATCGCCGCCCTGGTTCACCTCGGCCACCAATTTCTCGGCACCATGGCGATCCATCGCGGCGATCGCGGCGCGCGCCCAATCGGTGGGCCCGCCCCGGACGCTGGCATCCTCCAGCACATAGGCGCGCCAATCCTTTGGCTCACCCTGCGTGACGACACCTGCGACCACGATGCCGCATTCGTCGCTGGCCCGCCCACCGGTCACCGATGGATCGACCGCAACGACGATCCGGTCCAGCTTGGGGACCGCGGCCACCCGCGCGCCTTCCAGCATCGCGGTCGTCCACAACGCCCCCTCGACATCGTCCAGCAGCACGCCGTCCAGCTCCTGCCGCCCCAACCGGGTGCCGCCATAGCGGGTCTGCACCTCGGCCAGGAAACTCTCGGCCAGATAGGCCCGGTTCGCATCCGTCGGCGCATGGGTCACGACCGTGCTGGCGTTGCCCAAAATGCGCTTCAGCACGCCGACATTGCGCGGCGTGGTCGTAACGACCTGCTGGGGATGCTCTCCAAGCCGCAGCGCAAACTGCAACATGTCCCAGACATCCTCGGCCTTTTTCCACTTGGCCAACTCGTCCACCCAGGCCGCATCGAACTGCGGACCGCGCAAAGCCTCCGGCTCATGCGCGCTATAAACGGTGGCCGTGGCGCCGTTGGCCCAGACCAGACGTTTGCGCCCGGCCTCCCAGATGGGCCGTCGGTCGGGCGGCGAACAGGCCAGAATGCCGCTTTCACCGAACACCATAACCTCGCGCACCTGATCGAATGTCTCTCCGACCAGCGCCACGCGATGGCACTTTCCGGGTGCGGCAGCCGTGGGCCCCTCGACCAGGCCGCGAACCCATTCCGACCCGGCGCGGGTCTTGCCCGCGCCGCGTCCGCCCATGATCACCCAGCTTTTCCAATCGCCCTCGGGGGGCAACTGGTGCGGCAAAGCCCAGAACTCGAACAGCCAGGGCAGGCTCATCAACGCGTTCTGCGACAGCCCGCCCAGAAATTCCTCAACCTCCTCCGGCCCGGCGGAGGCAAGCCAGGCGGCGCCCGATCTCGTCTCGTGCGGCGCCGAGGTCAAGGCTTCCCCCTCCGACGCCGCCCGCGATGTCCTTGCGAAGTTTGTCAACCTTGATCCTTTCCGCCATCAGCAGCTGGACGGCCTCGCGGACCGTCTTTGCCGTCTCCATGGCCTTTTTCAGCTTGGCCGGGTCAAGTTCCCCGGACTTGAGCGCCTCAAGCTCGGCTTGGTGCCCCCGCAGATCCTTGACGTAATCCCAGAACAGCCAGCGCAGGACGTCAATCTCATCCTCACCCTCGGCGATTTCGGGCATCGTGAATCCCACCTTTTCAGGATGGGTTCCGGTCACGAAAGGTCCGTCGGTGTTACCGACCCCGCCCCATTCCATATCGTTCATGCACTTTGCCCCGCCTCGTGTTCCTGTCCGCACGAGCCAAGAGACGAAAAAAGCGGCCCAAGGGTTTCCCCCGGCCGCTTGCCCACCTCTTCCAGCATGTACAAGTTCTACTTTAGAGCGTTCGTAAAGTCAACGACTAAACCTATGCGTGCAAATTCTAACGTAATACGCATTAATATCAACACCTTAATCCACGCAACACCACGGGCGAACGCTGCGCAACACCGCCGTGAATCACTCCCGGGCTGCCTCTACGAACGCCCGGATCAGCGCAACGTCCTTGACGCCCGGGGCACTTTCCACGCCCGAACTGACGTCAACGACCGCCGCACCCGTCAGACGCACCGCCTCGGCAACGTTTGCCGGAGTAAGCCCGCCTGCCAGCATCCACGGGCGCAACCAGTGCCGCCCGACCAGCAAACGCCAGTCAAATGCCAACCCGTTTCCTCCCGGCAAATCGGCATTCGCAGGAGGTTTCGCGTCCACCAACAGCATGTCCGCCACCAAACTATAATCCATCAGCTGCGGCAGGTCGGCTGGCCCGGACAGGCCTACAGCCTTCATGACGGGCAGACCAGTCAAGGTTTTGACCTCTGCCACCCGCTCCACGGTCTCGTGACCATGCAGCTGAATGATATCCAACCCGGCGACGGCCAGAACATCACTCAACAGGTCGTCCGATGGGTCTACGAACAATCCTACCCGCGCAACGCCAACAGGAACGTCGGCAAACAGCAGGGCAGCCTCGTCGGCCGTAACCGCGCGGGGCGACTTGGGATAGAAAACAAACCCCAAAAACCGCGCTCCGGCATCCACCGCCGCGGCGACGTGGCGTGGGTCGGACAAGCCGCAAATCTTGACGTCCGCCATCGGTCAGCGGCCCGCAGGCAGGCCCGCATGATTGGTGCGGGCAGGCTCGTCCAGGATCGCTAGAACATCGTCGCGCGGGGCTGCGTGGCGATCACGCAGATGGTCAACCTCACCCTCCAGGCGCACGACCTCTGCATTGCGCTGACGGGCCTCGCGGCGGATATGCGCCTCGCGCAGCCACTCCCAGACCAGGCCGGCCAACATACCCAATGCAAATGCCACAAAAATCACCAGGAACAGCGGCAGGGTCAACGACCATGTCCCCCCCAGATACTGCCCGAAATTGGCCGGGAACAGGAACAACGTGACCATCTCACGGTTCGCCAAGGCAATGCCCACCAGCAAAAGCGCCAGGGCAGCGATGAAGATCAGACGGATGAAGCGCATTGACAGTCCTCGATATTGCGAACGGGCGATATGCCCGGAAACAGACGCTTCAGGCGTCGCCGTTCAGGCGATCGCGCAGCAGCTTGCCGGTCTTAAAGAACGGGACGTGTTTCTCGTCAACTTCGACCGATTCGCCTGTGCGTGGATTGCGTCCGGTCCTGGAATCCCGCTTTTTCACCGAAAAAGCGCCGAACCCGCGTAATTCGACCCGGTCTCCACGTGCCATCGCGTCGATGACCTCCTCGAATATCGTGTTCACGATCCGCTCTACGTCGCGTCGGAACAGGTGCGGGTTCTCATCTGAGATCTTCTGGATCAGTTCGGACCGGATCATGTATTTCCCCAATTGGACGGGTCTTCCTGCCGTCAAAGTCAGCACGCCAAGACGCGTGACCGGCGCAATACCGGCCCTCATGCTTCCCTCAACGCCCGATAGAAGTCACTGGTTTCATAGCGTTGCCAGCTTTGCCGCGATCGCGCAAGCGGGATGGCGCCCAAGCCCCGGGGTCTGAGCAAGAAAAAGCCCGCCCCGGACGAACCGGGGCGGGCAAGGATCGACCGGACGGGTCCGATCAGCTGTTGCGGTTCAGTGCCGCACCAAGAATGTCGCCCAACGACGCGCCCGAATCCGAGCTGCCATAGGTGTCGATGGCTTCTTTTTCCTCGGCGATTTCGCGTGCCTTGATCGACAGACCCAGGCGGCGGGTCTTGGTGTCGACGTTGGTCACGCGGGCATCGACCTTGTCACCGACGTTGAAACGCTCGGGACGCTGGTCGGCGCGGTCACGGGCCAGATCGCTGCGGCGGATGAACGACTTGACGCCGTTGAACTCGACCTCGATGCCACCCTCTTCGATCGCGGTGACTTCGGCGGTGACGATGGTGCCACGCTTCACGCCATCAACGGCCTCGGCCATGTTCTCGTTTTCCAACGACTTGATGGACAGGCTGATGCGCTCTTTCTCGACGTCCACGTCCTGAACGACCGCCTTGACGACGTCGCCCTTGCGGAAATCCTGGATCGCATCTTCACCACGGGCATCCCAGCTGATGTCCGACAGGTGAACCATGCCGTCGATGTCGCCGTCCAGACCGATGAACAGACCGAACTCGGTGATGTTCTTGACCTCGCCCTCGATGACGGTGCCCATCGGATGGGTTTCGGCGAACACTTCCCACGGGTTGCGCATGGTCTGCTTCAGACCCAACGAGACGCGACGCTTGGCTTCGTCGATTTCCAGCACCATCACTTCGACTTCCTGAGAGGTCGAGACGATCTTGCCCGGATGGACGTTCTTCTTGGTCCAGCTCATCTCCGAGACGTGGACCAGACCTTCGACACCAGCCTCCAACTCGACGAATGCGCCATAGTCGGTGATGTTGGTGACGCGACCCTGATGGACCGACTCGATCGGGAACTTGTCCGCAACGGTATCCCACGGATCGGCCTGCAGCTGCTTCATGCCCAGGCTGATGCGGTGGCTGTCCTTGTTGATCTTGATGACCTGGACCTTGACGGTCTCACCGATCGCCAGGATCTCGGACGGGTGGTTGACGCGGCGCCATGCCATGTCGGTGACGTGCAGCAGACCGTCGACGCCGCCCAGATCAACGAACGCACCGTATTCGGTGATGTTCTTGACCACGCCATCGATCGACTGACCTTCGGTCAGGTTCGCAATGACTTCGGCGCGCTGTTCGGCGCGGCTCTCTTCCAGAATGGCGCGACGCGACACGACGATATTGCCGCGGCGACGGTCCATCTTCAGAATCTGGAACGGCTGCTTCAGACCCATCAGCGGCCCGGCATCGCGCACGGGGCGCACATCGACCTGCGAACCGGGCAGGAAGGCGACAGCACCACCCAGATCGACCGTAAAGCCGCCCTTGACGCGACCAAAGATGGCGCCTTCGACGCGCTCTTCGCTCTCGTAGGCCTTCTCCAGACGGTCCCAGGCTTCCTCGCGGCGGGCCTTCTCGCGGCTGATCGACGCTTCACCGCGGGCGTTCTCGACGCGGTCCAGATAGACCTCGACTTCGTCACCGACGCTGATGTTGGGCTCTTCGCCGGGATTGGCAAATTCTTTCAGATCGACACGGCCTTCCATCTTGTAGCCGACGTCGATGATGGCCTGTCCTGCCTCGATGGCAATGACGCGGCCTTTGACAACGCTTCCCTCATCGGGGGTGTCAATCTCGAGGCTTTCATTCAGAAGGGCCTCGAACTCCTCCATGGTCGCTTTAGCGCACATACGTGTAAGTTATCCTTTGTGTCTGTTTTCCGGCCTGACGGTTGGCTCCGCCGGTCTTTATGATGCCGCTTTGGGCAACGCCAAAGGGTCGCGGCGTGACGCCCGACCCGTTGGAATGCGGCCTGTTCTGACCATGTCGCCCGTGTGACTGCGGTCCCAATACGCGTGTTTAACGTCAATTTCAACGCCTAAACGCGTCTCCACACGCCCGACGCGCGGCTATAGCCCGCGATTTCGGGTGGCCCGAACCCGTCCTGATCCATCGGCGCAACATGCCGTTCCAGCCGCAGGTCGGCGCCGTCTATCTCCAGCATCACGAACTCGTTCTGCCCGTCGGTGACGCGCGCGCACAGCGCCGTGCCGGTCTGGACCTGCAACACGCGCGGATGGCGCCCGGTCTCCAACAGCGCATCCACCGCCCACCGGTGCAGGTGCCCCGACAGGACCACCTGTACGCCCGATGCCTCCAGCCGGTACAACGCCTCGGACGCGCGCCGGGCCGGGGCCTTGTCCACGCGCGGCAGCTGTTGCAGCGGATGGTGCAACGCCACGATGTTCGTCCCCATCGGGTCGATATTGCCGATCAGGCGACCAATTTCGCCCTCGCGGATCCTGCCGCGCTGCCAGGCATAGGGGTCGGTGCTGTTCAGCGCCATGACGCGGACATCGCCCGCCCGGCCCACCGGGGCCAGGTCGGGCCCGAAATGCGCACGGAACCCTGCGAACGGCCAAAACATGCGCGCGACCAAGTTCCACGCCGGAACGTCGTGATTGCCCGGCATGCAGATCAGCGGCGCCTCGATCCGGTCCAGAAACGCGCGCGCCTGCCGCATCTGCGTGGGCATCGCGCGATGCGTGATGTCGCCACCGATCACCACCAGATCGGGCCGCAACGCGCTGATCCGCGCCAACAATGGCGCCTCCAGCGCGGCGCGGTGAAATCCGAAATGCAGGTCGGTCAGGTGCAGAATGCGCGTCACGGGGGGTCAGGCCTTCAGCGGCTCGGTCTTGCTGATCCCGTCGCGGGGCAGCAGCACGCGCAGGCCGTCATGGCGGACCTTGAACCTGAACGGGCTTTGCAGGGTGGACTTTTCACCGTCATGGGCGACCAGCTGGCGACGGTCGGGCGTCTCGATGGTCAGCGCGTCCGTCAGGATCAGATCGAAATCATCGTTCTTGGCGCTCTTGCCCATCGCCATGCGCAGGGCCGACCGCATCAGCGGCAGGGGGCGCCTGGCCTTGGCGATCAGCACCGCGAACATGCCACGTTCGATCTCATCCGCGCCCTCCAGACCGAAACTCTTCAGCTGATAGGCGCTGTGCGCCACGAACACCAATGCGCTGGTATAGCGGCTTTCGCGTCCGTCGACCCGCGCGACCAGTTGCATCGGGCTGCGCAGGCGGCGCAGCGCGACCATCACCGACCAATAGGCCGCCATCCGCGACCGGCCCCACCGCCGGTAGATTCCTTCGCGCGTCTTCAGGATCTGCGGATAGGCACCAAGGCTGACATTGTTCAGGAAAATCAGATCATTCACGTCGCCCACATCGACCGTCTCGACCCGCGCCTCCAAGATCGTATCCAGCGCATCATCGATGGTTTCGCCCACGCCCAGATCGCGCGCGAAATAGTTGAACGTGCCGCCCGGCAAAACGCCCATCGCCACATCGCTGCCCGCCAGCGCCCCGGCGACCGCCGATTGCGTGCCGTCGCCGCCGGCCGCGATGACCAGATCGAACCCCTCGGCCGCAACCGCCCGCGCCATCGCGGGCAGGTCGCTGCCCTTGCGGCTTTCGCGCAACGCAAAGCTGCCGCAGGCCGGGGCCAGACGCCGGTTCAGAACCTCGCGCAGGGCCGCGTGCTTCTTTTTTCCCGACCCGCGGTTCATCACCACACAGACCTTGGCGCTGGCCAGGTCGAACCCGTCGGTCTTGTGCTGCATCGCTGGACTGCCCCCGGCCGTGATCGTCATGCGTCGGCCACCGAACACGCAACCCCGCCACAGGGTTGCATCTACAGCAACCGGGCGGCTGCCTCGGCCGACGGTTTCAGCCCCTGCCCGCCGCTGCCCACGAACACGATCAGCTGTTCGCGCATCCGCGGCTCCCAGAAATCGCGCAGGTGGGCGGCGATCTTCTCGGGCGCGCCACCGGGCTGCGTGTCAAAGAAACCGGCGATCTGGTTGACCATCAGAACCATCTTGTCAGGCGACATCGGACACCTCGGCGCGCAGCCGTTCGGGGTGGGAAAACAGATCGAAACCCTCGCCGCGCGCAAAGGCCGCCAGCGTGATGCCAGCCCCCTGCGCCAGACGCAGCGCATGGGCGGTGGGCGCGGATACGGCGATCAGCACCGCCCCCCCGGCAATCGCGCATTTCTGGACCATCTCGACCGACACGCGGCTGGTCAGAACGAACGCCCCCTGCCCCGCACCCACACCCTGCCGCGCCATCGCGCCGATCAGCTTGTCCAGCGCGTTGTGGCGGCCCACATCCTCGCGCGCCAGCACGATCCCCTGACCGGGGATCAGAAAGCCCGCCGCGTGAACCGCCCGCGTCTGGTCATGCAACGGCTGCCAGCGGCGCAGATCGTCGGTCGCCCGCGCGATCTGGCCTGCGTCCAGCACCGGCCCAGCGCCCGACAGGTCCGGCAACGCGCGCACGGCCTCGTCCAGGCTGTCGATACCGCACAGCCCGCAACCCACGGGTCCCGCCATAAAGCGACGCCGCGCGGCCATGGCGTCGCTGCGGTCATCCGCGATCCACATCTGCGCCTCGACGCCCTTGGGGTGGGCCAGAACCTCCAGCCGCTCGATCTGGGCGGGATCGGTCACGATCCCCTCGGTCAGGGAAAAGCCCACGGCGAAATCCTCCAGATCCGCGGGCGTTGCCATCATCACGGCCTGCGTCGATCCGCCATAGACCATCGCCACCGCCGCCTCCTCGGGCAGGGTCCGGGTCACCTCCGCGCGACTGGTCGCGCGGACATGGGTGGCGGGGGTCTGGGTCGTGGGGTCGGGCAGGCTCATCGTTCACTCCGCGGCTGACAGGATCCGCCGCGACCTTTCGGCCTGTGCCTGATAGCATTCCTGCCAGTCCGACGGACCGTTCGAGGGGCTGACCTGCACCGCGGTGACCTTGTATTCCGGGCAATTCGTCGCCCAGTCCGAAAAATCGGTCGTCACCACGTTAGCCTGCGTCGCCGGATGGTGGAAGGTCGTATAGACCACCCCTGGTGCAACACGCTCGGTCAGCGTCACCATCAGCGTGGTCTCCCCCGCCCGGCTGGCCAGCCGCACCCAGTCGCCGTCACTGATGCCGCGCGTCTCGGCGTCATGCGGATGGACCTCCAGCACGTCCTGACCGTGCCAGGCGGTGTTCTCGGTCCGCCGGGTCTGCGCGCCCACATTGTATTGCGACAGGATGCGCCCGGTGGTCAGCAACAGCGGGAACCGGGGCCCGGTGCGTTCGTCGGTCGGGATGTATTCGGTGATCACGAAATGCCCGCGCCCCGATTGGAACCCGTCGACATGCATCAGCGGCGTGCCCAGCGGCGCGGCCTCGTTGCAGGGCCATTGCACGGACCCCAACTCCTCCAGCCGTTCATAGCTGACACCGGCGAAACTGGGCGTGGTCGCGGCGATCTCGTCCATGATCTGGGACGGGTGGGTGTAATGCCAGCCTGCGCCCATCGCATTGGCCAACAGCTGGGTAACCTCCCAGTCCTCGTACCCGTTGCGGGGTGCCATGACGCGGCGCACGCGGTTGATGCGGCGTTCGGCGTTGGTGAACGTCCCGTCCTTTTCCAGAAACGACGATCCCGGCAGGAACACATGCGCGTAATTCGCCGTCTCGTTCAGGAACAGGTCATGGACGATCACACATTCCATCGCCGCCAGTCCCGCCGCCACGTGATGCGTGTCCGGGTCCGACTGCAGGATGTCCTCTCCCTGACAGTACAGGCCCTTGAACGTCCCCTCGACCGCGGCATCCAGCATGTTTGGAATGCGCAGGCCCGGCTCGGGGTCGATCTGCACCCCCCATGCGTTCTCAAAGACTGCGCGCACGTCGGGCATCTTGACGTGCCGGTATCCGGGCAATTCGTGCGGGAACGACCCCATGTCACACGCGCCCTGCACGTTGTTCTGACCGCGCAGCGGGTTCACGCCCACGCCGGGCCGTCCGATATTGCCGGTCAGCATCGCCAGGTTGGCAATCGCCATGACCGTGGTCGACCCCTGACTGTGCTCCGTCACGCCCAGCCCGTAGTAGATCGCGCCATTGCCCCCCGTCGCAAACAACCTTGCGGCGGCACGCAGGTCAGCGGCGGGAACGCCAGTCAGCGCCTCGGTCGCCTCGGGGGCGTGGCGGGGATCGGCGATGAACTCGGCATAGTGCTGGAACTCGTCCCAGTCACAGCGGTCGCGGATATAGGCCTCGTCCATCAGCCCCTCGGTCACGATCACATGCGCCATGGCACTGATCACCGCGACATTGGTGCCCGGACGCAGCGGCAGGTGATGGGCCGCCTCGACATGCGCGGACCGCACGATGTCGGTGCGGCGCGGGTCGACGACGATCAGCTTGGCCCCCTGACGCAGGCGCTTTTTCAGGCGGCTGGCAAAGACGGGGTGCCCGTCCGTCGGGTTGGCCCCGATGATCAGCACCACGTCGGTCTGTTCCACGCTGTCGAAATCCTGCGTGCCTGCGGACGTGCCGAATGTCTTGCCCAACCCGTAACCCGTGGGCGAATGGCACACCCGTGCACAGGTGTCGGTGTTGTTGTTCAAAAACACCGCACGGGTCAGCTTCTGGACCAGATAGGTTTCCTCATTGGTGCAGCGCGACGACGTGATGACCCCCACCGACCGCCGCCCGTGCCGTTCCTGGATGCCGCGCATCCGGTCGGCGGCAAAGGCCAGCGCCTCGTCCCATTCGACCTCCTGCCACGGGTCCTCGATCCGCTCGCGGATCATCGGCTTCAGGATGCGGTCCTGATGCGCGGCATAGCCATAGGCGAACCGCCCCTTGACGCAGCTATGCCCGCGGTTCGCCTTGCCATGCTTATAGGGGACCATGCGCACCAGCTGATCGCCGTTCATCTCGGCCTTGAAACTACAGCCGACGCCGCAATAGGCGCAGGTGGTGATGACCGACCGCGTGGGCGTGCCCAGCTCTGCCACCGACTTCTCCTGCAGGGTCGCGGTCGGGCAGGCCTGCACGCAGGCACCACAGCTGACGCAATCGCTGGAAAAGAAATCATCGGCGCTGGTTCCGGCACTGACGCGGCTGTCGAAACCCCGCCCCTCGATGGTCAGGGCAAATGTCCCCTGCACCTCGTCACAGGCACGCACACAGCGCGAACAGACGATGCACTTGCTGGGGTCATAGGTGAAATAGGGGTTGCTGTTGTCCTTTGGGATGAACTGCGGGTTGTCATGCCCCGCGCGCAGCTTTGCCTCGGCCTGCGACCGCGCACCCGTCCCCGACGGATCGAAATGGTTGTCGCCCGGCGTATAGCGCACGTCGCGCAGACCCACCTGCCCCGCCGTGTCCTGCAGTTCGCAATCGCCATTGGCCGAACAGGTCAGACAGTCCAGCGGGTGATCGCTGATATACAGCTCCATCACCCCTTTGCGCAGCTTGCGGATTTTGGCCGACTGGGTGTGAACCACCATCCCCTCGATCACCGGGGTCGTACAAGATGCGGGCGTACCGCGCCGCCCCTCGATCTCGACGACGCACAACCGACACGACCCAAAGGCCTCCAGGTTGTCGCTGGCGCACAGCTTGGGCACGGCGATGCCCGCGATCATCGCGGCGCGCATGACCGACGTCCCCTCGGGCACCGTCACCGCGAACCCGTCGATGGTCAGGGCCACCGGCATGCCGTTCCGCGCAGGCGTACCCATGTCGCGGTCGTCGCCGGGTGCGAATTCCGGGATGATGAAGTCTTTCATTCCGCAGCCTCCTTGTGGGTGGCGAAATCGTCGGGGAATTGCGTCAGTGCGGACATGACCGGATAGGGCGTGAACCCGCCCAGGGCACACAGCGACCCATCCTTCATCGTCTCGCACAGATCGGTCAGCAGGGCGGTGGCACCGGGGTCGCCCGCGGCAATGCGGTCGATGGTCTCGACCCCCCGCACGGCGCCGATCCGACAAGGCGTGCATTTGCCACAGCTTTCGACCGCACAGAACTCCATCGCGAACCGCGCCATCTGCATCATGTCGGCGCTGTCGTCGAACACGACCAACCCGGCATGGCCGATCAGCCCCCCGGCGGCGTCGAAATCCTCGTACCCCATCGGCGTGTCGAATTTCGACACGGGCATATAGGCACCCAGCGGTCCGCCCACCTGCACCGCCTTGACCGGACGCCCCGACGCGGTGCCGCCGCCGATGTCGTTCACGACCTCGCCCAGCGACATCCCGAACGCGGTCTCGAACAGCCCGCCACGCGCGACGTTCCCGGCAATCTGCAACGTCACCGTCCCCCGCGACCGGCCCAGCCCGAAATCGGCGTAATACGCGGCCCCGCGTTCCAGGATCACCGGCACGGTGGCTAGGCTGATCACGTTATTCACCACCGTGGGCTTGCCCAGAAACCCCTCCAGCGCGGGCAGCGGCGGTTTCGCCCGCACCGTGCCGCGCTTGCCCTCCAGGCTGTTCAGCAGGCTGGTCTCCTCTCCGCAGACATAGGCGCCTGCTCCCACACGAACCTGCAACTCAAAGGCCCGCCCCGAACCCAGAACATTCGCGCCCAGGACGCCCCGCTGGCGCGCAATGACGACAGCGCGTTCCAGCACGTCGATCGCCACCGGATATTCCGACCGCATATAGACATAGCCGCGCGTCGCCCCGACCCCCAGCGCGGCGATCACCATCCCCTCGATCAGGGTAAAGGGATCGCCCTCCATGATCATCCGGTCGGCGAATGTGCCGCTGTCGCCCTCATCGGCGTTGCAGACGATGTATTTCTGATTTGCCACGGCATCGGCCACGGTCTTCCATTTGATGCCGGTCGGAAAGCCCGCCCCGCCGCGACCGCGCAGCCCGCTGGCCGTGACCTCGGCCACGATGGCGGCACCGTCCATGCCGATGGCACGACGCAAGCCAACCAGACCGCCATGGCGTTCGTATTCGTCCAGATCCAGCGGGTCGATCAGCCCGCAGCGCGCGAAGGTCAGCCGCGTCTGGCGGGCAAAGAACGGAATGTCCTCGACCCGCCCCAGCCCCGGCAACGTGCCGTCCAACAGCGCGCCCACATCGGCGGGCGTCACCGGACCGTATGCCAGACGCTGGCCATCGGCCTCGATCTCGACCAGCGGTTCCAGCCAGACCATGCCGCGCGATCCGTTGCGCACCACCTGCGCGTCCAGCCCGCGCGCGGCGATCTGTTGCGTCAGGGCATCGTCGACGGCATCGGCGCCCAGCGCCTTGGCGGCACTGTCCAGCGGAACGAATATCCTCATCGTGCCGCCTCCAGCGCGCTGACCAACCGATCGCCGTCGACCCGCCCCATCAGTTGTCCGTCCAGCATGGCGGCCGGACCGCAGGCGCACAGGCCCAGACAGTACACCGGCTCCACCGTCACCGCGCCGTCGGGGGTGGTCCCATGCCAATCGACGCCCAGCCGGTCCAACACGCCCGCTGCCATGGCCGCGCCGCCGACCGATTGACAGGCCTCGGCCCGACAGATTTTCAGGACATGTTTCCCGGCAGGGTGATCGCGGAAATCGTGGTAGAAACTGATGACGCCATGAACCTCGGCCCGCCCCAGGTTCAGCACGTCGGCCAGAACCGGCACGGCAGCCTGCGGAACATGCCCCCATTCCGCCTGAATCGCGTGCAGCATGGGCAGCAATGGCCCCTCCAGCGTGGTCAGGGGGGCGATGACCTGCGTGATCTCATCCGCGGTCGGGGCTGGCGCTTGGTTCAGCATGGCTGGCCTTTCAGATATCCACTCTTCAGCAGACAGCCGCAATCATCTGAAATCAATATCGCAGTTCCGTTGAACGATAGAAGATTTCTATCAAACCATCCGCCGCGCCTCGGTCAACAGCGCATCCAGAACAGGGGTGTGCGGCTCTCTCCACGGGGCGATCAGGCCGACGGCATGGCCCGGGGCCGCCCCCTCCAGCGCGATCAGCCGCAACGGTTTGCCCTGCGCCAGAAAACCGGCGATGTCTTCGGGCAGAATGGTCAACCAGCCCCCCGCCATCACATGCGACACCAGCACGACGGTCGAGTTGGATTCCACTGTCGCCTGCGGCACCACCCCGGCGGCGGACAGGGTGCGATTGATGATGCGGCGGTTCTGCATGTCCTGGGACAACAGGCACAGCCGCTGCCCGTCCAGATCCGACCATGCAACCTGCGCCTGCGCCGCCAGCGGGTGATCCTGATGCGCGACCAGCAGATAGCGTTCGTCATACAGCGGCACGCTGCTGACCCGGCCCAGCGGTTCGTTGTCCAGATACGAGATGCCCGCATCCACCTCCAGATCGTCGATCATCTGCAGGATCTCGGCCGAGGTCCGCGACAGGATGGTGAAACCCACGTTCGAATGCGCGGCCCCGAACCGGGCGCTGATCCGGGCGGCCCAGGTCAGCGCGGTGGGAATGACCGCAATGCGCAGCCGCCCCGACAGGCCGTGGCGGACGGCCCGCATCTCGTCGCGCAACTGGCGGGTGTCGCCCACGATGCGCCGCGCCCAGATCAGCGCCTGCTGTCCCTCGGGCGTCAGACCGCCATAGCGTGACCCGCGAAAGATCAGCAAGACGCCCAGGCTCTCCTCCAGCTGCTTGATCCCGGCGGATAGCGTCGGCTGGGTCACGCCAATGGTCGCTGCGGCACGTCCGAAATGACCCTCCTTGGCCACGGCCAGGAACATCTCCAGCTTGTCGATCATCTGCCGTCCCCCTTTGCGGCCATCAGGCGCGCCCGGGCGCCCGCGGTCAAGGACTTGCCGTGCAGGCCCGCGCGGGTCAGGGTCGGGGGATGAACGATATCGTGATGATCCACGGGGCGTGGCACGGCGGCTGGTGCTGGGACCGGACCGCGGCCCTGCTGCGCGCGCAGGGCTGGCGGGTTTCCTGTCCCGACAGTACCGGCGACACCCTTGCCGATTGCGCCGCGGCTGTGCCTTGGGCACCCGTCGTGGTTGGCCATTCTATGGGCGGCATGCTGGCCGAGGCGATGGACCCGGCCCCGCGGGTGCTGATCCACCTGTGTTCCTATCTGCCATTGCCGGGCGACAGCGTCGCATCGCTGGACCGGCTGGTGCCCGCACCGCCCCGACGCTGGCCCCGCGACAATCTGGGGCGGTTGGTCCTGCCGCCCGACGCGGCCCGGGCGATGCTGTATCACGACTGTCCCGATGCCGACCTGTCCCGTCTGCGGCCCCAGCCGGTCGGCCCGTTACGCGACCCGCTGCCCGGACCGCGCAAACGAACGACCCGCCACTATGTCCTGTGCGATCAGGACCGCGCGATCACGCCTGCGGCGCAGCGCGCGATGCTGGACCGCGCACCGGTCGACCACCTGCACCACCGGCCCTGGGGACATTCGCCCTTTCAGTCCGATCCGCAGGGCTTGGCCAACCTGATTGACGGGATCTTGCGCTAGGTCTCGGGGACCGCCAGCACCGCCAGACAGTCCCCGGTCTGCACCAGCCCCGGGAAATGCCGCGCGGCCAACAGGCCGGGGCGGTTCGCGCAGACCGTCACGGGCGCCATGCCGGTGCGGTCGACCGGCCAGATACAGGCCAGCGGCTGACCCTCGGCCACGTCCTGTCCCAGATCGACCAGCGGGTGCAGCAACCCGCCCTGCGGCGCGAAATGGAAACAGGCGTCGTCGGGCATGTCCAGCATGCGGCTGGTCCCGGCGCCCTCGACCGGGCCGGACAGGATGCCCGCATGGCGCAACACGTTGCGCGCGCCCCGCAGCGCGATGGCCGCAGAGGCCGCCGTGGCGGTGCCACCGCCGCCCAGTTCGGTGGTGACGAACACCTTGCCCTGCTGTTCCACCGTGGTGTCGAACATGCCGACGGCGTCGATCTCGCGCATCATCATCGACCATGGCGCGCCGAACGCCCGCATCGCGGCCACGCAGGCCGCCTGCTGGTCGGCATCGTCCAGATAATGCGCCGCGGCATAGGGCAGAAAGTCCAGCGTCTTGCCGCCCGAATGGTAATCCAGCACGACGTCCGCCATGGGCACCAGCACGGTGGCCAGGTAATCGGCGATCTTTTGCGTCACCGTGCCGTCGGGGCGGCCCGGAAAGGCGCGGTTCATGTTCACCCCGTCGATGGGGCTGACCCGCGTGCCCGCCGCCACCGCGGGCGCGTTCATCGCGGGCAGGATGATGACGCGGCCCATCACCTGCGCGGGCTCCAGCTCCCATGCCAGCTGCTGCAGCGCCAAGGGGCCTTCGTATTCGTCGCCGTGATTGCCCCCGGTCAGCAACGCGGTGGGGCCTTCGCCACCCCGAATGACCGTCATGGGGATCATCACGCTGCCCCACGCGCTGTCATTGCGGCTGTAGGGCAGCCGCAGGAAACCGTGATGCTTGCCGGGCGCGTCCAGCGAGATGGTGGGAACGATCGCGGTCACGATTTCACCAGCATCCGGCGCGGCAGGGTACAGAACAGGTCGGGTGCTCCATCGGTGATGATGATCGATTCCGTCGTCTCGTATCCCCAGTCGTCCATCCACAACCCGGTCATGAAATGGAACGTCATGCCCGGTTGCAGCACCGTCTGGTCGCCCCGGCGCAACGACATGGTGCGCTCGCCCCAGTCGGGCGGATAGGACAGGCCGATCGGGTACCCGGTACGATTGTCCTTGACGATGCCGTGGCGGTCCAGCACCCGGAAAAACGCATTGGCCACGTCCTCGCAGGTGTTGCCGGCGCGGGCGGCCTCCAGCCCCTCGTCCATGCCCTCCAGGACGGCCTTTTCGGCCTCCAGCATCTCGTCAGGGGGGGTGCCCAGGAAAATCGTGCGCGACAGCGGCACGTGGTATCGCTGGTAACAGCCGGCGATCTCAAAGAACGTGCCCTCGTCCGGCTTCATCGGCTGGTCGTCCCAGGTCAGGTGCGGCGCACCCGCATCCGGCCCCGATGGCAACAGCGGCACGATGGCCGGATAGTCGCCGCCATGCCCCGACCATTCGTCATAGCGCAGGCCCGCGTCATAGATCTCGGCCACCAGGTCGCATTTGCGCATGCCGACCTCGACCTTGTCGGCGATGCGGCGGTGCATGCGTTCGACGATGCGCGCGGCCTTGCGCATGTATTCCAGTTCTTTGTCCGTCTTGACGGCGCGCTGCCAGTTCACCAGCCCCTCGGCATCCTTCAACGTGGCGTCGGGCATGCCACGGGTCAGACAGGCATGCGCCCGCGCCGAATAGTAATAGTTGTCCATCTCGACCCCGATGGTGCCGATGTTCCAGCCCCGGTCGGTCAGCCGCGCGGACAGATACTCCATCGGGTGCTGGTCGCGGGACTGCACGTAATGGTCGGGGTATCCGATGATCGCGTCCTCGGGCATCCAGACGGTGCGCAGTGCGCCCTGCGCGTCCTGCCCGCGCCCGAACCAGATCGGCGGGCCGGTCGGCCCCACGATGACGCATTGATGCACATAAAAAGACCAGCCGTCATAGCCGGTCAGCCACGCCATGTTCGACGGGTCGCTGACGATCAGCAGGTCCAACCCCTGCCGCGCCATCCGGGCGCGGGTGCCGGACAGGCGGGCCTGATATTCCTCGGTCGCGAAACGTTCAGGCGTGCGTTGCAGTTCGGGCATGGGACGGACCTTGCGTCGGAGGGGTGAATTACCAGCTGCGGGTACGGAACAGCGCGCCCGGCCCGCGGCCCGGAATGCGCGCACGGTCCAGCATCGCCCAGAACAACGCTTGGTTCGAGGTGACGACCGGCTTGCCCAGCAATCCCTCCAGCGTGTCGATCAGGCCCAGCGCGGGCAGCGCGGTGCAGGACATGAACAGCGCCTGCGCGTCGGGGTGATCGCTGGCCAGAGCCATCTCGGTGATTTCGGCCGCGGGCAGCAGGGCCATGTCGCGGTCGTCGGCATGGCCCATCGACGACCGGCGGACGACGCGAACCCCGTTGGCCTCGAAATGATCGCCGACCAGGTCGGTCGTCGCCGCCAGATAGGGCGTCATCAGCGCCACCTGCGTCACGCCCAGCGCGGAAAACGCCTGCAACGCGGCGCCAGCGGGCGTGGTCACGGGCGCGCGGCCCCCGGCCAGCGCGTCCATCCCGTCCCCCAGCACCGCCGCGGCGGAGGTGCAGCCAAACCCGATGCCCGACAGCGGAACTCCCGGCACCAGCAAGTTCACCGCGTCACGCAGGCGCGGGCCGGTGGCGCGCAGGTTGTCCTCGGTCGTGGGGTTGTCAAAGGCAATGCGCGTGACATGCAGCCGCGTGCCGGGCGGCATCAGGGTGGCGGCGTCGCCTTCGATGGTCATGTCGGTGGCCAGCGCCACCAGTCCGAACCGTTTCAGATTGTCATGCATGGTGCCGCGCCCTTATCCGTCCAGCGACAAGTCACGCAGGAACAACGCGATCTGCGGAAAGAAGATCAGCAGGACCGACACGCTGAGCAGCATGATCACAAACGGCGGCGTGCCCCGGACGACCTCCCAATAGGGCCTGCGGAACACCGCGATCGCCGTAAAGATGTCACAGCCGAATGGCGGTGTCGCGCTGCCGATGGCGACCTGCAGGGTGATGATCGTGCCGACCAGAACCGGGTCCAGACCCGTCGCCTGCACCACCGGGGCGAAGATCGGCACCAGAACCAGGATCACCACGATCGGGTCGACGAACATGCAGCCAATGAAGAACGCGATGGAGATCGTGAACAGCACCCCGTATGGGCCCATCCCGTCGATGCCGATGCCGGCCAGAATTTCCTGCGGGATCTGGGCAAAGCTGATGACATAGCTGAACGCCGCGCCCGCACCCACCAGGATGAACACCACCGCGGTGATCAGCCCGGTCGATTTGGCGGTCGCGAACAGCTGGCGCGGAGAGACCTCGCGGAAGACCAGCATCTCCAGGATCAGGGCGTAGAGAACGCAGGCGGCGGCGGCCTCGGTCGGGGAAAAGATGCCGCCATAGATGCCGCCGATGATCAGCACCGGAAAGCCCATCGGCCAGATCGCCCGGCGCACCGCGCGCAGCCGGTCGGGCCAAGACGTGCGCGGTTCGGTCGGCACGTTGTGGCGCACCGCATAGATATAGGCATAGATCGAAAACAGCATCAGGATCAGCAGCCCCGGTCCGATGCCCGCAATGAACAGCTCCGCGATCGAGGTGCCCGACACCACGCCATAGATGATCATGCCGATCGACGGCGGGATCAGAAAGGCGATGTCGGACGCGTTGATGATCAGCGCCAGCGTGAACCGGTCGCTGTAGCCCGCCTTGAGCAGGCGTGGCCGCATCGGGCCACCCACGGCGACGACGGTGGCCTGCGTGGACCCCGACACCGCGCCGAACATCGTGCAGGCCCCCGCGGTCGAGATGGCCAGCCCGCCCTTGATGTGGCCCAGAAACGCCATGACAACGTCGATCAGCCGACCTGCGGACTGGCCGCGGGTCATGATCTCGGCGGCAAAGATGAACATCGGGACGGCGATCAGGCTGGCGGGCTGGATGCCCGCAATGACCTGCTGAACCAATGTCTCCAGATGGCCGATGCCGCCAAAGATCGCGATGAATCCCACGACCGACGCGACGATCAGCGGGACCATCATCGGAAAGCCCAGCAGCAGCAGCACGATCATCGTGCCCAGGATGGCGGTGGTCATGCGTCGGCGTCCTTTCGCGGCAGGTCGTACCCGTCGCGCACGGCGGTCGACAGCCAGATGTCAGGGTCCCGGAGGTTCTTCAGCGTGGTCAGCGCATATTGCAGGCCGGTCAGAAAGAACCCGGCCGGAACCCAGACGATGATCCACCATTGCGGAATGCTCAGCGCGGGCAGCACCCGCCCCCGGCCCGCCTGGCTGATCACATAGGACAGGGCGAACCACGCCAACACCATCAACAGCGCCGACGTCATCACCGATATCACCACCAGCATCGCCTTGCGCGCCCGTGGCGGCAGCGCGTCGGTGATGGCCGACATGCGGATGTGGCGCCCGTGGCGCGCGGCATAGGACATGCCCGCAAACGTCACCAGCACGATCAGCGCCTGGTTCACTTCTTCGGAGAAATACAGCGACCGGCCGAACACGAACCGACCGACGACATTGGCGACGGTATTGACCGCCATCGCCAGCACGCCGATGGCCAGGGCCGCCGCCTCCAGCCGCGCGATGATGCGGTCCACGACGCCCAGCACCCCGGGCAGACCGGATTCGTACAGCGCGTCGTCGATGTCGTCCTGTGCCTGCGTCGCCTCGGCGGCGGCCAGGATGTCGGGGTCGTCGGACAGGCCTGCGGGCCGGTCACCGTGGGTCTTTGGCGTCATGGCCACCTGTGTCCATCATCGTTCGGTCAATGGCCCCGACCCGCGACACAGGACGGGGCGTGCCGGGGATCAGCCCTCGGCCGCGGCGGCAAGGTCCGCCTTCATCTGGTCCAGCACCTCTTGGGCGCGGGGGCCGCCGATCTCCAGGAACGTCTCCTCGACCTGGGCAGTGGTTTCACGGAACGGCGCGCGCTGCTCCTCGGTCAGGGTGGTCACGGTGACCTCGGGGCGGTCGGCGGTGATCTTCTCCAGCGACGCCTCGGTCTGGCCCTGCTGATATTCGATGATGTGGTCGAACGCGGCCTGTGACGCGTCGCGCACCACCTGCTGATCCTCGGGGGACAGCCCGTCAAAGAACTCCTGGTTGGCCATCAGCGCGGTGGTGAAGTTGTTGTGGCCCAACCGGGTGATGTGGTCCTGAACCTCGTACATGCGGGTCGATTCGATAAAGAACGCGGGGTTCTCCTGCGCATCCACGATGCCGGTCTGCAGACCGCCATAGACCTGACCCCACGGCAGCGGAGTCGGTGTGGCTCCGAACGCCTGATAGCTGCTGACCAGCAGCGGGTTGGTCATCACCCGCACCTTGACGTCGTCGAAATCGGCGGGCGCCGCGATGGGCTTGTTCGACGTGACCATCACCTCGCCCTCGGGGTACATGCTCAGCAGCTCCAACCCCTGTTCGGCATACAGTTCGGGAAAGATCGTGTTGATCGTCTCGGAATTGCGGAAGAAGCTGAACAGCTGTTCGTCCTCTTCGGGCAGCAGATAAGGCACAAAGAACACCTGCGCCTCGGGGATCAGCGATCCGGTGAAACCGGGCGACTGGTTCACGAACTGCAGGATCCCCGACTGGGTCTGTTCCATGATGTTGTCGGATTCGCCCAGCGTACCGAACGGGAACAACTGGATCTCGTGGTCGGAATTGGCCTCGACCTCTTCCTTGAACTTCTGGGCATAGACGCCCTGAACCTCGTCCAGCGCCTCCTCGAAGGCATAGCGCCAAGTCTCGGCCGTGGCGGCCCCCGATCCGATGATCAGGGCGGTCAGGCTGGCTGCGGTCAGGCGCGTTGCGGTGCGGGTGGTGTTCGTCATGATACCTCCTGTTGGGGCGGGCCCTGCGCGCGGATCGCACGGGCCCTTCTGTGGCAGGATTCGGACCTTTCGGACCGTTCCGGTTGATCCCGATGGTTCGGGACAAGCGGATTCCAAGTCAATTGATGCATTAAATCATGACAATTATGGCCCCCAGAGTCAAACAGGTCGCCAAATTGTCCTGCCCTTATCCCGGAAGAACTGCCGATATGATGCGCAGCGCCTGTTCCAGATCGCGTGTCGTGGGTCCGCCCAGCGACACCCGCAGCGCGGGCCCGTGGGGCAGGATCGCAAAGCCCGCGCCGGGGGCCAGCGCGACCTGATGGGACAGTGCCGTGGCTAGCGCCGCGCCCTCGTCCGTGTCCGGCGCCAGCGGCATCCAGCGGTGCAGACCGTGCAGAAACCCCTGCGCACGCTGGCCCAGAACGCGCACCGCCAGCCGGTTCCGCACCGCCAGTTCGGTCCGCTGCGCCGCCAACAGCGCGTCGGCCGTGCCGCCGGTGATCCAGTCATGCGCGATCTCTGCCATCAAGGGCGTGGCCATCCACGCCATCGACAGATGCCGGTTCAGCGCGGCCTCTGCCAATTTTTCAGGCATCGCCAGAAAACCCAGCCGCAGGCCCGGCGACAGGCATTTCGACAGGCCGGTGAAATAGAAACTGCGGTCGGGGGCAAACCCCGACAGCGCGGGCGGGCGGCGTGGCGGCATCGGCCCGGTCGGGTCGCTTTCCAGGATCATCAGGTCGGCCTGGGTCGCGGCGCGGGCCAGCGCCTCGCGGCGGTCGCGGTCCATCACCCGCGCCCGCGGGCCCCCGCCCGACGGCAGCAGGAACACCGCCTTCATCCGCCCCCCTGCGGCACGCGCCGCCCGGATCAGCGCGTCGGGGTCCATGCCGTATTCGTCGTCGGGAATGCCCTGCAGGCGCAGATGCAGGTGCTGGGCGGCGGGCCGCAGCGTGTGGCAGGTCGCCGATTCGGTCGCGATGATGTCGCCCGGTTGCCCCACGCATTGCAGCGCCACGAACATCGCGGGCGTGGTCCCGTTGGTGATCAAGATGCGCTGTGCCGGCACCACCATGCCGCACCGCGCCAGCCACGCCGCCGCCATCCCGCCATACAGCGACATCGTCTGACGCGGACGGAACGATAGCATCGCCGGATCGGGCAACCGGTCCGACAGGCGCAGCAACGTCTCGCTCCACGCAGTGCGGATCTGGGGCAGCGCCACGGGGGTCATCATCGACAGATCGATCGGGGGGCGGTCGGTGGGGGCACGGAACCACGGCACCTCGATCGTCTCGCGCGGGCCGGAACGGACAAAGCTGCCGCGCCCGACCTCTCCGGAAATCAGGTCGGCGCGGATCAGTTCCTCGTATGCGCGGCTGACGGTCTGGACGCTGACACCCAACTGCCACGCCAGGTCACGATGCGGCGGCAGGCGCGCACCGGGTGCCAGGCTGCCCGCGTCGATCGCCGCGGCGATGCCCTGGGCCAGGCTGCGATAGGCAGGGCGGGTGATGTCGTCTCGTCTCAGGGGCCAATGGGACATGGGCGACAGGATCGCCCGCCGCGCCCGGATTGACAACCCGCGCGCGGGGGGGAACATGCGGTCCATGATCCCGCCCCGCAGCCTGCGCCTGGACGACCGCGACATCGCCATTCTGGCGGTGCTGTCGCGCGAGGGGCGCATCACCAAGACCGACCTTGCCGCCCGCGTGAACCTGTCGCCCACCCCCTGCTGGGACCGGATGCGGCGGCTGGAACAGGCGGGGCTGATCCGCGGGTACCGCGCGCAGATCGATCTGGCGGCCCTTGGGCCGCATGTGCAGGTGTTCGTGACCGTCGAACTGGACCAGCATCGCAGCGAGAGTTTCCAGCGGTTCGAGGCGGTGATCGCGCGCACGGATGCAGTCACCGGATGCTGGGCCATCGGCGGGGGGTTCGATTACCTGATGTCGGTGATCGCCCCGGACGTGGCCGCGTTCCAGGGCGTGATGGATGGGCTGTTGGACAGCGGCGCGGGGGTGCGGCGCTATTTCAGCTATATCGTGACCAAGCCGGTCAAGGATCAGCCGATCGCGGGCGCAATGCTGGAAAATCATCGCCCTGCGGGCTGAAGTTCAGGGGTTTCCTCGGGCAGCGCCCGCCGGATCAGAGGAATCCTCGGGTGCCGCGCCTCTATTCTGGATGAATAGGAACAGGAGCGATGATGCTGACGAATGACGAACTGGCCCGTTGGGACCGCGAGAGCTTTTTCCACCCCTCGACCCATCTGGGGCAATTCGCGCGGGGCGAGGCGCCGCAGCGCATCATCACCGGCGGCGAGGGCTGTCACATCACCGACCGCGACGGAAACCGCCTGCTGGACGGGTTCGCGGGCCTGTATTGCGTGAACGTGGGCTATGGCCGCCCTGAGATCGCGCAGGCCATCGCCGATCAGGCGCATCAACTGGCGTACTACCACGCCTATGCCGGCCACGGGTCCGAGGCCGCGATCACCCTGGCGCAGATGGTGATGGACCGCGCCCCCAAGGGCATGGCGCGCGTCTATTTCGGCCTGTCAGGATCGGACGCGAACGAGACGAACATCAAGCTGGTCTGGTATTACAACAACATCCTGGGCCGCCCGAAAAAGAAAAAGATCATCAGCCGCTGGCGGGGTTACCACGGGTCGGGCCTGATGACCGGGTCGCTGACCGGGCTGCAGCTGTTCCATGCCAAGTTCGACCTGCCGCTGGATCAGGTGATCCACACCGAGGCGCCCTATTATTTCCGCCGCCCCGACGCGGCCATGTCGGAATCCGATTTCGTGGGCCATTGCGTGGCGCAGCTGGAGGCGCTGATCGCCGAACATGGCGCCGACACCATCGGCGCGTTCATCGGGGAACCGGTTCTGGGCACGGGCGGCATCGTGCCGCCACCCGCAGGCTACTGGCCCGCCATCCAGGAGGTTCTGGACCGCCACGACATCCTGCTGATCGCGGATGAGGTCGTGACGGGGTTCGGGCGTCTGGGGACCATGTTCGGGTCCAACCATTACGGCATGCGCCCCGACCTGATCACCAGCGCAAAGGGCCTGACCAGCGCCTATGCGCCCCTGTCGGCCAGCATCGTGGGCCAGCGGGTCTGGGACGTGCTGATGCGCGGCACGGACGAGAACGGCGTGTTGGGCCACGGCTGGACCTATTCGGCGCACCCCATCGGGGCGGCCGCCGGGGTGGCGAACCTGAAGCTGATCGACAGCCTGGGGCTGGTCGAGAATGCCGGGACCATAGGCGGTTATCTGAACGACCGGATGCGAGCCGCCCTGGGCGACCACCCCCATGTCGGGGAGGTCCGCGGAGAGGGCATGCTGTGCGCGGTGGAATTGGTCGCGGATCGCGATGCACGCCGGTTCTTTGACGCGTCCGAGGGCAAGGGCGCCAAGGTCGTGGCGGCGATGCTGAAGCGCGGCGTGATCGCGCGCGCCATGCCGCAGGGCGACATCCTGGGCTTTGCCCCGCCGCTGTGCCTGACGCGCGAGGAGGCCGACCGGATCGTGGATGTCACAACCGAAGCGGTGGCCGAGGTGTTGGGCTGAATTGCGTCCCGCGACAGCGGGGGAATTTCACATCCCCCCGCACCCCCCTGTGGCGTTGCGCGTTCGCCCCGGCCGGGATGCGCTGATCTGGTCCGGCCTATCAATGTCGCGCAGCATTCCCGGCGCGGGGACGTATCGATCGGGCGCCAGTTCGCGCAGCAGCCGACCCGCGCCCTGATCGCCGGTCAACTGCGCCAGTCGGGCCAGCCAGTCGCGCGGAAAGCACGCCGGTGGCAGCGGCGCGGTCCCATCATGGCTGCATGTGGGCAGACCATCGGCGGACCTGTCGATGACCTGTGTCAGATGGGACGCCGTAACATCGGGCATGTCGCCAAGAGCGATCAGCAGACGGTCGGGACTGCCCGCCACCGCAAGACCTGCGCGCAGGCTGTCGGATTGCTGTCCCTGTTCAATCAGCACGATGTGGAAACCGTCCAGCCAAGGCGTCAACGCAGCGTTCGTTATGACAGCGATGCGGTCGTTCAGCGTGGTGTCACGCATGGCCTGCGCAGCGTGGGCGACAAGCGGCATCCCGGCCACCTGCGCCAACAGCTTGTCCGACGGGCCGAACCTGCGCGACGCCCCTGCCGCCAGCAGCAGCCCGCAACAGGTCACGCTGTCAGCGCCTCGTATGCCGCCAATATCTGGGTCAGGGCCGATGCCGCGATCAGGCGCGGATCGCGGGCAGGACTGACAACCCCGATGGGTCCGGTAATGCGGTCCAGCGTGGCCGCGTCAAAACCCTGTTCGGTCAGCGCCGCCAGCCTGGCCGCCTGTGCCCGGCACGACCCGAGGGCCCCGATATAGAACGCGTCCGACCGCAGCGCGCGGGCCAGCGCGGGCAATTCGCGGTCATGGTCGTGGAACAGCGTCACCACTGCGGTATGCGCATCGGGCTGGGCCTGCTGACCCATCACAGGCATGTCCATCGCCGCAACCAGAGCGGTCAGAGCCTGTGCCTCGTCCCCCTCTCCGTGGATCTGAAAGGCAGGTGGTGGCGGCAGGGTCAGGGTAAAATCATCGGGGTCCGGATCGCCAGCACGGCAGGGCGCACCGGTGCGCAGGTTCAGGCACCACGTACCCGTCCGCCGACGGATCCGGTCGTCCCAGATCGCCCCCAGCCAGTCCGGATCAGGCTTGTGGATCAGGGCGATCTGGACCGTGCCGCCACAGGGCAGCGGCAGGTCCAAAGGACCGCCCACGCCATAGGTCAGTCGCGTCACCGGACCGGGCGCGTCCAGATGCGCGGCGATGTCGGCATCGATACAGCCCGCGCCCAGCCGCCCAACGCGTCCGCCATCGGGCCACAGCGCCATCATGGCACCCGGGCGGCGGGGAAAGCCGCCTTTGGCGTCGATCAACATGGCCAGAGATCCGCCCGAACGGCGCAGCAGCGCCTTGACGGGACAGTCGGCAGTGGCGGCGATGGGGGCGGAAATCGACATGGCGTGGGCTTTCAGAGATCGGTGCTGCCAGCCTAACGCAGCCGGCCCGATTTGGATGCCGAAAAAGCACCCATGATGGTCATTCCGGACAGGGCTGTCCGGCGGCGCCCCATTTCAGCACATCGTCGATATGCGCCTGCAGGCCGAACGGCGCGGGTTCGCGCCCGCCGCCCGGCGCAAAACCCCATGCGACAAAACCGCCATGACGGGCGTCGTCGCGCAGATGTTCGGCCAGTTCCACCCAATCGCGGCCCCCGTTCCGTTCCGGATCGCGCAGCTGGCGGCACAGGGCGGGTCCGTCCAATCCGAACCACGCCATCTCGACCGGGGGCAGCTGCCACGGGATCATCGCGTTCGGGGCCTGGCGGGGCCCGGATGTCAGCGTCGATGCGGTGACGTGGCAGGTGGCACAAGGCAGCGTCTCGACCCCCATTCGGCTGTCCCCGCCGCTGATATGCATGCCGTGCGGGCGCGGTTCGGGATATTCCGGGCCGGACCACATGGGCAGATGATCGGGGCCGACATGACAGTTCGCACAGCGCGGATGCGACACGACCTGTCGGACCCGGTTCCAGGCCGCCAGACCGTCTGCGGTGCCGACAGACCCCTCCGCCGGCGGCGCGACAATCGACGGCATCACGTCATCGGCCCACGCGGGGCCCGTTATCAGCAGCAGGGCCAGCACGCGGATCATGCGAACCCGACCCCCTGTGAAAAGGGCAGCGTCCGCAGGCGCTGGCCCGTGGCCGCAAATATCGCATTGCCCAACGCCGCGGCGGCAGGCGGCACGCCGGGTTCGCCCAACCCCCGCAACGGGCCGTTCTCCAGCAACCGTACCGCAATGGGCGGCGTCTGATGCATGCGCAGCCCCTCATAGGCGTGGAAATTCGTCTGATCGGGACGATGACCGCGATAGGTCAGTTCGCAGTTCATCGCGTGGCCCAGCCCGAACAGCATGCCGCCTGACAGCTGTGCCTGCGCATTCACCGGGTCCAGCACGATGCCCACATCAGCCACGGCAAAGGCCTGGGTCAGGCGGATGCCCTGGGGGGTCTGGGCGACCTCGACCACCTGAGCGCATGGCACGCCAAACGACAGGCAGAACGCCACGCCCCGCCCCCGCCCCTGCCCCGCATCGCGGCCGGTCCAGCCCGACAGGTCGCGCAATGCCTCCAGCACCGCGCGCGAGGGGGCGTGGTCGCACAGGCGCAACAACCCCTCCATCGGGTCAATGCCTGCGGTGGCGAACATCTCGTCCATCGCGGTGCCGAAAAAGAACCCGTTCGACGACGCGCCGACCGAACGCCAGCTGCTGACAGGTACCGATTCAGGCGCGCGCAGGCCCGTCACACGGAAATTCGGTATCGCAAAGGGCTGGTCCCAGGCCCCGGTGGTGATGCTGACATCGGGACCGGGTGGCGCGGTGGCCACGCGTCCGAACCACGACGCGATGACCGACGGACTGGCCACGGTCATGTCCAGCGCCTGCACCCCGCCGGCGTCCGCGCGCCCGCGCACCCGCGCGATCTGGGCCGGGCGTGGCTGGTCATGGGCAAAATCCTCCTCGCGCGACCAGGTCAGCTTGACCGGGCGACCGGGGACGGCCATCGCGATCTGGACGGCCTGCCCGATGAAATCGATCTCCAGACGCCGGCCAAAGCTGCCGCCAATCATCTGGTTCTCCAGCCGGATCGCGGTGTCGGGCAGACCGGTCAGGGCAGCGGCGCGGGCCACCGCGAAATCCGGCACCTGCGTGCCGGCCCAGATGGTACAGGCGTCGCTGGTCACCAATACGGTGGCGTTCATCGGCTCCAACGGCGCATGGGCCAGAAACGGCACGCGATATTCCGCGGTGAAATCACCGTCGCTGATCACTGCATCCACGTCGCCGTCATCACGCTTGCGGCTGTCGATATCGCCGGTGTCGTGGGTCGCCTGCAGCGCGGACCAGATCGCGTCCTGATCGCCGACCGTATCGGGGGCCGCAAACTCTACGTCCAGCGCCTGCGCGGCGCGCATCGCCGACCAGGTGTCGCGCGCCAGCACCGCGACGCCGCCCGTGATCGGCAGAACCCGCAGAACGCCGGGCAAACCTTCGGCAGCGACCGGGTCCAGCCGCGCGACCGACCCGCCCCACGGCGCCATATGCACCGTCGCGTGCAGCATGTCGGGCAGGGTCAGGTCGATGCCGTAAACCTGCGTACCGGTCGATTTCGCGATCACGTCGGCCCGCGCCATGGGCCTGCCCAGCCACCGCCATTGGGACCGGTCGCGCAGCACGATGTCCGTCACCGGCTGTGTCGCCGCGGCTTCGTGCGCCAGATCGGGATACGGGATGCGTGAGCCGTCCGGAAGAATCACCGCGCCGTCCGCGGTATCAAGATCGGCCCGGTCCAGACCGTGCCGATTGGCGGCGGCCTGTTTCAGCGTCTCGCGCGCGACCGCGCCGGCCTGTCGCAGCTTGTCGAAACCGTCGGCGGTCGAACTGGACCCGCCGGTCATCTGCCAGCCCAGCAGCCGCGCCGGAATGTCCGCCGCATCACGCGCGGTTTCCGCCAGCCATCCGGTATCGGTCGGTGCAAAGGGCAGGAAATCCGCAATCAGCGCGCGGTTGTAATAGGTCGGACTGACCGGGCCGGGCACGATCCGCGCCGTGGCGGGGTCGATGTCCAGTTCCTCGGCGATCAGGGCCGCCTGCAGCCAGCGGGCGCCCTGCCCCTTGTCGGCGCGCGGCGCGACCAGCGTGACGCCACCCTGGTCGATCAGCACATAGGGGTTCAGCGCCCCTGCGTCCGTCCCGGCAAACGGGTCCGGCAGGGGACGACCGTAACGCCAGGCCCCAAAGGCGACGCCCCCCGCAACCGCGACGGACCCGATCAAGAACCCCCGCCGCGCAATGCGGCCCGCCCGCGACATCACGCAGCGCCAAGGCGAACAGAGGCGGACCGGATTGCCGCGCGGATACGGGGATAGGTGGCGCAGCGGCACAGGTTGGCCGACATCGCCCGGTCGATGTCCGCGTCCGACGGATCGGCGTTCAGCGCCAGCAGCGACGCCGCCTGCATGATCTGCCCGGACTGGCAGTACCCGCACTGGGCGACCTGCTCCTCGATCCAGGCGGCCTGAACGGGGTGCGGGTCGTTGGGCGTGCCCAGCCCCTCGATCGTGGTGATCTCTCCGGCGACATCGGCCAGGCGGATCTGGCAGGCGCGTACCGCCATGCCGTCGATATGCACGGTGCAGGCGCCGCATTGCGCGATCCCGCATCCGTATTTCGTGCCCGTCAGCCCCAGAAGATCGCGCAGCGCCCACAACAGCGGCATCTGCGCGTCGGCGTCCAGGTCATGGCTGTTTCCGTTGACGATCAGTTGCATGGCCGCAATCTGCCGCAGCCGTTCGCCTCACGCAAGCCACAGGCAACGCACCATTGCAAAAGACCGCCAATCCTTGCGGATGGCGGCCCTTGCGCAGTCGGACAGGCAGATCTTACTTGATCTTGCCTTCCTTGTATTCGACGTGCTGACGCACGACCGGATCGTATTTCCGGACGGACATCTTTTCGGTCATCGTGCGGGCATTCTTCTTGGTCACATAGAAGTGGCCAGTGCCGGCGGTCGAGTTCAGCCGGATCTTGATGGTGGTCGGCTTCGCCATGGTTCTTGCTCCTGCTTCGGGGCAATCGCGCGCCGCAAACCCCGTGGAATTCTTATCGAAGCCGCCTTTTAGCCCCGCGGGTGGTGGAGTCAACCGCCAAAGCCGCGTTTGCGCACGAAAACCGCGTGGGAACCGCAGAAACATGGGTCACAGTCCGGCAAACGGAACCTGCGACACGACGCACCATTCGAAACGCCAGTGGCTGAATGCCAAAGCGTTATACACGATGTTGATCTGAAAGGGAGAAGTGGCAGCCCGTAGGGTGCGCTCACTATCCTGCGCATCCAACGCCTTAAAATGTCCAACGGGCACTGAAGCCCACGTTGAATTCGTTTCAGAAATAGACGGTTTGTCCAACCTCTTCGGGTCGCTCGGATGAGTGGCTGCCAGATCAAGGGGGACGCCGCGTATCATAGCTTCGATGCCGAGGTCGCCGCGCAGGTTCGCAGTGTCAACGCGGCCGTCATCTACCGCAACCTCGTCTTCTGGGTGCGCCATAACGAAGCGAACCGCAGGAACTTTCACGAGGGACGCTACTGGACCTACAATTCGCTCGCTGCATTCGACGAGCAGTTCCCCTATCTGACAGCCAAACAGATCAGAACCGCGCTCGATAAGCTGGTTGATGCGGGACTGATCGTGAAGGGAAATTTCGCCGAGGATAGGTTCAAACACGCGAACTGGTATGCCTTGGGCGAGACGATTTGCCCAAAAGGGCAAACGGAAGTGCCTCAGCGGTCCAATGAAACATCTGCCCTTGAGGGCGAGACATCTGCCCCTGAGGGCAAATGTATAAAGAACAGATATAAACCAGATTCAAAACCATATCCTCGCGATGTTGCCGATACTGAAATTCAAGCTGTGTGGGATGCTTATCCAGCTGATCGTCGGCGTAATCGTGAAAGGTGCCAGCATCTGGTTTCGAAGGCTTTGGAAGAAGTGGCGCTCTGCGACCTCGTAGCCGCTGCAAGCGCTTACACTGCAGAGAGCGCAGAGTTTAGCCGCTCGCTCGTGTCCTTCTTGGACAACTGGCTGCGAGCGGGTCGCTGGCGACGAAACTTGGACGATGTTCGAAGACGGCGCGAGGAAGCCGATGCGGAGGCTCATCGCCAGTCAGAACGGGTCGCGTCGTGGATCAAGTCAAAACATTCGATGTGTCAGCACCTAAAAGATGACCATGTCTCGGCGGCGGTGGCGCATGGAGTTATCACCGAACGCGAAGCTCGCTTAGCAGGGTTCCTGCAATGACCTGTGCACTCTGGCATCCGATGCGCTTCCCTTCCTGTGTAGGTCAGCAAGGCAAAACTCGTCTGAAGCGCCAATCAATATGCGGGCGAAAGGCGAGATTTGCAGTCGCCAAGGGCGGCTTCGATCCGATGCGGATCGGCGGCGCAGCCGCTTGGTTGGGTGCAGGGGCGCAGCGCCTTCGCCGACATGTTGCTTGCAACATAATAGTCGGTCAGTATTGCGTTTCTTTTGGCGGGCTTCATTCGACGAAAATCGCAGCGGCGCGGCAAGAGGGGGAGGCAGAATTATCGGAATTACAAGCTGACCTGGGCCGCCGGAGGGAGGAGGCCGCAGAACACCTCATGGAAATTGGGGCCGAGCTTGCCGCAGTGTCTGAGGATCGGGATGCCGCGCGGCACGAGCTGGAGCGTTTTGCCGCATTGAGGGAGCGCGTCGGTATCGAGCTTGTAGATTTTCGCGGTCGGACCGTGGTTGTGGTGCCAGCCAGCAGGCGCGCGCCTGACGCGTTGGCGGGCCGCTGGACTGTCGGAGGTCGCGCATTTGAATGGGCGCATGTACAGACTTTCGGACTAGTGAGTTCGCGATATCTCTGAAGTGTCCGAAAGCGCCCCGCCGCGCTAAGCGATGCGAAGGTGCGCTTTGCGCCTATCTTAGCAAATGCCATGCCGCAGTATTTTGCACGTGCATAAAAGACAGCCAGTCACTCACGGCCCGAAGCCGCCGTTGGTGAAGGCTCTCGACGCCTCGCCGCAATTCCCCAGAGCGGACCTTCATGCGCACCGCAGCATTTTGGGTTAACCGAATGACAGCAACGCGTACTTTGCGGGCCACGGCACGTGCCACATGAGCACTTATTGAACCCCTTCAAAGAAGCCCTTAATTTTGTTCAATATTGCATCATGTGCTTGCTGTCTTGCTTCGGTAGACGCTCCGCAAAGTGCAGGGTCGCCACCATCATCAGCAAGAATTTCTGGACCAGCCGGAGTGCAAGTCTGAAATCCGTCAAATACACTCGCATCACGGAACGGCGCTTGGGTGAAAAGATCTGTCGGTGTAACGGATGGCAGCGCATTATCGTGGCCAAGATCAACCACCAGCGTCGGCGCTTCTACCGAGGATTGCCGGCCAGAAAACACATCATAGTATTCAGGAGAAATCGCTACGACCGAGGAAATGCGGGTGTCTCGCCGGGGTTTAGCCAACTCAATCTGATCAACGGCACTCAAAGCAACATCCTGGGATTGATACCAAGCACAGTCCGGTCCTTGGGCAGGCTCGTCGCAAGACAGATTATAGGATTGTAAATCGAGGTTGCCTCCGGCAAGTTCCAGTGCTGCCGTGCCACCAAGTGCAAATCCCACTACGAAAATGCGATCTTTATTAATGTGTTCTGACCAAACAGGGTCTCTCAGAATTGCATCAACTGAGCGACTGACATCATTGGGGCGGTGCCATATTTCATCAACGGCAGTAGCAGCATTAGTTGGCCGCGGTGAGTTGACCTCAACGGCAAGATATCCCGCACGTGCAAGTCCGGCAGTCAGCCACGCACCTGAGTCTTCGGCGGATCGCAATCCGCCGTGCGAAACAAACACCACAGGAAGGCGATCTTCAGTCACCATCGCATCGCGGCCTGCAATAACGCCCGTGAAAACAGCATTAGCACCCGCGTCCTCTTGCGTGCCGCCGCTCCCCGGATACCAGAGTGACAAATTCAATGGACGAGTTTGAGCTTCATCTGTCACAGCAATTGATGTCACACCAAGTGATTGTTCTGCAAAAGACGGCGTTGCACAGGCGATAAAAAAGGAGAAGAAAATGGCGGATTTCATGGGCCGTGCTTTTAGGTTTTTCATAGTCCCAAACTGGAAGAAGTGATTCACTTTTGAAGTATGATAGCGCCTAGAAGTGGGGGCAATGCTCTCCATACAAGATATTTGGAATGCACCAAAAAACACTCGTTTTTGGAACATGAAAAACCACCTCATTTTGAGCCGTCGAAAACCCCTTTCAAAACCAAGGCAGTTCTGGAACATCTTTGAAAAGCCAACGACAGCAGACATTCGCGGCGGTGCAGTATATCGGCAAAAGTGGGCTCCTTTCCGAAATTCTCGGCATTTGCATACCAAATCGACGCCAAACTGGAAGGCGAGCGCCGGCTGTGCGGACTTTGCTGTCGTTGCGTTTCCTCATTTGAATGTCTGCTCTTTTTCTCTTCCGAAAAACAGGGCTTAGGCCCAACCTGGCAACGCGATGCAATCATGGTTTGATCGTCACAAGAAGGACGATCAGCGACAATAGGGCCAGCCCGACAAACAGGAACAGGCCGCCCGTGGGCTTTACATCCCCGCTGTTGTCCTGAACCGCGCGGCGCAGTTTTCCGACCAGAGCACCGTGCAATCCCGAGAGGCCGAGCACGAGCACAATCTTCATCCCCAACCATGCTGATGTAAACCAGCCCCCCTGAACCCCAAGCGATATGCCGAAAAGCAAGGCGAGGATCATCGCAGGAGAGGACACGGCTCTGTCATAGGCCCGCAACGGTTCCATATGGATCAAGGCTGGATATCGCAAGGCAAGAGTAACAGCGGCCAACCCGCCGAGCCAAACGAAAAGAGCAATCAGATGCGCGGCTTTGGTGAGGTCGTAAAGCATTATTTTTCTTCCATTTTTCGGCGCAACCAGCGCTCATTGACAAAGCCACCGAAGGGGATCATCGCACCGACAAAAAGGCGCGCGGCCCCTGTCCAGCCAATCAGACCTTCTGCCCAGGATCGGATCACGAACCAGAGGAAAATCATGAATGCCAATCCGTGGAGCGGCCCCATGACAGAAACGAGTTGCGGCACACCTGCAAAGTATTTCAGTGGCATCGCCAAACAAAACAGAGCGAGGAGTGTCAGAGCCTCGAAAATAGCGGCACGCATAAGGCCAATCATGAAGGATCCTCCGAGTCTATGTGTAAACGTTCGTTTACTTTACGGCGCGACTTGACCTGTGTAAACAGTTGTTCACACGGAGGCGGTATCAATGAAAAAAGCCAGCATCGTAAAAGACCGCGCAGCGACCGAGGCCCGCATTCTCAACGCGGCCCGGGCCGTGTTTGCCCGACGCGGATACGATGCAGCTGGATTGCGCGAGATTGCGGAAGCGGCCCAAGCGAACCTATCGCTGATCAGCCGGTATTTCGGCGGCAAGGAGGGGTTGCTGACTGCGTTGACAGATCAGTTTGTTGCGAGCCGCCGAGAGGGGAAGTTATCCTATCCGCCGCAGGATACTTTGGAAGACGAGATATACAGTTACCTGCACGAAAAGCTACGCGACGATCTGAAGGACGAGGACATCGTGCGACTGATCGTCAGTCGCGCCGCCATCGATGCCGAGTTTCGAGAAAAGGGGCGCGTGCATTCAGATGGTCTCGCGGATGAAAATTTTCGCATCCGTGTCGAACGGTTACAGGATAACGGCAAAGTTTCACCAGATATAAATATCGACTTGTTGTTCGCAGGCGTTATGCATGTGTCTTTTTCGGTGAATTTCTTCAGCGCGATAGTTGCAAAGCGTCCAGACACAGAAATTGATGCGCTCTTCCATGGGTTCGCTGCGGTGTTGGCGCAGGGGTTTCCGGTTCGGCATTAAAGGGCGCATTTGGCGCATGTCGCGGCAAGAACTACCGCGCAGGCAGGGGGGAAATGTCGGCTTTGCACTATGAGAACCAATAATCGTGCACTTGCAGCGAAGGTCTCCTTCCCGCCCCTTTCCTACCGATTGAAATCGCAGACGCGTCGTACACCGAGCAAGCGTGTTTAACGGGAGTCGTGTCTCGCATGACCGTCCCCGCGCTGCGCGCCGATCCGTACCGGATCGAAGCCCCCTCCACATAGGTTCCGGCGGGTGCGTGGGTTGTTCGGGGAGGGTGTCGGCTGGCTGTCCGGCGCCGGGGTGTGCGTATTGTCCGGCCATGCCTGGCGACGGCTCGCAGCGACCGATCAACGGCGGCTGGCGGTCGCCCGGTCGGGTCAGTCAGATCCGTCCGGCGGGGGTCACAGGTCCATGTCGGAGGGCGTGACCTCGCCGCCGGTCAGGGCGTCGATGATCTGCCGGTCGAGGGCGTCGCGGTGGATACGTCCGAGTTCGAAGTCGACCAGCGCGAAGATGATGGAGGTGGTCCCCGGCTCGCCCCGGTAGCTGACCGTGAAGGTGGCGAGGCAGCCGGACTTCAGCTCTTTCTCCCGCGGATCGTGGAAGCGGTAGGTCACGTGGTTGTCGTGCATCTGCGTGGTGTCGCAAGTGCGGAACGACCGCGTCTGGGTGGTGCCTTTCCAGTCCTCTTCGACCACCTGCCGTTTGGGCTGGGCGTCAAGGTCGGGGATGAAGCCGCTGTCGGTACTCCAGGCATAAGCGGAGCGACGGATCGTCATAGGCGGCGGGCATAGAAGTGCATTTGCGCAACGGCAGGTAGTATTAGAATTGCCGCAATGATCGCGAGAAAGCTCAGACCGGAACTGATCGGTTGACCGGACAAGCTAACGGCAATGCCAATCAAGAAAATTGCAAAAAGCAGTGCGCAGGCTAGAATCGCCTGCGCAAACGGCCAGACAAGTGCTGCATTGCGCATCGCTTTATGTTGAATACGGACATCTTCAATCGTCGGACGTTCCGCAATGCTGATTATGCGCTGATCCTTCGCCGACATGAATTTCCGGGAGTCATCTCTCAATCGGTCCAGCGCTGCGCGCATAATATCCTTGATCTCGTCTTCGTCAGTCATGGTCCACCCTTAGATCGCCAACCTGATGATCTCTTCGTATTCGTCTTGGCTGATCTCGCCCGTCTCAGACATTTTACGGATAAGATATCGCACGATTTTTGCTTCCTTCTCCGGCGGGATGTCGAAGCCGTTCTCGGTGATGAACTCCCGCGTGACCGTAACCGCCCGCTCGATGATGTCGTCGGACAGCTTCGAGGTCATCCCGGAGCGGCCTAGCAACAACCATTCGGCGGACAAATCGTAGTCGCGGCAAAGCTTGACCGCGAGGCTGATCGGCAGGTCCGTCGCCTCGCGCTCATAGTTCTTGTAGGCGCTTTGAGAGACGCCAAGCTCTTCGGCGAAGGGGATCTGGTTCTTGCCCAGACTTTTCCGGAAATGGACGAGTCTCTTCGCGATGGTCATGATGCTTGCGGAATGTATCGAATCGTGTATCTTCGGTTCAAATATATACCCTCGCGGCGCGGTTCATACGCTTTCGTACAGATAGTCCACGATTTTTCAGGGATTCGCCATGCAAAACGAACTGGAGACCCCCAAGGAACTCGCAAACCGCCTCGGTTGGCCCGAACGGCGCGTCCGGTCCTTAATTACCAGCAAGCAGCTACGGCACGTGAAGGTCGGCGGGATGTACTTCGTACCAACCGGAGCATTCGATGAGTTTCTGAAGGCGCACATGGTCGAACCAGACCAATCGCAACAGGGGCAGGGATGATGGCTAACCGACCCGCTGTCGTCACGAAGACCGAGGTTGCGCGTAGCATCGCAGCGGCGATCTCGGCGGGCCTTAAGATCGGACGGATCGAAGTCGACCACCGGGAAGGCAAGGTCGTGATCTTCCCGGTGGGTATGGATGACAGCGCATGAGTGAACCCATGCGACCGCCTCTTGCGATGAAGCGTCGTAAGAACCCTTACCCACACGTGAGGAAGAACATCGTGAAGGGTCGTATCTACTGGAAGTTTGAGAAGGGCGATTTCCGCACGAACCTCCCTGGCCATTACGGATCACCGGAGTTCGATGCTGCTTACGAGGCTGCGCTCGAAAGGGTCAAGCTACCCCGCAGTAAGGCTAAGGCTGACACGCTCGGCTGGCTAATTGAACAGTTTCTCGGAAGTCTGCGCTACAAGAACTCATCGGCGATCCGCAAGGAAACCCTGCGCTACCAACTCGACTGGCTTAAGAAAGAGGCAGGCGATCCACCATTCGCGCGGCTAGAGGTCAGTCACGTAGAAGCTCTGATGGCGAAGAAGGACGGTCCAAGTGCCGCGAACGCCGTAAAGAAGAACCTGTCGATGCTCTTCAACTTCGCCAGCAAAAAGCTGAAGTACGCGGGTGCGAATCCCGCCAAATCCGCTGACCGGCTGAAAGAGAACTCTGACGGCTACCATACTTGGACCGACTACGAGGTTGACCGCTTCCTTGATCGGCATGGTCCGGGGTCCAAGGCCCGCCTTGCGATCCTGATTGCCTTGAACACTGGCATGGCGCGACAAGACCTCTGCAAAGCAAGGCTTCACATGCTCTCGGTAAAGGATGGCCAGCTTCGCATCGCGTATGCTCGGGGGAAGACCTCAGTCGCGGCTGATATGCCTGTGCTTCCCGAATTGGCCAAAGAGATTGCTCGGCTACCGCAAGATCAAGAGACGTTCATCACGCAGCAGCGGTCGAAGCAGCCCTACATGGTCACATCGTTCGGCAACTGGTTCCGTGATCGCTGCAACGAAGCTGGTGTTCCCGGCTCAATCCACGGGCTCCGAAAGGCAGGGGCCACTCGACTTGCCGACGCGGGTGCTTCGGAGTGGGAGATCGCTTCCTATCTCGCGCACACGGATACGACCCAAGCCCGTACCTACACACGCAAGGCAAATCGTTCGAAGCTGGCGGACAGCGGCTTCGAAAAGCTGCGCAGAATGTCCAACTCTTCAAAGACGTTGGACAATGAAAGGAGAAATTCCAATGAAGAATAATAACTTACAGGTAAAAGTGGCAGCCCGTAGGGGAGTCGAACCCCTCTTTTCAGGTTGAAAACCTGACGTCCTAACCGATAGACGAACGGGCCACTTTCTGTCGCTGCCAGTCTTCCCTGGCGGCGTGAGGCGGTGTTTAGGCAAACCCGCGAGAGGCTGCAAGCCAAAAAACAGGCCTGCGGGAAAAAAATCGCAAGGCGCGCTCAGACGCCAAGAAACCCTGCAAAAATAAGCCACAAGGGCAAGGTCAGCGCCGCAAGGACGGTCTGCCACGTAAAGATCGCGGCATAGAAATCCGCGTCCCCGCCCATCTGGCGTGCCAGGATATAGCCGACGGGCGCCCCGGGCGCGGCAGTGGCCAGCACGCCCGACGCAACCTGTCCCGCGGGCAATCCGATGATCAGCGCGACCGCCAGAAAGATCACCGGGCACAGCGCCAGCCGCATCCAGACCCCCAGCCACAGTGCCGGGTCCCGCTGCCACAGGCGCGACGGATCGATCCCCGCGCCCACCGCCAGCAGACCGACCGCCAGCGCCCCCTGCCCCAGCCAGTCCAGCGGCAACAGCAGCCACGCGGGCAGCGCGACCCCCGACAGGTTCAGCATCAGCCCCGCCACGCAGGAAAGCACCATCGGGTTGCGCCCGATCTCGGCACCGATGCGGGCGGCGGCCCCTGACGGGCGCGGCCCGTCCGACAGCATCGTCAGTGCCACGATGGACAGGATGTTCGACCCCGGGATCAGAAACGCCAGCGCCACCGCCAGATCGCCCAGGGCCGGTGCACCATAGGCCTGCGCCGCGACCGCCAGGATCAGCAGCGAATTGAACCGCAACGCGCCCTGAAACAGCGACCCCGCGCGCGGCCCCGTCTGACCCCGGCGCAGCGCCCAGATCAGCGCCAGCGCCCCCGTAGCCGCAAAGGCCAGCGCCAGCGCACCCAGATAGGGACCAAGGCGCCCGATCGACAGTTCGGACCGATAGATCGACGTCAGCAGGATCGCGGGAAACAGCACGCGGTATCCCAGCTGTTCGATCCCCGGCCAACTGGTGGCGTGGATCAGTCCGCCCCGCCGGGCCAGATGACCCAGCAGGACCAGCGCGATGACGGGGATGACGGCCAGGGCTGCTTGCATTGGGTCCCTTTCGGCCGTGCGTCTTGCGGCCTTTCGCGCGGGGTTGTAGACCCGCGGCCAACGAAAGGAAACGTCATGTCGATCACCGAGGATCAGGCCCGCAAGGTCGCCCATCTGGCGCGCATCGCGGTCGATGATGCCGCCCTGCCCGCCCTGGCGCGCGATCTGTCCGGCATCCTGCATTTCATGGACCAGCTGAACGAGGTCGATGTCGAGGGCGTCGAACCCATGACCGGTGTCACGCCCATGCGCCTGAAACGGCGCGAGGATGTCGTGACCTCGGGCGGCATGGCCGGCAAGATCCTGTCCAACGCCCCCGACGCCCGCGAGGGGTTCTTTGCCGTGCCGAAGGTGGTGGAATGACGAACGCGAACCAACTGACCATCGCCGATGCGCGCGACGCGCTGGCGCGGGGCGATCTGACCTCGGTCGAACTGACCGATGCGTGTCTGAGCGCCATTGACGCCGCAGGCGCGCTGAACGCGTTCGTGCATCACACGCCCGACATGGCGCGTGACATGGCGCGGGCCGCCGATACCCGCATCAAGGCGGGCGATGCGGCCGCGATGACCGGCATTCCGGTGGGCATCAAGGACGTGTTCTGCGTGCGGGGCGTCCCGTCGCAGGCGGGCAGCCGCATCCTGCAGGGGTTCACCCCCGAATACGAATCGACCGTGACGCAGAACCTGTGGAACGCGGGCGCGGTGATGCTGGGCAAGCTGAACCAGGACGAATTCGCGATGGGTTCGACGAACGAATCCAGCTGTTACGGCGCGGCCGTGAACCCCTGGCGCGGGGCCGACGGGGTCCAGCTGACGCCGGGCGGCAGTTCGGGCGGGTCCGCCGCCGCCGTGGCCGCCGATCTGTGCCTGGGCGCGACCGGCACCGACACGGGCGGATCGATCCGCCAGCCCGCGGCACTGACCGGCACGGTCGGGCTGAAGCCCACATATGGCCGGGTCAGCCGGTGGGGCGTGATCGCCTATGCCTCCAGCCTGGATCAGGCGGGGCCGATGACGCGCACCGTGCGCGACGCGGCGATCATGCTGGGCGCGATGGCATCCGCCGACCCGCAGGACAGCACCTGCGTCGACATGGCCGTGCCCGATTTCGAGGCCGCGCTGACCGGCGACATCCGCGGCAAGCGGATCGGCATTCCGCGCGAATACCGCGTGGACGGCATGCCCGACGCCATCGACGCCCTGTGGCGCCAGGGGGCCGAAATGCTGCGCGATGCGGGCGCGGAAATCGTCGACATCAGCCTGCCGCATACGAAATACGCCCTGCCCGCCTATTACGTCATCGCCCCTGCCGAGGCGTCGTCGAACTTGGCCCGCTATGACGGTGTGCGTTACGGGCATCGCGCGAAACTGGGCAAGGGCGACGGCATCACCCAGCTGTACGAAAACACTCGCGCCCAGGGGTTCGGCCCCGAGGTTCAGCGCCGGATCATGATCGGCACCTATGTGCTGTCGGCGGGGTTCTATGACGCCTATTACAACCGCGCCCGCAAGGTCCGCGCGCTGATCAAGCGCGACTTTGACCAGGCCTTTGCGGCGGGGGTCGATTCGATCCTGGCGCCCGCGACGCCGTCGGCGGCGTTCCCCCTGGGGTCCGTCGACAAGGGCGATCCGGTGCAGATGTATCTGAACGACGTGTTTACGGTGACGCTGAACCTGGCAGGCCTGCCCGGCATCGCGGTGCCGGTGGGACAGGATGCACAGGGCCTGCCCCTGGGCCTGCAGCTGATCGGCCGCCCCTTCGAAGAGGGGGATCTGCTGAACCAGGCACAGGTTCTGGAACGCGCTGCGGGATTTGTGGCCAAGCCGGACCGCTGGTGGTAACGTCCGCGAAACGGACCGATGGAGGCGTGATGCGCGGCTGGTGTATGATCGGAGTGCTGGCGCTGGCCGGATGCGGGGAACACCGGGGCTGGAACCCGAACTATCAGTTCGGGGCCACCCCCTATGGCCAATACCGCACCGCACGCGAGGCGGCGTTGGTCACGGACACCACACCGGCGTCGACGATCCCCATCGCCCTGCCCGTTTATTCCCCCACCGGTGAACAGATCGCCGGGTCCGACCCGGTGCCGATCCCGGCGACGATGGGCCTGCGCATCCGCCGCCCCGCGCCATAGGGCGCAGGTGACCACCTTTCCCAGCCCGAATCACGGCGACCGCCGTGGGCAGGTGCCGTCGGTGATCGTGATCCACTATACCGGTATGGCAGACGCCCCGGCGGCGCGCGCCCGCCTGTGCGATGCCGATGCCCAGGTCAGCGCCCATTGGCTGATCGATGCGGATGGCACGACCGAACAGCTGGTCTGCGAAACCCGCCGCGCGTGGCATGCCGGTGCCGGGGGATGGCGGGGCCTGGACGACCTGAACAGCCGGTCGATCGGGATCGAACTCGCCAATCCCGGCGACCGCCCCTATCCGGCACCCCAGATGGCCGCCCTGCGCGTGCTGCTGCGTGCCATCATGGACCGCTGGTCCATCCCCCCCACGGCCGTCATCGGCCATTCCGACATGGCGCCCGGACGCAAGATCGACCCCGGCCCCCGCCTTGACTGGGAGGGACTGGCACGCGACGGTCTGGCGACCTTTGTCCGCCCCGCGCCAAATGACCCCGCCACGCCGCTGTCGGACAGCCTGACCGCTCTGGGCTATCCCGACCACCCGGCGCGCCTCGACGCGTTCCGCCTGCGCCATCGGCCCTGGGCCACGGGGCCGGAAACCGACGCCGACCGGCGCACCGCCGCCCGGCTTGTTCTGCTAGGCAAAAATACCCCCGGGGTATCGCCCCGGAACGATGGGGGCGGCGCGCCCTCTTGACGCCCCCGGCCTTGCGCACCATACGGGCCACGCGCGGAGGGCTGGATGACCGCGGCGCGGCAACGCGTCGAGGAAAGTCCGGACTCCATGAGGCAATGGTGCCGGGTAACGCCCGGCGGGGGCAACCCCAGGGACAGCGCCACAGAGAACAGACCGCCCATGTCCGCATGGGTAAGGGTGAAACGGTGGGGTAAGAGCCCACCGGGGGGCTGGCAACAGCGCCCGCATGGCAAGCCCCACCAGGAGCAATGCCGAATAGGGATCGCGCGCGGGTTCGCCCGCAGGGCCGCCTTGCCCCAGCAGATCCGGGTAGGCAGCTAGATCCGTCCGGTAACGGACGGACCAGAGGAATGGTCATCCAGCCGCGCAAGCGGTGGACAAAATCCGGCTTACAGGCCCTCCGCGCACTTCAAACTTTCTTGCCGCCCTTGTTCCGCGCCTCGGTCGCCGTGGCGATGGCCTCGGCGGATTCGCTCTGCATTTTCTGGGTGAACGCGACCATCTGCGCGGCATAGGTCTCGGCCCAATCGGCGAACGCGGTGCCGCCGCCCGATCCGCCCACGGCGGACATGGCCTTGGTGCGCATCTCCTCTCCCTGCTTCTGCATCGTGGCGAACTGGTCCTCCCAGGTCTTCTGCATCTGCTGCCACTGGCTCTGCATGGCCTCGCTGGCACCCTCCATCTGAGCCTTGATGCGGGCGTTGACCTCCTGCTGCTGCTGCATGGCCTGGGCCTGCCACTGACGGGCCTGTTCCATCGCCTCGTCCTGGCCCTTGGCCATCGCGGCCTGCCATTCGGTCAGGCGTTCCTGGAACTGGCGGGCATTGTCGGTCAGCGTCTTCAGCATGTCGGGCAGTATCATCACGGCTCCTCCCAAGGCTATGGGGCCATGAAACAGGCCCCCGGATGCAAGCCTGCGTCCGGGGGCCGTGTTTGTCAAACGCGCGGGCGTCAGTCTGCGGTCTGGACCGGGCTGTCCGCGGGCAACCCCTGCTGCCGTTCGATCTCGCGCCAGCTAGCGACAGCGGCGTTGTGTTCGTCCAGCGTACGGCTGAACGCGTGCCCGCCGGTGCCGTCGGCCACGAAATACAGATAGTCGGTCTCATCGGGGTTCAGCGCTGCGCGGATAGCGGCCCGGCCCGGATTGGCGATGGGCGTCGGCGGCAATCCGTCGATCCGATAGGTGTTGAAGGGCGTGGCCGTGTCCAGTTCCGACCGGCGCAGGCCGCGATCCAGCACCGCCTGCCCGTTCGTCACGCCATAGATCACCGTCGGGTCGGTCTGCAGCCGCATCCCCTGACGCAGACGGTTCACGAAGACGCTGGCGACCTGCGGGCGTTCGTCCGCCTGCCCCGTTTCCTTCTCCACGATGGATGCCATGATCAGCGCCTCTTCGGGCGTGTCATAGGGCATGCCGAACGGGCGCGCCTCCCATTCCGCGGCAAGAATGGCGGCCTGACGGCTGGCCATCTGGGCCAGGACCGCGTTCCGGTCGCCGCCCTTGTCCAGCAGATAGGTGTCGGGGGCCAGGCTGCCCTCGGCCGGGATCTCGGCCACGTCGCCGGTCATGAAATTGGCGGCGCGCAACGCCTCGACCACCTGCCAGCTGGTCACGCCCTCGGCCATGACCAGCGACAGGCGCACATCGGCGCGGTCCTGTGCCTGAACGATGGGCGCGGGGCGTTCGCCCTGACCGGGGTTCCAGCGGGCCATTTCCTCATACGCGCCGGTCTGTTGGTTGGTGTCGCGCAGCAGGACGGTGTTCTCGCGCACGCCGACGCGCACGATCACCTCGGTCCCGCAGGTCGAGGGGCCGCCCGCTGTCACCGTCTGGACGATCTGTTCCATGCTGGCCTGCGGCGGCATCAGAAAGCTGCCGAATTTCAGGTCGCGCGCCTTGTCCATGTAATCGGCACCGGCGCGAAAGATGTAGGCGTTGGAAATCGCCCCCTGCGCCGCCAGCTGGTTGCTAACCGCATTCAGGCTGGCCCCCGGAGAGATCTGGACGCATTGCGCGATGGCGCTTGGTCCCGGCCCGCTGAACTCGCGCTTGGCCCAGGCCACGGCGGCGGCGGCTGCGACCAGCAGCACGATCGCCAGCGTCAGACAGTTCGAGGCGATGTTGCGCCAGATCATCCGGCGACCTTTCCCAGCACCAGGCTGGCATTGGTACCGCCAAAGCCAAAGCTGTTGGACAGGGCGATGTCGACCTTGCGGCGCACCGCAGCGTTGGCGGCCAGATCCAGTTTCGGCGTCACGGCCGGGTTGTCCAGGTTGATCGTCGGCGGGCAGATCTGATCCCGGATCGCCAGCACGCAGAAAATCGCCTCGACCGCGCCGGCGGCACCCAGCAGGTGGCCGATGCTGGACTTCGTCGACGACATGACCGCGCCCGACGCGGCATCACCCATCAGGCGTTCCACCGCGCCCAGCTCGATCGTGTCGGCCATGGTGCTGGTGCCATGCGCATTGATGTAATCGATCCGGTCCGGCGTCAGGTCCGCATTGCGCAACGCGGCCTCCATCGCGCGGTACCCGCCATCGCCATCCTCGCTTGGGGCGGTGATGTGATAGGCGTCGCCCGACATCCCATAACCCAGCACCTCGGCATAGATCCTGGCGCCCCGCGCCTTGGCGTGTTCGTATTCCTCCAGCACGACGACGCCCGCACCCTCGCCCATCACGAACCCGTCGCGGTCGGCGTCATAGGGGCGGCTGGCCGCCTGCGGATCGTCCGCGCGCTTGGTCGACAGTGCTTTGCAGGCGTTAAAGCCCGCGATGCCGATCTCGCTGATCGGGCTTTCCGCGCCGCCCGCGATCATCACGTCCGCATCGCCGTACCGGATCATCCGCGACGCGTCGCCAATCGCATGCGCGCCCGTCGAACATGCGGTCACGACTGCATGGTTCGGCCCCTTGAACCCGTACCGGATCGACACCTGGCCCGAGATCAGGTTGATCAGCGCGCCGGGAATAAAGAACGGCGACACCCGCTTGGGCCCGCGTTCCTTGATCAGCACCGCGGTTTCCGCGATCGAGGTCAGCCCGCCGATGCCGGACCCGATCATCACGCCCGTGCGCAACCGGCTTTCCTCGTCCTCGGGCATCCAGCCCGCGTCCAGCACCGCCTGATGCGCCGCCGCCACGCCGTACAGGATGAAATCGTCCACCTTGCGGCGGTCCTTGGGTTCCATCCAGTCGCTGGCGTTGAACGTGCCGTCACTGCCATCGCCCAACGGAATCTCGCAGGCGTATTTCGTCACCACGTCGGATGCGTCGAACCGGGTGATCGGCCCCGCGCCGGATTTCCCGGCCAGCAGACGTTCCCACGTCGCCTCGACGCCGGACGCCAGTGGCGTGACCATCCCAAGCCCGGTGACAACAACCCTGCGCATCGGCATTTCCCTCATCTGCTCGTTATTTCAGCCCTGATACACGCGCCCCCCCTGCCGCGCAACGCCACGAAACCGCGATGGGCGGGCATGGGCCGGGCAACGCCGGGGGGTCCGGGGGGCTGGCCCCCCGGCGCGTCGCGGGACGCAGATCAGGCCAGACCTGCGGCCCGGAACCGCGCCAGAATGTCCGATTGCGGTCGCGGGCCCACATGGCCGATCACCTCGGACGCCGCGATGATCCCCATGCGGCCCGCGACCGACAACGGATGCCCCGTTGCCAACCCATAGATCAGGCCCGCCGCAAACTGATCGCCCGCCCCGGTCGCATCAACCGGCACGACGCGCTGCACCGGCACCGACACCCGTTCCCCGTCGCGGATCAGGATCGCATCGTCACCCGACCGGGTGCAGATCACCGTCCCGCAATCGGCGACCGCCAGGCGCAGCGCCTCCTCCAGGTCCTCGACCTGGTACAGCGACTGCCATTCGTGGACGTTGCCGATCACGTAATCCATCGGACCCGCGACCAGGCGGCGGAAATCGTCGCGGTGGCGGTCCACGCAGAACGGGTCCGACAGGGCGATCCCCGCCTGCCCGCCCGCCGCATGACAGCATTCAGCGGCCTTCAGGAACGCGGCCTTGCCCTTGTCCTTATCGAACAGATAACCCTCCAGGAACAGCCAGCCCGCACCGTCGAACACCTCGGGCGCGACGTCGGTTGGTCCCAGCTCGGCCGAAATTCCCAGATAGGTGTTCATCGACCGCTCGCCATCCGGCGTGACAAAGATGATCGTGCGAGAGCTGGGCAGCGCGCCCCCCGCCACGGGCGGGTTCACGAACCGCGTGCCTGCGGTTTCGGTCTGCCGGGCATACAGACGCCCGATTTCGTCATCCGCCACGCTGCCGATGAACGCCGTGCGCAGCCCCATCCCGCCGATGCCCGCCAAGGTGTTCGCCACGCTGCCGCCCGCGACCATGCGCGCCTGATCACGGCGCGCGGAATGGTCGTCGGCCTGGGTTGCCATCAGGTATTCCGACCGCTCGCGGTCGACCAGCTGCATGATACCCTTGGTGATCCCCAAGGCCTCCAGGCGTGCCTCCTCGGTCGGCGCGATGATGTCCATCACGGCATTGCCGATGCCGACGATATAAGGCCCAGTCTTGTCCGGGGTGGTCATGCTGTCTTCTCCTCATAGGGGCACAGGTTGCGGATCGGGCAGATGCCGCAGCGGGGTTTGCGCGCCTGACAGACATAGCGCCCGTGCAGGATCAGCCAGTGATGCGCGTGGGTCTGGAACCGGGCGGGAACGTTGTCCTCGATCGCGCGCTCGACCTCGTCGACGTCGCGGCCGGGCGCGATGCGCGTACGGTTGCCCACCCGAAAGATATGCGTGTCGACCGCCTGTGCCGGATGGCCGAACGCACAGGACAGCACGACATTCGCCGTCTTGCGTCCCACGCCCGGCAGGCTGGTCAGGGCGGCGCGGCTGTCGGGCACCTGACCCCCGTAATCGTTGACCAGGATCCGCGACAGGGCGATGACGTTCTTGGCCTTTTGCCGGAACAGGCCGATGGTCCTGATGTGCTCGGTCACGCCCTCGACACCCAGATCCAGCATCTTTTCAGGCGTGTCGGCCACCGCGAACAGCCCGCGCGTCGCGCGGTTCACGCCCACATCCGTGGCTTGCGCCGACAGCGCCACCGCCACGACCAGCGTGAACGGGTTCACGAACAGCAGCTCGGTTTCGGGGGCCGGGTTGTCCTCGGCCAGCCGCGAAAAGATCGCAACCTGATCGGCAAAGGGCAATGGGGGCGGCATGCGACGCTGAATGGCCATGCCCGCTTTTGACCGCCACAGCGCGCGTTTGCAAGCATGCCCCGCCCCATCGGGCCACAGGCGGGTTTTTGCCGCGTTTCCAGTGACCTCCACGAAACAGTGACTTTCCTTTGACGTGGAACTGCGACAGCGTGCCACGCGTTGACGGCATATTCCGGAATCAGTCCGATTGGACCCTCCGGGCAGCCACGAACGCACCGGGCACGGCACCAAGGCCCGCCCGCGACCCAAGGAAAGGGAGCCCGATGAACCTCCGCAAAACTTCGATCCTGGCCGTTTGTGGCCTGACCCTGCTGGGCGCGTGCGCGCCCGCGATGACCGATACAGGCACCGGCACCACCGGTCTCAGCCGCACCCAACAGGGCGCGCTGGCCGGCGCCGCCGTTGGCGCGCTGTATGGCGGCACGCGCGACAGCGACAGCAATAATCAGGGCCGCGACGCCGCACGCGGTGCGATTCTGGGCGCTGCCGCGGGTGCGGTGGCCGGCAACATTCTGGACCGCCAGAAGGCCGCGCTGGAACAATCGATCAGCAACCCCAACGTCCAGATCATCAACCGCGGCAGCTATCTGCAGGTCATCCTGCCCGAGGGGATCCTGTTCGCCACCGGATCGGCCGCCGTGTCCGGCCCGGCACAGACCGACCTGTACGCCGTGGCGCGCAACCTGAACCAGTACCCCAACAGCCGGGTCGAGGTCGTGGGCCATACCGACAACACCGGCAGCGCCGCCCTGAACCAGGACCTGTCGCAGCGCCGTGCACAGTCGGTCGCGGGCATCCTGTCCGCCGCCGGTGTGGCACAGGGCCGCCTGTCGGCGCTTGGCGCCAGCTTCAACCAGCCGATCGCGTCGAACGACACCGCCGCAGGCCGTGCCCAGAACCGCAGGGTCGAGATCCTGATCCGTCCGACGCAGTAATCGCGTCGCATGACAATCAAGAGGCCGGGCCATCGCCCGGCCTCTTTGCATTGGCGGGGTCCGGCCATAGGATGATCCGCCAAACCCCGGAATCCTGCCATGCCTGACGCCGACAGCCCTTTTCAGCCCATCGACGCCGCCCGCCTGTCCGACGCCGTGACGGCCCAGATAGAGGCGTTGATCCTGCAGGGCGTGCTGCGCCCCGGCGAACGCCTGCCGGGCGAACGCGACCTGGCCGAACGCATGGGGGTCAGCCGCCCATCGCTGCGCGAGGCATTGGCCGCGATGCAGGCCGACGGGCTGCTGGTCACCCGCCCGGGCGCGGGCGTCTTTGTGGCCGACGTGCTGGGCAGCGCGTTTTCCCCGGCGCTGGTGCGGCTGATCGCGCGCCATCCACAGGCCGCCGACGACTATCTGAGCTTCCGCAAGGACCTGGAGGGGTTGGCCGCCGAACGTGCCGCCATCGCCGCCGGGGATACCGATCTGGCGGTTCTGGACCGTATCGTTCAGGCCATGTGCCACGCCCATGCCAGCCCCGATCCGCAGGCCGAGGCCGCGTTGGACGCCGACTTTCACATGGCCATTGTCGAATCCAGCCACAACCTGATCGCGCTGCACCTGATGCGCGCGATGCAGGATCTGTTGCGCCAAGGGATGCTGTTCAACCGCCCCCGGATCTTTGCCAGCCCGGAACTGCGCGACCGCCTGCTGGACCAGCACATCGCAATAAATGACGCTCTGCAAGCGCGCGATGGCCCCCGCGCCCGTGCCGTGCTGGAGGATCATCTGGATCTTGTGGCGCGCACCCTGACCGCGCAGCGGCGGGCGGACGATCACGCGGCGATCGCACGTCTGCGCCTGCAGAACCGTCACGCCCCATGAAAAAGGCCCCCGACAAGCGGGGGCCCTTTTTATCAAAGTCTGTTGTGGCTCAGTTCAGGCGACGGGCGACGTCTTCGATCGCATCATCGATCCCGGCCGAACGCTGACCGGCGCGCACCTGTCCTGCCAGGATTTCTCCGGCGGCGGCAATGGATGCGGCAACGGCGCGGTCACGGACAGCACGCACGGCGTCGCTTTCGGCGCTGGCGATCTGGTCCTGAGCAGCCTGCAGGCGACGGTCGATGGACCGGGCCAGATCTTCACGCGCCTTGGCGGCTTGGGCCTCGGCCTCGCGCTTGGCGTTGGCGACGATCTGGTCGGCCTGCGTCTTGACCTCGCGCGAGCGACGTTCGTAGCTGGCATAGATCTCCTGCGCCTCTTCGCGCAGGCGACGGGCCTCGTCCAGGTCGTTGCGGATGCCATGCGCCCGCTTGTCCAGCAGGCCACCCAGCAGCGCAGGCACCTTGAAATAGACCAGCACCCCGACAAAGCCCAGGAACGACAGCAGCACGATGAAATCGGTGTTGCGCAGCGAGAAGAACCCGTAATCCCCCGTCGCGGCCATGGCGGGCCCGGTGCTGAGCAGGATCAGCGTTGCGATCATGCGGTTCATTGCACGGCCCCCTTCATGCGTCCGTCCAGGGCTGCGCCCACGGCGGCGTCGTCTGCCTGGCCACCAAAGGTGCGGACCAGTTCGGCGGTGACATCCTGTGCCACCTCACGCGCGCTGACATCGGCGGATGCGCGAACGTCGCGGATGCGCACCTCGGACTCGGCGGTGCGGGCAGCGATTTCGGCGTCGGCCTTGGCGATCGCCTGATCCAGCTGTGCCTGGATCTCGGCGCGGTTCTTGGCGACGATGGCCTGCGCCTCGGTGCGGGCATCGGCCAGCGCCTTGTCATAGGCAGCTTCGGCCTCGCGGGCCTTCAGCTTGAATTCTTCGGCGGCCATCAGATCGCCGGTGACGGCACCCTGACGGTCGGACAGAACGGCCGCGATCCGCGGCAGGGCCACGCGCGACAGAACCAGATAGAGGACCACCAGCGTGACGACCAGCCAGAAGATCTGGTTGCCGAACGAGGCGATATCCAGCTGCGGCAGGCCCGCAGATTCGGCGGCGTGACCGGCTGCATCGACCCCATGGGTCGCGGCATCGGTGCCGTGGGTCGCCGCATCGTCGATGACGATCGCGCCCTCAGAGTGTTCGACCGCGGTGGTGGCGGCCTCTTGCAACAGGCTGAACATATCCTACCCCATGGCCTGGGCCCGAAGACCCTGAAACGAACGAAGGGGCGGGGGACAGGCCCCCACCCCGCCGCAAGGATGGCCGTGGATCAGACCGCGAACATCAGCAGAAGCGCGACGAGGAACGAGAAGATCCCCAGTGCTTCGGCGAATGCCATGCCGATGAACAGCGTGGCGGTCTGGCCGGCAGCGGCCGAAGGGTTGCGCAGGGCGCCAGCAAGGAAGTTGCCAGCGACGTTGCCCACGCCCAGAGCAGCCATGCCCATGCCGAATGCGGTCAGGCCGACGCCGATGTACTGGCCCAGTTCTCCGATATTGCCTTCCATGGTATTTCTCCTTGCGGTTGGAAGTTGGTCGATCGTGGTGGATGCGGACCCGGAAGGGAACCGCGCAGGGGCTGCGAGGACCGTCGCGTCAGTGCGACGGGTGCAGCGCGTCCTTGAGGTAAACGCAGGTCAGGATGGTGAACACATAGGCCTGGACGATGGCGACAAGCACCTCAAAGGCATACATCCCGATGACTGCGATAATGGCGATGGGGGCAACGGCGGCGATGGCCGCAAAGCCCGCGAAAACCTTGATGACGGCGTGACCGGCGATCATGTTGCCCGCAAGACGAATGGACAGCGACAGCGGACGCACGAAATAGCTGATGACCTCGATCACGGCCAGCACGGGACGCACGGCCAGCGGTGCCGAGCGGACCCAGAACAGGTCAAGAAAGTGCATGCCGTTCTTGGCAAAGCCGATGATGGTCACACCAAAGAACACGGCCAGCGCCAGAACGCCCGTGACGGCGATATGCGAGGTCGTGGTGAAGGCCAGCGGCAGCAGGCCCAGCAGGTTCGCAAAGACCACGAACATGAACAGAGTCAGGATATAAGGGAAATACCGCAGGCCATCCTTGCCGGCGATGTCCTCGATCATCTTGTGGACCAGGCCATAGGCCATTTCGGCGATGGACTGGGCACGGTTCGGCACGATGGCACGGCCGCGGGTTCCCAGCACCAGCAGTGCGATGGATGCCAGCGCGGTCAGCGCCAGCCACAGCGTCACGTTGGTGGGCGTGTACCACGCCACGGGCCCGTCACCGAACAGCGGCGAGACCACGAACTGGTCCATCGGGTGGAATTCAAGGCCGCCGCCAGTCGCTTCCGTCGCCACGATCAGTCCCTTTCGTCACGGTCCGGCCGTTCGCCGGATTTTTCGCCGTCCGGCGCGGGGCCGGGTTTCCTGTCAAGCTCGGACGCGGTGCGCATCATGGATTTGACGCCAGCCGCAAGGCCGAGGAAGATGAACAGGACCATCAGAAAAGGCGTGGTGCCCATCAGATGATCCAGTCCGTAACCGACCAGAAACCCCAGCCCAAGGCCGGCCACCAGTTCGATCACCATCCGCCAGGCAAGGTTTGCCTGTTCGTACTTTCCCATCGGGCCGGGGCCCTTGGGCTTTGGCGTCAGGGCCGCCAGCTTGGCCTCGAGTGCGCGCAGCCGGTCGGCATCCGCCGCTCTGTCTGCATCGCCCCGTGGTTTTTCGGCCATCTGTCACGCCCCACGTCGTTGGCCGCTGTCTAGGGGCAGACGCCCCCCAAGTCAAGCAACTGCACCCCGGTTGCAAATCATTGATATGGATCAATATTCTTATATATCGGCGATCTTGCAATCCCCGCGCTGTCGCGCCATCATTCAACCGCCCGGTTGACCGTTGGCCCTGCAGAAAGCCCTGCCATGACCCCGCCCACCCTGCCGGACCGGCTGGACCTGATCTTTGCGGCCCTGTCGGACCCGACGCGGCGGCGCGTTCTGGCGATGCTGCTGGAGGATGACATGGCCGTCAGCGACGTGGCCCACCCGTTCCAGGTCAGCCTGGCGGCGATCTCCAAACATCTGGCGGTGCTTGCAGCCGCCGGACTGATCCGGCAGGAAAGGCGGGGCAGGATCACTTGGTGCAAGCTGGACCCGGACGGGATGCGCCTGGCCTCGGTCTGGATGCAGGGTTTCGGGCAGTTCGACCCGGTCGACCTGGATGATTTCGAACGCTTTCTGGACGCCCAGCTGGGGGATGACGATGACCAAGACGCCTGACGTGCTGTGCATCGGTGCGATGCTGTGGGACGTGATCGGCCGCGCGCCGCGCCGCATGGCCCCGGGCGCCGACGTGCCGGGCCGTATCCGGCACCTGCCCGGCGGCGTCGCGCTGAACGTGGCGGTCGCGCTGGCGCGGTGGGGCATGACGCCGTCCGTCCTGTCCGCCGTGGGCCGCGATTCCGAGGGCGAGGGTCTGATCGCCGAGGCCCATCGGCTTGGCGTGATGACCGATCACCTGACGCGCGACGCGGGCCTGCCCACCGACTGTTATATGGCGATCGAGGACAGCGAGGGACTGATCGCCGCCGTGGCCGACGCCCTCAGCCTGGAGCTTGCGGGGGATGCGATCCTGGCGCCGCTGGACGCCCTGCCCGCCTGGACCGGTCCCGTGGTGCTGGACGGCAACCTGACCGAGGAGCTGTTGGCCGCCATCGCCCGTGACCCGCGCCTGCTGCAGGCCGATCTGCGCGTGGTGCCCGCCAGCCCGGGCAAGGCTGAACGGCTGGAACCTCTGATCGCCGCACGACGCGGCTGTTTCTATCTGAACCGGCTGGAAGCGGAAATTCTGGCAGGGCGTGCCTGTGCCACAGCAGCCTTGGCCGCCGAGGCGGTCGTTGCGCGCGGCGCGGCGCGCGTTTTGGTCACAGACGGCCCGAACCCTGCCGCCGAGGCCATCGCCGGCGGCCCGACGCTGACCCATCAGCCCCCCACCGTCACCGTGGAACGCGTGACGGGGGCGGGCGACTGCTTTCTGGCGGCCCATCTGGCCGCCGAACTCAAGGAAATGCCGCGCGATGCGGCGCTGCGGCAGGCCGTCAGGGCCTCGGCCGCGCATGTCTCCGGAAAGGACGTCCCGTGACCCATACTGCCCCCCTCACCTTTGCCCCCGAGGTTCGCGACGCGCTGGATCGCGGCCTGCCGGTGGTGGCGCTGGAATCGACGATCATCACCCACGGCATGCCCTGGCCCCAGAACCTGGAGATGGCCGAAAAGGTCGAGGCCACCATCCGCGAAGGCGGCGCGGTCCCCGCGACAATCGCCGTCATGGGCGGCCAGATCCATATCGGCCTGACGCCCGAAGCCCTGCGCGCCCTGGCCCAGACCCCGTCCGCAGACGCGATGAAGCTGAGCCGCGCCGATCTGGCCGTCTGCATCGCCAACGGTCGTACCGGGGCCACCACGGTCGCGGCCACGATGATCTGCGCCCAGCTGGCGGGCATCAAGGTCTTTGCCACCGGCGGCATCGGCGGCGTCCATCGCGGGGCCGAGGACAGTTTCGACATCTCCGCCGACCTGCAGGAGCTGGCGCAGACCGCCGTGACGGTCGTGGCCGCGGGCGCCAAGGCGATCCTGGACCTGCCCAAGACGTGGGAGGTGCTGGAGACGTTGGGCGTGCCGGTCATCGCCTTTGGCCAGGACGAGCTGCCGGCCTTTTGGTCGCGGGCGTCGGGCATCAAGGCGCCGTTGCGTATGGACAGCCCCCAGGAAATCGCCGCCGCCGCCGCCATGCGCGCGGCCCTGGGACTCAAGGGCGGTCAGCTGATCGCGAACCCGATCCCGGCGGACGCCGAGATCCCCCAGGACCAGATCATGCCCGTGATCGAACAGGCCCTGTCCGAGGCCGCGGCCCAAGGCATCGCCGCCAAGGCCGTGACGCCGTTCCTGCTGGGCCGCATCTTTGAGCTGACCCAGGGTCGTTCGCTGGACAGCAACATCGAACTGGTGCTGAACAACGCGCGGTTGGCCGCGCGCATCGCCGCCGCGATGGCCTAGGGGACGCGCTGCGACGGAAACAGGGCGGACAGATCGAAACTGTCGGCCTTGTTCAGCTTGTCGGCATGATCGGTCAGGAAACTGTCGGCGGCCTGCTGGCCCGCGGCCTTCATCGCGGCCAGCAGGTCGGGGCGCGGCATCATCTTGGACCGCGCCGACAGGTCCGTCATCAGCTTGTCGTCGTCGATCAAATGGATCAGCACGTTTTTCATCGCGTCGGGGTCCATCTTGCCCTGCGCGAACAGGCGTTTCACGAAATTGATCGCGCGCAGCTGGTTCATCAGGCTGCTGTTGAAGCTGACCTCGTTCACGCGGTCCGAGATTTCCACCGGGGTGCGGGGCAGCACCTCGCGCATCAGCGGGTTGATCGCCACGATCAGGATGTCGCGCGGCAGGCTGGGCCGGTACAGCGGGAACAGCGCCGGGTTGCCGGCATAGCCGCCGTCCCAATAGGCCTCGATCCGGCCCGTGTCGCTGTCGTGAATCTCGACTGCGCGGAACAGTGTCGGCAGGCAGGCGGACGCCATGACCGCATCGACCGTCGCCTGCCCCCCGGTGAACACCCTGATGCGGCCCGTGCGCACATTCGTCGCCGCGACATACAGGTCCGGCCCACGATCACAGGTGAAATCGGCCCATGGCAGATCGCGCAACAGCGATTCCAGCGGGTTGACGTAGAACGGCCCATAATCATAGGGGCTGAACAGCCGCGTCAGATTGTCCATCCATGCGGCAGGCGACACCATCTCTGTCCAGCGCTGCATGCCCCGGGACATCGGCATCACCGATTGCATCCACCGCACCACGCGGTTGTCGCTTTTCGATCCGACCTGCGCCCATAGCGCGTCCAGGTTCTCGCGCGCGGCGCGCCGCCCTGCCAGACCCTTGCCCGCCGCCAGCCCCGCCTTGAGCGCGGCGCCGTTCAGCGCCCCCGCCGATGTGCCGCTGATCGCCGCGAATTCCAGCCATTCCTCGTCCAGCAGCCGGTCAAGGACGCCCCAGGTAAAGGCGCCATGCGCCCCACCCCCCTGCAGGGCCAGGTTGATGCGTTTGGTCTGCACGGCCCGCGCCCCCTTGATGATGCAGTCGCAGCATCATACCGGGGTCAGAACCCATAGCAAGGGCCGCGCCGTCAGGCCCAGGTTTCGGGCCCCTGCGCCATGGCCGCCGGATAGCGCGCGCCATGCGCCCATCCCGCAGGCAGCAGCGCATCGATGCGGGCCATCTGATCGGCGGTCAGCGACAGGCCCGCCCCGCGCGCGATCTGGTGCCAGTGATCCATGCTGCGCGACCCAGGCAGCGCGATCACATGCGGGGCACGTGCCAGCACCCAGGCAATCGCCATGGCCGCGGGGCTTTCGCCCTGATCGCGCGCCCAATCCGCGAACGCCCGCAGCCGCGGCAGATTGCGCGCCCAGTTGTCGGCCTGAAACCGCGGCATCCCCGCGCGCAGATCGCCCGGCGCAAACCCTGCCCGGTCGGGCGGTACATCGGCAAACACCCCCCGCCCGACCGGAGAGAACGCCACCAGCGCCGCCCCGTGTTGCGCGCAGGCATCGACCATGCCCAGCTCGACTTGGCGCGACCATAGCGAATATTCCGATTGCACCGCGGCGACCGGACCGATGGCACAGGCGCGGTCCAGTGTGGCGGGGGCGACCTCGGACAGGCCGATGGCGCCGATCTTGCCCTCGGCCCGCAGGCGCATCAGCGTGTCCATCGCCTCCTCGACCGGGCGGGCGGCCTCTCGGCGGTGCAGATAGTACAGGTCGATCCGCTCGACCCCCATGCGCCGCAGCGACTGGTCCAGCGCATCGCGCAGATAGGCGGGGGAATTGTCAAACGGATGGTCCGGATTGCGGGTGATGCCAACCTTGCTGGCAATGGTCACGCGGCCCTTGTGGCGCGCCAGGACCGGGGCCAGCATCTCCTCGGCCCCGCCGGCACCATAAACGTCGGACGTGTCGATATGGTCGATCCCCATATCGACGCAGGCGTCGATCACGCGCTGGCTGTCGGCCGCGTCCGCCGCGCCATAGGTGCCCTGAAAGTTCATCGTCCCCAAGGCCACGGCCCCAACCAAGGGACCGCCCTGTCCCAACTGACGGCGCGGGATCACTCGGCGTTGGCCTCGGCGCGGCTCTTGCCGGCCACGTCCAGCGCCAGCGTGGCGGCCATGAAGCGGTCCAGATCGCCGTCCAGCACGCCCTGGGTATCGCTGGTCTCCTCGCTGGTGCGCAGATCTTTGACCATCTGATAGGGGTGCAGGACATAGCTGCGGATCTGGTTGCCCCAGCCCGCATCGCCCTTGGCGGCGTGCTGGGCGTTCACCTCCGCGTTGCGGCGGTCCAGTTCCATCTGGTACAGGCGCGCCTTCAGCGCGGCCATGGCATTGGCGCGGTTCTGGTGCTGGGACTTTTCCGACGACGTGACGACGATGTTGGTCGGCAGGTGGGTGATCCGCACGGCCGAATCTGTGGTGTTGACGTGCTGCCCGCCCGCGCCCGACGACCGATAGGTGTCGATGCGGATGTCGCGGTCGGGAATGTCGATCTCGATGTTGTCGTCGACCACCGGATAGACCCAGACCGAACTGAACGACGTGTGCCGCCGCGCCGCGCTGTCATAGGGGCTGATGCGGACCAGCCGGTGCACGCCCGATTCCGATTTCAGCCAGCCATAGGCGTTGTGCCCGCTGATCTTGTAGCCCGCGCTGCGGAGGCCGGTCTCTTCGCCCTGCGTCTCGGACAGCAGCTCGACCTCGTATCCCTTCTTCTCGGCCCAACGCACGTACATGCGCGCCAGCATCGACGCCCAATCACAGCTTTCGGTGCCGCCCGCGCCCGCGTTGATCTCCAGGAACGTGTCGTTGCCGTCGGCCTCGCCGTTCAGCAGGGCCTCCAGTTCCTTCTGGGCGGCCAGCTTGGCCAGCGTCTTGAGGTTGCCCTCGGCCTCGGAGACCAGTTCGGCGTCGCCCTCCTCCTCGGCCAGCTCGACCATCTCGGCATTGGCGGTCAGGTCGTCCTCGATCCGGCGATAGGTCTCGATCGCGTCCGACAGGGACTGCCGCTCGCGCATCAGTTTTTGCGCGCGGGCGGGGTCCGACCACAGGTCGCCATCCTCGATCATGGCGTTCATCTCTTCCAGGCGATGCGGCGCGGTGGTCCAGTCCAGGCGCTGGCCCAGAAGGGTCAGGGAACGGCGGATGGCCTCGATTGTGGACTGCGTCTCGGCGCGCATGGGCGGATTCCTTCGGTCAGGCGTCAGGTCCGGGGTGATACCGCGAAGCCAGACCTTGGGCAAGACCAGCGCAACTTCGGGCTCTGACCGCGTAAACGGATACCGGCACGCCACATGCGCCGGACCGGTCCGACCAGAATTTCCCTATCGTCACGGCGATGGGCGGGGGGTGCGGGGGGCAGCAGGCCCCCCGCCGTCGCGGGACGCAACAACCGCCCTGATCTCAGTACAGCCCGCCCGACGACATGGTGCCGAAATCGGTCCGACCCGGAATGACCCGCCGTTCCCCGGTAGAGGTCGTGATCGACTGTCCCCCACCGCCTGCCCCGGCCTCCCACGGCAGGATCACCACCTCGTCGCCGAACCCCGACACGACATAAGGCGTCAGCCAATCGGGGTCGGTGCCATCGCGGAAATACTCGGCGATGACATTCGGACCGCTGGCATCGTCGGGCAGGCGCTGGCCGGTGATGCGGTCGATCTTGACCCAATAGCCGCCGGGCGGGACGGTGAACTCTGTCCCGCCATATTCCGCCACCGCCTCGCGCATGAACGCGTTGAAGACTGGAACGCACAACGTGCCGCCAAATGCCCGCTCACCCAGGGACCGCGGCTGGTCGTATCCCAGATAGCACCCCGCCACGATATTGCTGGAATAGCCGATGAACCAGACATCCTTGGCATCGTTCGTCGTGCCCGTCTTGCCCGCGATCGGCACAGGCAGATCCACGCCCGACCCGGACCCCCGTTCCACCGCACCTTCCAGCATCGAGGTCAGCTGATAGGCCGTTACCGCGTCCATCACGCGTTCGCGGTTGTTGTCGATCACCGGCGCCTGCCCTGCGGGCATCGCCTGCATCGCACAGGTCTCGCAGACACGCTGATCGTGGCGATAGACGGTCCGCCCCCGGCGATCCTGAACGCGGTCGACCAGCGTGGGTTCCACCCGCTCTCCGCCATTGGCGAACATCGCATAGGCCGCGACCATCTTGAACAGCGTCGTCTCCTGCGCGCCAAGCGCGTTGGCCAGAAACGGCGCCAGCGTGTCATAGACCCCGAAATCCTCGGCATAGCGGGCGACCTGCTGCATGCCGATATCGTCGGCGATGCGGATGGTCATCAGGTTGCGCGACTGTTCGATCCCGGTGCGCAGCGGCGTCGGCCCATAGTGGCGCCCGGACGAGTTCTTGGGCTCCCACAGGCCCTGGGGCGTGTTGATGCGGATCGGCTCGTCCACGACGATGGTCGCGGGGGTATAGTTGTTATCCAGCGCCGCGGCATAGACAAAGGGCTTGAACGACGATCCCGGCTGTCGCTGCGCCTGCGTCGCGCGGTTGAACACGCTGCTTTCGTACGAGAACCCGCCCTGCATCGCCAGCACGCGACCGGTGTTCACGTCCATCGCCATGAATCCGCCCTGAACCTCGGGCACCTGCCGCAGGCTCCAGCGCGTGAACTCGGCGCCGTCCATCATCGCGCGGACCAGCACCACGTCGCCCACCTGCACCAGATCGCCCGCCACCTGAGCGCGCGCGCCCAGTTGGCCGCTCTCGCGGTCCAGCGGGCGCGCCCATTGCACGTCGGACGCGGGGATCCAGTGGCCGTCGCCATCCTCTTCGATGCCCTCGATGCCGATGCGGGCGTCGGACGCGCCAACCTCCATCACCACCGCCGGGTGCCAGCCCGGAATGTCGCGCGGCAGGCGCAGGTCCCACAGCGCGCCGCGCCAGCTGGCCTCATCGGTCAGCAGTCCGGCCTCGATCACCTCGCCGGTGCCGCGCCAGACGCCGCGGTTGCGGTCGTAATCCTCCAGCGCGACCTGCAACGCGCTGGCCGCCTCCGACTGCAGGTCGGGATCGACGGTGGCGCGGATCGTCAGGCCACCGCCAAAGAACTCTTCCTGGCCGAATTCCAGCGACAGCTGGCGGCGGATTTCGTCGGTGAAATAATCGCGTGGCGGCAGCGCCCGGCGGAACGACGGATAGTCGCCGTTCTGCACCGACCGCAACGGCAGGCTGGCCTCGGCCTCATAGGTGGCCTCGTCGATATATCCGTTCTGCCACATCTCGCGCAGGACATAGTTGCGCCGCTCGGTCACGCGTTCCTTGGCGGTCACGGGGTGATAGCGGCCGGGCGCCTGCGGCATGGCGGCCAGCATGGCGGCCTCGTGCGGGGCCAGTTCGGTCAGCGACTTGTTGAAATAGGTCTGGGACGCGGCGGCCACGCCAAAGCTGTTCTGACCCAGAAAGATCTCGTTCAGGTACAGCTCCAGAATTTGGGCCTTGGACAGGCTGCCCTCCAGGCGCGCCGCCAGGATCAGTTCCTTGACCTTGCGCTCGACGCTGCGATCGCTGGACAGCAGGAAATTTTTCATCACCTGTTGGGTGATCGTGGACGCGCCGCGCACGCTGGACCCGCCGGTGGCCGCGGCCTCGAAGGCGGCGGACAGGATGCCCCGGATGTCATAGCCCGGATGGCTGTAGAAATTCTTGTCCTCGGCACTGACAAAGGCCTGCTTGACCAGGTCGGGCACCTCGTCGATGGGGACAAAGATACGGCGTTCCTCAGCGAATTCGTCGATCAGCTGACCTTCGGCGGAATAGATGCGGCTGATCGTCTTGGGTGAATACTGGGCCAGCGTCTCGTGGCTGGGCAGATCGCGCGAATAGATCCAGAAGATGCCGCCGATGGTCAGGGCCGCAAAGAACACCCCTGTGACCACCCAGGAAAAGATCGCACCAAAGAAAGACAAAATGGGTCGCAGCACGGGGTCAGCCTTTGTCGGGGTTTTGCCGCGTCTATAGCGACGACAGGCCCCCCGGTCAAAGCAACACTGGGTGTGTCAGTGACGAAGCAGCCCGGCACGCGCCTGTTCGTCACGCCACCAACCCGTCGTGGCCTCGGCGACCGCCTCGACCATGCGCGCGCGCCAGTCCGGATCCGTCAGGTTCGCAAGGTCGGTCTGGTCCGAAATGAACCCCAGTTCCAGCAGGGCGGACGCGATATCGGGCGATTTCAGCACCGAAAACGCCGCTCCCTGCACGGGGCGCCCGTGCAGACCGATCCCCCGCAACGCCATGCGCGAGGTCAGCAGCCGTGCGAACGCATCGGACCGGGGCCGGGTGTCGGTGCGGGCGAAATCCATCAGCACGGTGGCCAGCGCATCGTCCTGGCCGCGCAGATCGACCCCCGCCAGCAGGTCGTCGCGCTGGTGCCGCATGGCCAGCTGCTGCGCCGCCCGCGCGTCCGACGTGCTGTTCCAGACATAGACGGTGGCCCCCGCCGCCTGCCCCTGCGGCAGCGCATCGGCATGCAGCGACAGCAGCAGATGCGCCCCCGACTGCCGTGCGGCGGTCATCCGGTCCTCCAGCTTGACATAGACGTCGCTGTCGCGGGTCATCGTGACCGTCACGCCCCGCGCCTGCAGCGCCGCGCGCAACTCTTGCGCAAAGGTCAGGACCAGCTCGGCCTCGGTATCCGGTCCGGCCTGTGCGCCGGGATCGAACCCGCCGTGGCCGGGGTCCAGCGTTACAACCAGCCCCTGCGCGGTCACGGGGGGCGGCAGGTCGGCGGGGTCGGGCAGGTTGCGCAACGCGGCCGCAGCCGATGGGCGGGGCGCGAAATCCTCAGCGGCGACAGGGTTCAGGGCGACGCGCAGCCGCGCCTCGGCGCCTTGGGTCGCCATGCCCGCCTGTGCGACCCTGAACGGGCCGGGCAGTTCGATCACCAGCCGCGACCAGCCGCGCCGAAAGCTGCCCCACCGGATCGCGGGCGCAAGATCGTGGCCGAACAGGTCGCCGGGGTTGCGGCCTGACAGATCGACGCCCTCCAGATCGACCACCAGACGCGCAGGGTCGCCGACCAGAAACGCCCGCCACGGCACCGGGCGGTCCAGCGCCAGCGACAGCTCCAGCGGCTGCGGGCCGAAGGCATGGTGCCACCAGCCCTGCGGCGCCTGCGTCAGGGCGGACCCGCCCAGGATCAGCCGTGCCGGGTCCTGGGCCTGCACCGGGCCAGCCAACAACAGCAGGATCAGCAGCAGAAACCTCATCTGGCCGCCATGAACGCCGTCAGGCGGGACAGACCCTCGGCGATGTCGGCAGTCGCGCGGGCATAGGAGAACCGCAGCGTGCGCGCCCCGCGATCGGGGTCGAAATCCAGCCCCGGCGTAACCGCAACGCCCGCCTTGTCCAGGATTTCAGCGGCAAAGGCCACGGAATCGTCGGTCAGGTGCGACACGTCGGCATAGATGTAGAACGCCCCCTCGGGCGGGGCGATGCGGTCAAAGCCCGCACGCGGCAGCCCTTCCAGCATCAGGCGGCGGTTCTCGGCATAGACGGCGCGGTTGGCCTCGGCCTCGGGGATACAGTCCAGCGCGGCCAGCGCGGCAACCTGACTGGCATGGGGCGGGCAGATGAACAGGTTCTGCGCCAGCCGTTCAACGGTGCGGACCATGTCGGGCGGCACGACCATCCACCCAACCCGCCACCCGGTCATGGAAAAGTATTTGCTGAAAGAGTTTACGACCAGAACCTCATCCGTCACCTCCAGTGCCGAATGACAGCGGTCGGCATAGGACAGCCCGTGATAGATCTCGTCCGAGATGACGGCCACGTCCCGCGACCGCGCCGCCTGCGTCAGATCGGACAATTCCGGCACGGTCAGCACGGTCCCCGACGGATTGCCGGGCGACGCCAGGATCAGGCCCTGAACATCATCGGGAAAATCCTGCGGCCGGGGCTGATAGCGGTCCTCGGGGCGCGTCGGGATGCCCACCGGGGTCAGCGACATCGCGCGCAGGATCTGGCGATAGCTGGGATAGCCCGGATAGCCCATCGCCACCCGGTCCCCCGCGTCGAACAGTGCCGAAAACGCCAGAATGAACGCGCCGCTGCTGCCCGGTGTCACCACGACCCGCGCGGGGTCCAGATCGACCCCGTACCAGCGGCGGTACAGATCCGCGATGCCCTGCCGCAGCGCGGGCAGGCCCAAGGCCACCGTATAGCCAAGCGGCTGTTCCAGCGCCTGCGCCAGCGCCTGTCGCGCACCCGACGGCGCGGGGGTGCCGGGCTGGCCGACCTCCATGTGGATGATGTGGCGACCCGCCGCCTCGGCCCGGGCGGCCGCCTCCATCACGTCCATCACGATGAACGGGTCAACCTGTCCGCGCAGGGATTGTCGCATTGGCACAGCCTCATTTTTGATCCGTGATAGCGCGGGGCGGCGTCACGCTCCAGCCTTTAGGCGCGGGTGATCCGTCACGCAGCCGTGTCGGTGGGCATTCTTGCCATCGCGGGCGCGGCGGTCCAAGCTGTCGCCTACACCAGACCAAGGACGTACCCATGACCCGCCTGACCGCCGCCCTGTTTCTGGGGACCAGCCTTGCCCTGTCCGCGCCTGCGACGGCCTTTGACATGTCGGCCATGACCGACGACGAAAAGGCTGCCTTTGGCGCGGCGGTGCGCGACTATCTGATGGAAAATCCGCAGGTGCTGATCGAATCGATCAACGTACTGGAAAGCCGCCAGGCCGAGGACGCGGCCCAGACCGATCTGCAGCTGGTACAGGCCAACAGCGACGCGCTGTTCGACGACGGTCACAGCTGGATCGGCGGCAACCCCGACGGCGACCTGACCATGGTCGAATTCATAGACTATCGCTGCGGCGTCTGCCGGCAGTTCAACGCCGAAGTCCATGACGCTGTCGAGGAGGACGGTAATATCCGTTTGATCCTGAAGGAATTCCCTATCCTCGGCGATGAAAGCGTCCTGTCCAGCCGCTTTGCCATTGCTGTCCATCAGATCGCCGGCGACGCGGCCTATGAAAAGGCGCATGACGCGCTGATCGCCCTGCGCGCGCCCGCCTCTGACGCCTCGCTGCGCACAGTCGCAGAGGAGATCGGCGTCGATGCGGATGCGGTCATGGCGCATATGGATACGGACGCCGTGAACATGGTCCTGCAAAAGAACCACGAACTGGGCCAGACGATGGCGATTCAGGGGACGCCGACATTCGTGATCGGCGACCAGATGCTGCGCGGTGTCCCGCGGGTGGGCGTGGCCGAAACCATCGCCCAGATCCGCGAGACAATGTGATCAGTCGGCGCTGCTGCGGGAATAGACATCCTCATAGCGGATGATGTCGTCCTCTCCCAGATAGCTGCCGGTCTGCACCTCGATCAGAACCATCGGCACCTTGCCGGGGTTCTCCATCCGGTGAACGGCACCCAGGGGCACATAGATCGACTGGTTTTCCGTCACCAGCGTCACGCTGTCATCGACGGTGACACGCGCGGTGCCCGACACCACGATCCAATGTTCCGACCGGTGGACATGGCTTTGCAGCGACAGGGCCGCGCCGGGTTTCACCACGATGCGCTTGACCTGAAAGCGGTCAGCCAAGGCCAGCGTCTCGAACCAGCCCCAGGGGCGGTGGTCGCGGGGGAAGGCCTCGGCCTGCTTGGCGCGCTTGGCCTTGAGCGCGGACACGGCCAGCCGCACGTCCTGCGCGCGGCCCCGGTCAGCGACCAGCACCGCGTCCGACGTCGCCACCACCATCACGTCGCGCAGCCCGATGCCCACCACCTTGAGGTCGTCGCTGTCGGACCGCAACAGCACGTCGTGGCAATCGATCGCGGTCGAATTGGCGTCGGTGACCACCCCGTGGTCGCAGGGCGTGTGGTCCAGCGCCTCGCGCCAGACGGCGTCCCAGCCGCCAAGGTCCGACCAGCGGCCGGAAAACCGCACCACCGTCAGGTTGTCGGCCTTTTCCATCACTGCATAGTCGATCGACTGATCCTCGACCCCGGCCCAGGGCGCCTTGGCCAGCCGCAAAAAGCCCAGGTCCAGATGCGACTGATCCAGCGCCTGTTGGACCGGGTCCAGATAGGTGGGCGCGTGGGCACGGAACGCCTCGATCATGGTGCGGGCGCTGAACAGAAAGATGCCCGCGTTCCACAGGTAGTTGCCGGCGGCCAGCATCTGGGCCGCGCTGTCGGCATCGGGCTTTTCCACGAAGCGCGCCAAGGGTTGCGGCCCCGCGCCGGTGCCCGCCAGCTCCAGGTAGCCGTACCCGGTTTCCGGTCGGTCTGGGGTGATGCCAAAGGTCACGATGCGCCCCTGCGCAGCCGCCTGCGCGCCCTCGGCCACGGTCGCGGCAAAGGCATCCGCGTCGGGGATCACGTGGTCTGACGGGGCCACCAGAACCAGCCCGTCGGGATCGTCCGCCGCAACCATCAGCGCCGCCGCCAGAATTGCGGGCGCGGTGTTGCGGCCCGCTGGTTCGATCACGATGCGACCCGCCGCGATGCCCGCCTGTTCCAGCTGTTCGGCCACGATGAAACGGAAATCGGAATTCGTCATGACCACAGGCGCCGCGAACCCCTTGCCCGACAGCCGCCGGGCCGAGGCCTGAAACAGCGTCTCGTCCCCGGTCAGGGCCGCGAACTGCTTGGGAAAGCTTTTGCGGGACACGGGCCACAGCCGCGTGCCCGAACCGCCCGCCATCAGCACCGGTGTGATCATCGTCATTACAAACCCCTTGGGCGAACCCTGCCCTGTCATCATTCCTGCCGGTTGCGGCCGACTGTTCCCGCAGTCAAGAGCCAAGCCGACGCGATCGTCAAGACGCACCCCCGACATCGCCGCAAAAAGACCCCCCGTGCACGACGCACGGGGGGTCAGTCGTTGCGCGTCTGCGCGCGCCTGTTGCTGCGACGGGGCTTTCCGACCGCTGAGGGCCGGGCCTGTCGATGGGAAAACGGCGCATGATGTCGCCTTATTCCCCACCCATGCTCAACTGCAGCCGCTGGTGCCGCCGCAGGTGTTGCATTTCATGCAGGTGCCGTTGCGCACCAGCGTATAGTTGCCGCATTCGCCACAGGGATCGCCCTCGTATCCCTGCATCCGAGCCTTGGCGCGCAGGTCCATCCCCGTCGTGACCGCGGCCACCGACACGCCCGCCTGCAGGGCCATCAGATCCTGCGGCATCCGCTTGCGCAGATAGCCCGCGCTGCTGATCTGTTTCAGCATGGTCAGCGATTTCAGCTCGGACGGCTGGCGGGGGCGCCCTTCGTCCTCGCCACCGCCCATCTCGTCGAAACGCGCGCCTTCGGGGGCGACATGCGCCAGGTCGGTGCGGTCCAGATAGCTGACGGCCAGTTCGCGGAACACATAGTCCAGAATCGAGGTCGCGTTCTTGATGCTGTCGTTGCCCTGCACCATCCCCGCCGGTTCGAACCGGGTAAAGGTGAATGCGTCCACGAACTCCTCCAGCGGCACGCCGTATTGCAGGCCGACCGACACGGCGATGGCGAAATTGTTCATCATCGCGCGAAAACCCGCGCCTTCCTTGTGCATGTCGATGAAGATCTCGCCCAGCTTGCCGTCGTCGTATTCGCCGGTGCGCAGATAGACCTTGTGCCCGCCAACGATGGCCTTTTGGGTGTACCCCTTGCGGCGCTGCGGCAGCTTTTCGCGGTTGGACCGCACGATCTCCTTGACGATGACACGCTCGACGATCTTTTCGGCCAAAACGCGGGCCTTGTCGTGGGTCGAACCGTGGGCCAGGATCTCCTCGGCCTCATCGTCATCATCAATCAGCGCGCTGGCCAGAGGCTGGCTCAGCTTGGATCCGTCGCGATACAGCGCATTGGCCTTGATCCCCAGGCTGTGGGACAGCTCGTACGCGGCCAGCGTGTCCGCGATCGTCGCACTGGAGGGCATGTTGATCGTCTTGCTGATCGCCCCCGAAATGAAACTTTGCGCCGCGGCCATCATGTGGATGTGGCTGTCCACCGACAGATAGCGCGTCCCGGTCTTGCCGCAGGCATTGGCGCAATCGAATACGGGCAGGTGTTCGGCCTTCAGATGCGGCGCGCCTTCCAGCGTCATCGTCCCGCAGACATGATCGTTCGCCGCATCGATCTGTGCCCGGGTGAAGCCCAGATGGCGCAGCAGATCAAAGGTCGGGTCCGACAGCCTGTCCGCCGGAATGCCCAGGGTGCCGCGACAGAAATCCTCTCCCAACGTCCACTGGTTGAACACAAACCGGATGTCAAAGGCCGATGCCAGCGCGCCCTCGACCAGCGCGATCTCGGTGGCGCCAAAGCCGTGACCGGCCAGCGACGCGTGGTTGATGCCGGGGCAGTTGCCCAAGGTGGCATGACCCACCGCGTGGCCCACGATCTCCTCGATCTGCGCAGAGCGATAACCCAGCTTTTTCAGCGCCGCGGGGACCGACTGGTTGATGATCTTGAAATAGCCGCCGCCGGCCAGCTTCTTGAACTTGACCAGCGCGAAATCCGGCTCGATCCCGGTCGTGTCGCAATCCATGACCAGCCCGATCGTGCCGGTTGGCGCGATGACGGTGGTCTGGGCGTTGCGGAACCCGTGCGCCTGGCCCAGCACCAGCGCCTCGTCCCACGCCGCACGGGCCAGATCGACCAGCGATGCGTCGGGACAGTTCGCCGCGTCCAGCGCCACAGGGGCGACATTCACGCCCTCGCACGGCTGGCCATGCGCCGCGGCGCGGTGGTTGCGGATCACCCGCAGCATGGAATCGGCGTTGCGGGCGTATCCCGGGAACGCCCCCAGTTCGGCGGCCATCCGCGCGCTGGTGGCATAGGCCGTGCCGGTCATGATCGCCGTCAGCGCCCCACACATCGCCCGGCCCTGATCGCTGTCATAGCCCAGACCCATGTTCATCAGCAGCCCGCCGATATTGGCATAGCCCAGCCCGAGCGTGCGGAAATCATGGCTGCGCTGCGCAATCTCACGCGACGGGAACTGGGCCATCAGCACGCTGATCTCCAGCGTGACGGTCCACAATCGGCTGGCATGGACATAGGCGTCTGCGTCGAACCGACCGTCCGTCCAGAAGCTCAGCAGGTTCATCGACGCCAGATTGCAGGCGGTGTCGTCCAGGAACATGTATTCGCTGCACGGGTTCGACCCGCGGATCGGCCCGTCTTCGGGGCAAGTGTGCCAGGCGTTGACGGTGTCGTGGAACTGGATGCCCGGATCGGCGCAGGCCCAGGCCGCGTGGCCGATCTGGTCCCACAGATCGCGGGCTGACACGGTCTTTGCAACGCGGCCGTCGGTGCGGCGGATCAACTCCCACGGGGCATCCTCGCGCACCGCGCGCAGGAACGCGTCCGTCACCCGGACCGAGTTGTTCGAGTTCTGGCCCGACACCGACACATAGGCCTCGGAGTCCCAGTCGGTGTCATAGGTCGGAAATTTGATGCTGTCGAAGCCCTGCTGCGCATATTGCAGCACGCGGTTCACATAGGTCTCGGGGATCATCGCGCGTTTCGCGGACCGGATCGCAGCCTTCAGACCGGCGTTCTGCGCCGGATCGGTCTCGCCCCCGCCCGTGCGGATCGCGGCAAAAATCCCGTTCAGCTCACGTTCGTGCAGCTTGGACCCCGCCACCAGGGACGCGACTTTCTGCTCTTCGATGACCTTCCAGTTCACGAAGGCCTCGATGTCGGGGTGGTCCATGTCGCAGATGACCATCTTGGCCGCGCGACGCGTGGTGCCGCCCGACTTGATCGCGCCCGCCGCCCGGTCGCCGATCTTCAGGAACCCCATCAGGCCCGATGACTTGCCACCCCCGGACAGGGTTTCCCCCTCGCCGCGCAGACTGCTGAAATTGGTGCCGGTGCCGCTGCCGTACTTGAACAGGCGCGCCTCGCGGACCCACAGGTCCATGATGCCGCCCTCGTTCACCAGATCATCACTGACCGACTGGATGAAGCAGGCATGCGGCTGCGGGTGTTCATAGGCGCTGGTCGATGCGGTCAGCGTGCCCGTCCGGTGGTCGACATGGAAATGCCCCTGCCCCGGCCCGTCGATGCCGTATGCCCAATGCAGGCCCGTGTTGAACCATTGCGGGCTGTTCGGGGCGCCCATCTGGCGGGCCAGCATGTGCCGCATCTCGTCCAGATAGGCGCGGGCGTCGGCCTCGGTCGTGAAATGCCCCCCCTTCCAGCCCCAATAGGTCCAGGCCCCGGCCAGGCGGTCGAACACCTGCCGGGCGCTGGTCTCTCCGCCGAAACGCGCATCCATTGGCAGGTCGGCCATCGCGGCGTGGTCGGGAACGTGACGCCACAGGAACGTGGGAACGCCCTTTTCGCGGACGGGTTTCAGGCGGGCCGGAACGCCCGCACGGCGAAAGTATTTCTGGGCGATGACGTCGCTTGCGACCTGGCTGAAGCCCCGGGGCACCTCGACCGCGTCGTTGCGAAAGACCACCGTGCCGTCCGGGTTGCGGATCTCGCTGAGGGTGGTGGTGAACGCGATGCCGCCATAGGCCCCGCCGGTTTCCGTGGTAAAGCGCCGTTCGATCTTCATCCCTGCCGTCCTTCCGGTCCCCTGCGCGCAACCGCGATCCGCCCCTGCAGGGCGCGTTCGCCCGGGGGCGTCCGTCGGATCGTGACTGTTGCAACCTGCTCGTGGTGGGCCGTTTTCGGACCACCATATCCTGTGCCGTTATGGCGATTGCCGATGAAATTGCCGTCGGTTAGACGGTCTTTCAACCGGAATTTTAGGCGGTCAGACTGCGAAAACCCGTTGACAGGCAGGGTCACGAACCACCCCCGGATTCGCGCACAGACAGACAGCCTATCGTGCTGCAAATGTTGTCATTCAACGAAAATGATGTGATATGCCAAAGCGTTGGCGAACATTGTGCACAATCTGTCCACAGGCTTGTCCGTGGTTCATCCCCCGGTTGCGCACAGCCGATGCCGATCTGCAACGGGCGGCGAAAATCAGCGCATGGGGGTCAGGGCACCGTGGTCTGTAACGATCAGGTCCAGCGGCTGATCGGTCGGCTCGATCGGGATCACATCCAGTCGCTGGCACGCGAAGGCCAATCCGATGGCGGTCACCGGGCCGATGTTTCGCAGCAACTCCAACGTCCTGTCGTAATAACCGCCACCATAGCCCAACCGGTTTCCCCGCATGTCGAACCCCGCCAGTGGGACGATCAGCACGCGCGGTGCCAGGACCTCGGCTGATTCGGCCGGATGCGCCGTGCCAAAGGGTCCGGGCTGCAACGCTTCGTTCCGCCAGCGGCGAAAGACCAGCGGACAGGCCCTGCCCGTCACCACCGGCAGCACGACAGGCCCATCATGCGCGGCCATCGCGGCACGTGGGTCGGCCTCGTCGCGCATGGGCCAGTACCCGGCCAGCGCCGCGCCCGCATGGGGGGCCAGCGCCGCGATCAGGTGACGCGACAGCGCTTGGGCATCGCCCCCCGCCGCGCGGGCCGCCAGCGCCTGCGCGCGCAGGGCAGCCTTGCCCGTGGTCACAGCAGAACCACCGTCGCCAGCCCCAGAAACGCCATAAAGCCGATCACGTCGGTCATCATCGTCACGAACGTCCCCGAGGCCAGCGCCGGGTCGGCACCCAGCTTGTTCAGTCCTAGGGGCACCAGGATGCCCGCCAGCGCCGCGACCAGCAGGTTGATGACCATCGCGGACCCGATCACCCCCGCCAGCCCTGCATCGCGGAACCAGACATAGGTGATCGCCGCCATGACGACCCCGAACAGCACCCCGTTGGTCAGGCCCACGATCACCTCGCGGCGCACCACGCGCAGCGCGTTGGCGCGGCTGAGGTCGCGTGTCGCCAGACCGCGCACCGCCACGGTCAGCGTCTGCGTCCCCGCATTGCCCCCCATCGATGCGACGATGGGCATCAGCACCGCCAGCGCCACCAGCTGGGCGATGGCCGCCTCGAAGAACGCGATGACCCCGGCAGCGGCCAGGGCTGTGACGATGTTAGCGCCCAGCCAGGGAACCCGCTGTCCCACCGTCTGCCAGACACTGTCGGTGATGGACGATTCATCGCCGACACCGGCCAGGCGCAGGATGTCCTCTTCGTGTTCCTCATCCAGGATCGACATCGCGTCATCAATGGTGATGACCCCCACCAACCGTTCGTCCCGGTCCACCACCGGGGCAGAGATCAGGTGATACTGGTTGAAGACATAGGCGACCTCGGCCTCTTCGGCGAAGGCGCTGATGGTGCGGAAACTGTCCTCGGCCAGCTCGCGCAGCGTGGCATTACTGCGCGATGCCAGCAGCCGGCCAAGCGTGACGTAGCCCACCGGATGGCGGCGCGGATCGACCAGGATGATGTGATAGAACTGTTCGGGCAGCCATTCCTCGGCGCGCAGGAACTGGATGGCGCGGGCCACGGTCCAGTATTCGGGCGCGGTGACCACCTCGGACTGCATCAGGCGGCCAGCGGAATATTCAGGATAGGCCAGCGACTGCTGGACCGCCGCCCGGTCGCCCGCATCCAGCGCGGCCAGGATCAGGACGCGATCGGCGTCGTCCATGTCCTCGACCAGATCGACGACATCGTCGCTGTCCATCTCGCGCACGGCGTCGTCCAGAACGGCGCGGGGCAGCTGGTCGATGACCTCTTCGCGGATCGATTCGTCGATCTCGGACAGGATCTCGCCGTCGATGCCATCGGCATAGAGCGTCAGAAAGGCGCGCCGGTCGGCGGGCGTCAGCCGTTCGATCAGGTCGGCGATGTCGGCCGCGTGCATCGGCTCCAGCGCGGCGTCCAGCGCGGCGCGATCGCCTGCCTTGACGGCACTGTCGGCACGGTCCAGCAGCTCGTCGATGTCGTTCGCGCGGTTTTCGTCGGCCATGCTGTCCCCTGCGTTCTGTCGTATCAGCCGTTCAACAGGTCCAGCGCCGCGCGGTGCAGCGCCTCGGATGCGGCGGCGATCACCTGTCCGCCCTCAGCCGCAGGCCCGCCGTGCCAGTCGGTCACGATGCCGCCCGCGGCCTGCACCACCGCCAGCGGACCCGCGATGTCATAGGATTGCAGCCCGGCCTCGATCACCAGATCGACCTGACCCAAGGCCAGCAGACCATAGGCATAGCAGTCCAGCCCGTATCGCGTCAGCCGCACCCGGTCGGCCACGCGCCGGAATGCCGCCGCCTCGACCGGGGTGCCGACTTCGGGGAATGTGGTCATCAGCGTCGCGCGATCCAGCGGCACGTCGCCCCGCACCCGCAGGGCGCGTTCCCCGGCAGCCGCGGTCAGCCGCGCAAGGCCCAAGCCACCCTCGAACCGCTCGCCGATATAGGGCTGGTCGATCAGGCCATAGATCACGTCCCGCCCGTCGGACAGGCCGATCAGGACGCCCCAGCTGGCCGCGCCGCACAGAAACGCCCGCGTGCCGTCGATCGGGTCCAGGATCCATGTCAGCCCGCTGGTGCCGGGGGTCGCGCCGTATTCCTCGCCCAGGATGGCGTCATCAGGCCGTTCGCGGGCCAGCACGGCGCGCATGGCGCGTTCGGCATCGCGGTCGGCCTGGGTCACCGGGTCGAAATCGGCCGGTCGCTTGTTGTCGGCGGCCAGATCGGCATGGCGGAACCACGGCAGGATCGCCGTTCGGGCCGCGTCGGCCATCAGATGCGCGGTGCGGATGATCTGGTCTGCGTCCTGCATGCGGCCCTCTGCGTGTCGTCACGCCGGGTGTAACCTGTCATGCGCCGGGGGACCAGCGGTCAAAGGGGGCCGTCGTCCGGCGGTCATACGGCGCGGGACGGCGGCAGGGTCATCCGCCTTCTGGCGGTCGGACCTGTCAGGCCGCGTCGGACAGGACGCGCGCCAGCTCGAAGATCTGGCGACGCTGCGCCTCGGGCATGGCGTAATAGGCGCGCACCAGTTGCAGCGCCTCCTTGTCGGCAAAGATGTCGCCCTCGACCACGCCGGGAATCTCGCCCTCGGACAGCCCTTCGAAGAAGAAGCTGACCGGAACATCGACCGAGCGCGCAATGTCCCACAGACGCGATGCCGACACGCGGTTCATGCCGGTCTCGTACTTCTGGATCTGCTGGAACTTGATGCCGACCTTGTCGGCAAGTTGCTGTTGAGTCATGCCAATCATCCAACGACGATGGCGGATACGCTTACCAACGTGAACATCTACACTATGCTTCATTGCCCCAACCTTTTGCAATCTCAGGATGCTCTAGACCGGAAAGGCACAATTTTCGAGTGTCAACTTGGTTAATACGGGCATTCTTGACCATAAAGACAGGTCTGGTGGTGTCCTAGTGGGCATATCTGCGACACGTTGACTTGGCCGGTCGGGATGCGACCCTGCTGGCAGCATAGAAGGACCAGGATACATGTCACAATTGATTCGTGCAGCCTACATAATGGCCCTGAATCAAGGTCCGGTGATCCGGGATGTTCCCGCTCCTGTGGCAGGCCCGGACCAGGTGCTTGTCCGCATGGGCGCGGCGGCTCTGAACTTTGCGGATCTGCTTCAAGCCAACGGACAGTACCAGGAACCGGCCGATCCGCCATTCGTGCCGGGGCTGGAGGGGGCGGGAACGGTGGTGTCGGCGCCCGCAAGGTCGGGACTGATTGGCGGCATGCGGGTGATGGTGTCCGCGCCCGGCACGATGGCCCAGATGATCGCCGTCGATCCGGTGGCAGTCCACGCCATTCCCGACACGATGTCACTGGATCAAGCCGCCGGCTTTCAGGTGGCTTATGGGACAAGTCACCTGGCCCTCGCCGGACGCGGGAAACTACGGCCGGGAGAGACTCTGGCGGTACTGGGGGCTGCCGGTGGCGTGGGCCTGACCGCGGTCCAGATCGGTGCCGCGATGGGGGCCCGGGTGATCGGCATTGCCCGTGGCGCTGCCAAGATGGATGCCATCCGTCGGGCAGGCGCAGCAGAGGTCATCGACACCACCGAATGCCCTGACCTGCGTGCCGCCCTGCGCGCGCTTGGCGGTGCCGATGTGGTCTATGACCCCGTCGGTGCCGAACCCGGAGAGGCGGCGTTCCGCGCCCTGCGGCCGGGCGGTCGATTTCTGGTCATCGGCTTTGCGGGCGGGCGCCCCCCGTTGCTGCCCCTGAACCACGCGCTGGTCAAGAATATCGCCGTGCACGGGTTTTACTGGGGCGGCTATCGCACCCTGGACCCGCACGCCCTGCGCGACAGCAACACTGCGCTGTTCGACCTTTTCCGCGCCGGCCGTCTTAACCCCGTCGCGGGCACCACCCTGCCCCTGGAGGATCTGGCGCAAGGCTATGCGATGCTGCAAGAGCGGCGCAGCATCGGCAAAGTGGTCATCACCATGTGATCATGGCACATTTGAGGCAAGCCGGGATTGAAAAATCCCGCGTTTCCACCGATATTGGAACCAAGCCGGTATCGCGCCGGCATGCCTTCCAAGGGAGACATCGATGGCAGATTACAACACGTACCGGACCGCGCAGGGCGTAGGCCAACGCCAGGCGGCGGTGGACCAGGGCCTGCGGGCCTACATGAACAAGGTTTATGGGCTGATGGCGGTCGGCATGGGTGTAACCGCCATAACCGCCTATGGCACCGCGACCGCCGCCATGACCAACCCGGCCGTGGCGCAGACGCTGTATGCCAGCCCGCTGCGTTGGGTGATCATGTTCGCGCCGCTGCTGGTCGTCTTTGGCTTTGGCGCCGCGCTGAACCGTCTGTCCGTCTCGGCGGCGACGGGGGTGTTCTATGCCTTTGCCGCGCTGATGGGCGTGTCGATCAGCTCGATCTTTCTGGTCTATACCGGTGTGTCGATCGTGCAGACCTTCCTGGTGACGGCCATCGCCTTTGCGGGCCTGTCGCTGTGGGGCTATACCACCAAGAAAGACCTGTCGGGCTGGGGGACCTTCCTGCTGATGGGCCTGATCGGCCTGATCGTCGCGTCGATCGTGAACATCTTTCTGGCGTCGTCCGCCATGCAGTTCGCGATTTCCGTCATCGGCGTGCTGATCTTTGCGGGCCTAACCGCCTATGACACCCAGAACATCAAGAACACCTATCTGCAGATGCAGGGTTCGGGTTCTGATTTCCTGGGCAAATCGGCCATCATGGGTGCGCTGAAACTGTACCTGGACTTCCTGAACCTGTTCATGTTCCTGCTGTCCTTCATGGGCAACCGCGAATAAGCGAACGCCGTTCAGACATTGAAAAAGGCCCCCTTTCGGGGGCCTTTTGCATGTGCGGTGTCGGGGTCAGGCCGCTTGGCGGACCGACAGGGTTGATGCCGCCTCTGCCGCGATTTCAAAGCTGCGCAGACGGGCGGTATGGTCATGGATCTGGCCGGTCAGGATCACCTCGTCCGGGCGATAGGTCTCGACCAGACGCTCCAGCTGATCGCGGACCATGTTGCGATCACCCACTGCGCTGATGCGCAGCGCGCCGTCCACGGCTTGACGCATCTGCGCGCCGATCTCGGCGTCGATATCACGGACCGGGCGCGGCAGCTTGCCGGGCTGTCCCGTCCGCAGGCGGGCAAAGGCCAGCTGCATCGTCGTGCGCAGATAGGCGGCCTCACCGGCGTCGTCGGCGGCAAAGACGTTGGCGGCCAGCACCGCATAGGGCTTCTGCCCCCAGGGCGACGGACGGAACCGTTCGCGATAGATGCTCAGCGCCTGTTCCAGCTGTTCGGGGGCGAAATGGCTGGCAAAGGCATAGGGCAGGCCCAGATGCGCCGCCAGCTGCGCACCGAACAGGCTGCTGCCGAGGATCCAGACGGGGACATTCGTCCCCTCACCCGGCAGCGCGCGCACCGTCGCGTCCGCCCGTTCAGGCCCCAGATAGTCCAGCAGCTCGACCACATCCTGGGGAAAGCTGTCGGCCATCGGATCGCGGCGCAGGGCGCGGATCACCGCGCCATCGCCGCCGGGCGCACGGCCCAGTCCCAGGTCGATGCGGTCAGGGAACGCCGTGGCCAGGGTACCGAACGCCTCGGCCACAGTCAGCGGCGCGTGGTTGGGCAGCATGATGCCGCCCGCCCCCACGCGGATCGTCCGGGTCGCCTGCGCCACCAGCCCGATCAGAACCGCGGTGGCGGCACTGGCGATGCCGGGCATGTTGTGATGTTCGGCCAGCCAGAACCGGTGATAGCCCCAGCCCTCGGCATGCCGGGCCAGGTCGATGGTGTTGCGGATCGCGTCCTGTGCCGTGGACCCCTCGGGGACCGGCGAAAGATCGAGGACGGAATAGGGAAGATGCTGTGTCATCCCACAGATCTAGGCCGCCCGCCCTACTTTGCAATGACGGGACGGGACATATCGGCCCGCGGGTCAGGCCATCTTGCGCAGATAGGTCCAGGTGGGGACGCGGCCACCGCGCGCGACTGACCAGCTTTCGGCATCCCCCAGATAGACAAAGCCGCAATTGGTCAGAACCCGCGCCGAACCGGGATTGTCCTGGAACGCCTCGGCGAACAGGGTGCGCGCGTCGTGGGGGTTGGCTGCGACCAGCGCTGCCACGGCCTCGGTCGCGAAACCGGTATTCCAGAAGCCCGCGCCGATCCAGAAGCCCAGTTCGGACTGCGACCCCTCCATGCGGGTCAGCGACACGACGCCCAGCAGTTCGGTCAGCTTGTGGTCCGACCCGTCGATGGCCCAGACATCCTCGGACCGGTCCGCCGCAAGCGCACGCGCGACGAAACTGTCGGCAGCGCCACGGGGCAAGGGATGGGGAATGGCGCGCGTCCCTTCGGCCACGCGTCGATCGGCGGTGTAATGTTCGATCAGACCGGCATCCGAGGCGCGCAGTGGTCGCAGCGTGAACCGCTCTGTTGCGATGACGGATTGGGCCGGACCTTCGGCCAAGGCGGGCTTAAGGTCGTCCAGACGACTTCCCTCGCGCATGGGTGCAGACATCACCATGTTTCCTCCCCAAGAAACCGATAAACAAATATGCCGATGAAACGGTTCGGGGGACCGGTTCTCACCGATCCCCCCTTAGCATTAAATTATTACGCTGAGGTTACTCGGCTGCTTCCAGCTCTGCGGGGACGATCGAAATGAACGTCCGGCCCTTCAGACCCTTCTTGAAGCTCACATGACCGTCGGTCAGCGCGAACAGGGTGTGATCCTTGCCCATGCCGACGTTCACGCCCGGCCACCAGGTGGTGCCGCGCTGACGTGCGATGATGTTGCCTGCGATAGCGGCCTGACCGCCGAACAGCTTGACGCCAAGACGGCGTCCTGCGCTGTCGCGGCCGTTGCGGGAAGAACCGCCTGCTTTTTTATGTGCCATGGGTCGTTCTCCTTAGGCTGCGGGGGCGTCGGTCTTGGTGCGGGCACCGACGGCGGCTTTGACACCGGTCTTGTCCGAACCTGCGTCCAGCACGTCGGTGACGCGCAGCAGCGTCAGCTGCTGACGGTGACCGCGGGTCCGCTGCGAGCTGTGCTTGCGGCGACGCTTGACATAGGTGATGACCTTGTCAGCCTTGATCTGCTCGATCACGGTGGCCTGCACGCAGGCACCGGCGACCAGGGGCGCGCCCAGGGTCGAGCCGACCATCAGCACATCGTTGAACTGGACCGTATCGCCAGCTGCGGCATTCAGTTTTTCAACGCGCAGGACGTCACCCGCCTGCACCTTGTACTGCTTGCCGCCAGTTTTCAGAACCGCGAACATCGCTTTCTTCCTTCATCACCGCGTCCTGCGGCCCCGACTGTGTCGGCGTTGGGGGCGAACCCCGCCTTCGGACAGCGCACCCTTTTGCGGGTGTCGTTAAAATCAATAGACCGGCCAAAGGCGGATGCCCTGCCGGTGCGCTGCATTTGCCCCATTCGCGCCTGTCTGTCAAGGGCCGGCCGATGCCGGGGAACCCTGCCGCATCGCAGGGCTTGTACCCTGCCACTGACAGGACCGGACCCCACCTGATGCAACGCTTTTCATGCCCGCATTGCGGCACGCGCGCCTATTTCCACAACATGATCTGTCTGTGCGGCGCGCCGCTGATCTATGCCACCGAGCCGCGGTGCATGGTGGCGGACGCGGTGCCCTGCGCCAACCGCGACCGCATCGGCTGCAACTGGGCCGCGGCGGTGCCGGGCGGGTTCTGTCCGTCCTGCGCGATGTCGCATGTGGTACCGGTGATGCATATTGGTGAAAACCAGCGCCTGCTGGCCAGTGCAGAACGCGCCAAACGGTGGGTGCTGGCCAATCTTGCGGAATGGGACTGGTTCACGTCCGCCGATCCGGGCCGGCGGCCACGGTTCCTGATGCTGTCGGAACAGATCGGCGGGCGCGACCAGCAGATCACCATGGGCCACGCCAACGGCGAGATTACCATCAACGTGACCGAGGCGGACGAGCTGATCCGCCTGAAGCGCCAGTTGAAGCTGGGCGAACAGTACCGGTCGATGGTGGGCCATTTCCGCCACGAGATCGCGCATTTCCTGTTCGACCGCCTGAAGGTCCTGCCCGATTTCCTGCCCGCCTTCCGCGCCATCTTTGGTGACGAGCGTGCCGATTACGGGCAGGCGCTGAGGAACCACTATGCCGATCCCCGCGACCCGGCCGGGGATTTCATCACCAGCTATGCCACGTCCCACCCGCACGAGGATTGGGCTGAGACGGTGGCCCATCTGCTGCACCTGACGGACGTTGCCGACAGCTTTTGCAGCACGCATCTGGACATGCCGGGGGTGCCGCCGGACTATCACCCATACGCGGAAACCGAACCCTATCGCCTGCTGAACATCGCGGCCGAAATCACCATCGCGGTCAACGACATCAACCGCGCGCTGGACAATTCCGACCTTTATCCTTTTGTGCTGACCGTGCCGGTTCGCCGCAAGATCGCATTCGCGCATGGCTGGCTGCAGAACCATCTGGCCCGCAGCGGGGGAAAGGCCGCCTAGACGGCGGCCTTTCCCTCCAGCGTCATCCACTCCTCCTCCGCGTCCGCCAGTGCGGCTTGGCGTTCGGACAAGGCCAGACTGGCCTTTTCGAACTTGGCGGGCGCGGTCTGGAACAGCGTCGGGTCGGACATGAATTCCGACAGCTTGGCAATCTCCGCTTCCAGCTGGGCAATCACGCCAGGCAGCGCCTCAAGACGGTGGCGCTCGGTAAAGCTGAGACCGTCGCGGGCGGCCTTGGTCTTTTCGGCGACCGGCGCGGCCTTGGCAACGGCGACCGATTCCTCGGGCGGTACGTCGCCGCGTTGGGCCTGATAGTCGGTCCAGCCACCGGCATAGACGGTCGCGCGGCCATCGCCCTCCATCGCGACGGTGGTGTCGGCCACGCGGTCGATGAAATCGCGGTCGTGGCTGACCAGCAGCACGGTCCCGTCATATTCGCCCAACAGATCCTGCAGCAGGTCCAGCGTCTCGACGTCCAGATCGTTGGTCGGTTCGTCCATGACCAACAGGTTCGACGGTCGCGCCATCAGCCGCGCCAACAGCAGACGCGCCTTTTCGCCACCCGACAGGCTGCGCACGGGGGCGCGGGCCTGACCGTCGTCGAACAGGAAATCCTTTAGATACGCGACGACATGCTTGGGCTGGCCACGCACCATCACCTGATCGGCGCGGCCCGACACGCGCATGTCCGGATCGCCGGTCAGCGATTCCCACAGCGTCTGGTCGGGGTTCAGCGCGGCGCGCGCCTGATCGAATACCGCGATGTCCAGGTTGGTGCCTAGTTTGACCGTGCCGGCATCGGGGGCCAGCTCTCCGGTCAGCATCTTGATCAGCGTGGTCTTGCCCGCCCCGTTGGGGCCGACGAACGCGATGCGGTCGCCGCGCTGGATGCGCAGGTCGAACGGCCGCAGGATGATCTTGTCACCGAACGCCTTGGAAATGCCGGTGGCCTCGACCACCCGCTTGCCGCTGGTGTTGCCACTGTCGAACGCCATCGCGGCGGTGCCTTGGCGGCGGATCTGGCTGCTGCGTTCGCTGCGCAGATCGGCCAGCGCGCGGACGCGGCCCTGGTTGCGCTTGCGGCGGGCGCTGATGCCTTCGACGGCCCATTTGGCCTCGGCCTTGATCTTGCGGTCCAACTTGTGCCGGGCGTCGTCTTCGGCGGCCCAGGTGGCTTCGCGCCAATCCTCGAATCCCTCGAATCCGCGTTCCTGACGGCGCACGGCACCGCGGTCGATCCACAGGGTCGCCTTGGTCAGGCGGCGCAAAAATGCCCGGTCGTGACTGATCAGCACGAACCCCGCACGCGTCTGCGACAGATGGTCCTCCAGCCAGCCGATAGCCTCGATGTCCAGATGGTTCGTCGGCTCGTCCAGCAGCATCAGTTCCGGCGCGCGCGCCAGCAGACGGGCCAGCGCCGCGCGGCGGCGTTCGCCACCCGATGCGGTGTCGACGGGGCGGTCCGGGTCGAACTTCAGGCCCTCGGCGGCCATGTCGACCAGATAATCCTCGCCCGGTTCCAGCCCGTCACGGGCAAAATCGCCAAGCGTGACAAAGCCCGACAGATCGGGGTCCTGTTCCATGTAACCGGTCGAAACACCGGCAGCCAGGACCACATCGCCCCGGTCGGGTTCGACGAAACCGGCCATCACCTTCATCAGGGTGGACTTGCCTGACCCGTTACGACCGACCAGGGCGACGCGGTCGCCGGGCTGGACGTTCAGGGAAAGGCCCTCGAAAATGGGATCGCCGCCATAGGTCAGCGAGATCTCGGAGAGTTGCAAAAGGGGTGCGCGTGCCATGACCGCGCCCTAGCCCGACGCCGCGCCGGGGTCAATCCACCGCATTGCTTGACAACTTAAGTCGGAATTGCAACATGACACCGGAATTCTGACCAAAGGAGTCAATATGCGTCCCCTGATCATCGCCACGCTGCTGGGTGCAACCGCCATGCCCGCCCTGGCCCAGGAAGTGAACGTCTATTCCCACCGCCAGCCCGAACTGATCCAGCCGCTGGTCGATGCCTTCACCGCCGAAACCGGCATCGCGGTCAATGTCGCCTTTGTCGACAAGGGCATGGTCGAACGTCTGCAGGCCGAAGGCGACCGTTCGCCCGCCGACCTGGTTCTGACGGTCGACGTGGCCCGTTTGGGCGAGGTCAAGGATGCAGGCGTCCTGCAATCGGTCGAGGACCCGGCGCTGGAGGCGATCCCCGCCGCTCTGCGCGACGACGAGAACCAGTGGTTCGCCCTGACCACCCGCGCCCGCATCATCTATGCAGACAAGGACCGCGTCGCCGACGGTGAGGTTACCACCTATGAGGATCTGGCCGATCCGAAATGGCAGGGCCGCATCTGTACGCGCAGCTTTACCAACGATTACAACGTCGCACTGACCGCGGCCTATCTGGCCCACCACGGCGAGGAAGAGACCGTCGCATGGCTGGAAGGCGTCAAGGGCAACCTGGCCAAGCGTCCCGAGGGCGGCGACCGTGATCAGGTCAAGGCGATCTGGGCCGGCGAATGCGACATCAGCCTGGGCAACACCTATTACATGGGTGCGATGCTGAAGGATGACGAACAAAAGGAATGGGCCGAATCGGTCCGCATCGTGTTCCCGACATTCGAGGATGGCGGCACCCATGTGAACGTGTCCGGTGTGGCGATGACCAAGGCAGCCCCGAACCGCGACGCCGCCCTGCAGCTGATGCAGTTCCTGGCAGGCGAAGAGGCACAGCACATCTATGCCGAAACCAACAACGAATTCCCCGTGACCGAGGGTGTCGAGCGGTCCGAGCTGGTCGCCAGCTGGGGCGATTTCACCCCCGACGACCTGACCCTGACCGAGATGTCGGACCTGCGCCCGCAGGCGCTGGACCTGATCGAGCGGGTGAATTTCGACGGCTGACGCAACGGCTGCGTCGGGGGCCACCCCCTGACGCAGCAAAACGTCGAACAACAGGCAAAAGGCGCGACCCCGGGGTTGCGCCTTTTTTGATGCCAGCGCAATCATCCCGGCATCGGGGACCAAGGAGACGTGGTTTGGTACAAAAGATCATCATCGACACCGACCCCGGTCAGGACGACGCGGTGGCCATCCTGCTGGCACTGGCATCGCCTGAACTTCAGGTGCTGGGCATCGTCGCGGTCGCAGGCAACGTGCCACTGGCACTGACAGAGTTGAACACCCGCAAGGTGGTCGAACTGTCGGGCCGTACGGATGTTCCAATTTTTTCGGGATGCGATCGCCCCCTGTCGCGCGATCTGGTCACGGCGGAACATGTGCATGGCAAGACCGGGCTGGACGGCATCGAATTGCCCGCACCCACCCTGCCCCTTCAGGAACAGCACGGTGTCGATTTCATCGTCGAGACCCTGCGCGCCCATGATGCGGGTACCGTGACGCTGGTCCCCATCGGGCCTCTGACCAACATCGCCGAGGCGTTCCGCCGCGCCCCCGACATCGTCGGACGGGTGCAGCAGATCGTGCTGATGGGCGGGGCCTATTTCGAGGTGGGCAACATCACCCCCGCGGCCGAATTCAACATCTATGTCGACCCCGAAGCCGCGGCCGAGGTGTTCGCGTCGGGCGTGCCGCTGGTGGTGATGCCGCTGGACGTGACGCACAAGGCGCTGACAGACCGTGTGTGGATCGAGGCGATGCGCGCCCTGCCCGGTCGCTGCGGGCCCGCCGTCGCGGGCTGGACGGATTTCTTTGAACGCTTTGACACGACGAAATACGGCAGCCTTGGCGCGCCGCTGCATGACCCCTGCACCATCGCCTGGCTGTTGCAGCCGGACATGTTCGACGGGCGTCGGATCAACGTCGAGATCGAGACCGAAGGCCGCTGGACCACCGGCATGACCGTCGCCGACTGGTGGCGCGTCAGCGACCGCGCGCCCAACGCCCTGTTCCTCAAGGACGTGGACCGCGACGCGCTGTTCGCCCTGATCCACGACCGCATCGCGCGGCTGCCCTAGGGGGCGTCGTTCGACGGGGGCGGTTCGGGCAACGGCACGACGCCCTCTCCGTCACCGATGCGCTCGTTCAGGACCGCGACCAGTTGTTCGGTGACGTCGATCGCATCCAGCGACACCAGGATGGTGCGTCCATCCAGAACGGCCACCGCGCCCCGGTCCTGCATCAGCTGGCCCATCATCGGCCGGGCGGCGCGAAAGAACGCCGCGCGGTCCGCCTCGGCCCAGGCATTCAGGGCCTGGACGGCCTGCGCGCGTTCGCGGCGGATGCGCGTTGCGCGGATGTCGAAGTTTTCAGCCAGATCGCGGAATTCGGCAGCGGGCAACGTGCTGCGCTGTTCGGTCAGGCGGGCCTCTTCGGAGGACAGCAGTTGGGTCAGGCGGTCGTTTTCTGCCGCGACCTCCTCTCCCTCTGCCTCCAGCCTGGCCTGCGCGCGAAGACCCCAGACAGAGGTCAGATACAGTACCTCCTGGTCCAGGGTCAGGATCGGCGCGCTGTCGATGGCCTCTCCGGGACTGGCGATGGTGCTGTTGGGCAGGATGGGCGGCGTGGCGATGGCCGGAATATCGGGCGCCGGAATATCGGTACCCGTCGCATCCTGTGCCGTGGCCGGCAGTGCCATCAGCACCGCCGCCACCAGACCAAGGCCTGCCCGCCCCGCCCGCATCAGAAGTTCGTCTGAATCGTCAGGTCGAAATTCTGTTCCAGGTCATAGTCTTCCTTTTTCAGCGCCTGTGTGAAGTTGAAGCGCAGCGGACCGATCGGCGTGGTCCAGAAGATCGACGCGCCGACCGCGGCACGCGTGTACATGTCGTCATCGACCGCGACACCGCCCGTGCCGATGGTATTGTCCAGACCCCAGAGCGATCCGACATCCATGAAGAGGCCGCCCTGAATCCCGTATTCCTCGGGCAGGCCGATGGGGAACTGCGCCTCGGCGCGCGCCGCCCAATAGAAATTGCCGCCCAAGCCGTCCTCGTTCGTGGCCGCCAGATCGCGTGGGCCGATGCCGTTCGATTCGAACCCGCGGATGCGGTTGCTGGTGCGGAAGCGGTCCAGGATCCAGGTCGAATAGTCGCCATAGGTATAGATCGCCCCGGCCTCCAGCTCTGCGCGCAGGGTCACGCTCTCGCGCCAGGCAGTGCTTTCAACGCCGGCCAGCGCGGTCGAGGTGATCGTCTTGGTGTCACCCCCGACGCCCGCGAAATCCTGCGAGAAGCGGAACCGATACGCGGTCAGGGGGTCCAGCCCGGTACGGCGCGAATCCCAGTTGTAGGTATAGCCAAGGGATGAGGACAGGCGCGTGCCCTCTTCGTCGATCAGCAACTGGGAGCTGTCCTCGGTCACGTTGGTCAGCTTGTCTTCCGAAATGCGGTAGCGCAGCTCGACCCGCGCATTGTCCGAGATCGGGAATTCCAGCGACGGTTGGATGCGGATCTGACGGGTGTCGTAATCCGAATTCAGGCCCTCGGTCTCGGTATAGTTGGCCGAAAACCCAAAGCGCAGATCACGGCCTAGAAAGAATGGCTCGACAAAGGTGATCCCGGCGGCACGGTCGTCGGTGGCGGTCTGCAGCTGCAGGCCCACCGTCTGGCCGCGGCCCAGGAAATTCTGTTCGGTCAGGCCGATGTTGAAGCCCACGCCGGAGCTGACGCCATAGCTGGCGCCAAGCGACAGCGATCCGGTAGGCTGTTCCTCGACGTTGACGCCGACGATGACCTGGTCGGGACCGCTGCCTTCGCGGGTCTGCACCTGTGCATCGGCGAAATAGCCAAGCGCGCGCACCCGTTCGGCCGAATTGCGGATCTCGCGCGGGTTGAAGGGGTCGCCCTCGACGGTGCTGAACTGGCGGCGGATCACCTCGTCCAGGGTGGTGGTGTTGCCCTCGATGTCGATGCGCTCGACAAAGACGCGCTGACCACGGGTCAGTGCGAATGTCAGGTCCAGCGTCTGGGTCTGGGGGTTGCGGGTGACACGCGGCTCGATGTTGACAAAGTTCAGGCCCTGCTGGATGGCGATCGTCTCCATCCGGCGGATCGAGGTGTCGATGACCGATGGGTTATAGACCGCCCCACGCTCGACCCGGCTCTGTTCGGCGAACAGCGATGCGTCGACGCCGGGGATCTCGGACACGGTCTCGACCCGGCCGAACCGATAGCGCGGCCCCTCGGAGATGTTGAAGGTGATGAAGAACGCGTCGCGTTCGCGTGCGATTTCGGGCGCGACGCCCTGCACCCGGAAATCGGCATAGCCCTGCGAGCGATAGAAATCGGTCAGCAACTGCTCGTCCAGCGGGATGCGTTCGGGCGCGAACGTGTCGCGGCGGATGAAGGTGCGCAGCAGGCCCGCCTGCTTGGTCTGCAGCACGTTGCGCAGACGCCGGTCCGAATATGCCCGGTTGCCGACAAAGCTGACGCGCTCGATCTCGGTGACGTTGCCTTCGCGGATCTCGAACACCAGATCGACGCGGTTGCCGCTGCGGCGGATGATGCGCGGATCGACACGGGCGGCCAGTCGGCCCTCGGCGGCATAGATCTGGGCGATGGTCTGCGCGTCCTGAATCGCCTGGCTGGGCTGATAGACGCGGCGCGACTGGCTGCGCACGATCTCTGCCAGTCGTTCGTCGTTGATGCGGCGGTTGCCCTCGAACGAAATCTGATTGACGATCGGGTATTCGCTGACTTGCACGACCAGGGTGCTGCCCTGCACGATCAGTTCGACCGTCTCGAACAGGCCTGAATTCTGCAAACGCTGCAGGCCGTCGTTGATCTGGCCGGGGCTGAGGTCCTGACCCTGCGGCAGGGCCAGCGTGGACAGGACGGCGCCCGTCTCTATCTGCTGGTTGCCCTGAACCTGAATGCTGCCGACGACCACCGCGGCGGCAGGCTGCGCGATCATGCCCACAGGCACCGCGATTGCCAGGGACGTCACAAGCGCCAGCGCGCCCTTGCCCAGTTTCCGTTCCATGATGGCCCCTCTTGTGTCCGCCTGCACGCGCCCGGTTCGGGCTGTCGTTTTGCCTATGGTCCTTAGCGCCAACAGGGCCTGACTGTCAAAACCGCAAGCGCATCACGGGCAGAAAAGATCGTTCGTGAGCCCGAAAATCATCAATGACAGGACCGCCGCCATGCCGATCGCGGTCAGCAGGTTCAGCGCCTTGTCCGACGGCGGCCGCCCTCGCACGGCTTCATAGGCATAAAACATCAGGTGTCCGCCATCCAGAACCGGGATCGGCAGCAGGTTCAGAAACCCGATGGCCGCAGACAAAACCGCGATCCACCACAGAAAATTCGCGCCCCCTGCGCTGGCCGCCTGGCCCGTGCTTTCCGCGATGCTGATGGCGCCGCCCAGGTTGCAGGTGCCGATCTGCCCCGAAATCATCGCCCACATGCCGGTGAGCGACGACGTGATGATCCCCCAGGTCTGCGTTGCACCAAGGCCAAGCGCCTCCAGCGGCCCGGCGCTGCGGGTCTGCGGCGAAAAGAAGCTTTCGCCCCCCGTCACCCCGATCAGCCACCGCTGTTCGAACCCGCCGCCATCGGCGGGCAGGTCGGACAACTTGGGCGACAGGGTCACGTCCAGCTCGCCCATGCCGGGACGCCACAGGCGCAGGTCCAGGGGCTGTCCCTCGGCTGCCTCGACCGCGTCGCGCATCTGGGTGAAACGGGTCACGGGCCGATCATCGATGGCCAGCACCACGTCGCCCGCGCGCATCCCCGCGTCGGCCGCGGCACTGCGCGGCGCCACGCCACCGATGCGGGCGGGCATCGGGTCGGGACCGGTCACTGTCAGGGTCTGGCCGTCGCGATCGACCTGCCAGTCCTGCTGTGCCGCCACCGGCAGCATTTCGGTCAACGCGCCGATATCGCGCCAGGTGGCTACCGGCTGGCCGCCTAGGGCCAGAATGCGGTCGCCGGGCTGCAGCTCGTTCACGATCGCAGGGGGGGCGTCGCTGATGGCACCCACGCGCACCTCTTCGACGGGCAGGCCCTGAACGATGGCAAAGCCCGCAAAGACCAGAATCGACAGAATGAAATTGAACACCGGCCCTGCAAGCAGCGTGGCGAAGCGCGCCCACAGCGGCGCCCCCTGCAACGTCTGGCGGCGCAGCGCGGGATCGACCGCGCGCCCCGGCCCGGCACTGGCGGCATTGTCGTCGCCCAGAAACCGGACGTAACCGCCAAGCGGCAACGCCGCGACCTGCCAAACCGTGCCGCGCTGGTCGCGCCGCGACAGCAGGCGCGGGCCGAAACCGATGCTGAACACCTCGGCCCGGATGCCCGACCAGCGGCCGACGATGTAGTGGCCGTATTCGTGCACGGTCACGATCACGGCCAATGCGGTGACAAAGGCCAGCAGGGTGCCGGCGGTCTGGGCGAAAGCGTCGATCATTGTGCGGCCTTTTGTCGGGCCAGCCCGTCCCAGTGCAGGACGGCGGGCAGGTCTTGGGGATCGTGGGCAAAGCCCGGCTGGGCGGACAGCGCCGCCAAGGTGGCCTCGACCCGGGGGGCCATGTCGGTAAAGCGGATGCGCCCGGCGATGAAATCGTCCAGCGCCTGTTCCTTGGCGGCATTGAAGACCGCCCCGGCGGCCCCGCCCGCGGCCATCACCTCGCGCGCAAGGCGCAGGGCGGGCCAGCGCGCCTCGTCGGGGGCGCGGAAGGTCAGGGTGCCAAGCGCCGCCAGATCCAGCGCCGCGACCGGCAGGGGCCGACGTTCGGGCCAGTGCAGCGCGTATCCGATGGCATGGCGCATGTCAGGGGCGCCCAAATGCGCGATCGTGCCGCCGTCATGATGGGTGACCATGGCATGGATGATCGATTCCGGGTGGACCAGCACCTTGATTCGGTCGGCGGTCAGGCCAAAGAACTCCTTGGCCTCGATGACTTCCATCGCCTTGTTGAACATCGATGCGCTGTCGATGGTGATGCGCTGGCCCATGGCCCAGTTGGGATGGGTCGAGGCCTGCGCCACGGTCGCCGCCGCCAGTCGTTCCAACGGCCAGTCGCGAAAGGCGCCGCCCGATGCGGTGATGGTGACATCCTTGACGGATTCCAGTTTGTCCGATCCAAGCGCCTGAAACAATGCGGAATGTTCGCTATCGACAGGCAGGATCGTGGCACCCGACCGGGCGGCCGTATCGCGCAGCAAAGCGCCCGCGCAGACCAGTGATTCCTTGTTGGCCAATGCCAACACACTGCCCTGCGACAGTGCCGCCAGCCCCGGCGCCAGTCCCGCCGCGCCGACGATGGCCGACAGGATCCAGTCCGCGGGGCGGTGCGCAGCCTCGATCAGCGCAGCCTCTCCGGCGGCGGCATGGACGTCGGTCCCGGACAGCGCGGCCCGCAGGTCGTCCAGCAGTTCGGGATGCGCCGTCACCGCGATCTGCGCGCGCAGGTCGCGCGCCATCTGCGCCAGTCGGGCGATGTTGCGCCCGCCGGTCAGGGCCACGACCTGATAGGATTGCGGATCGCGGCGGATCAGATCGACGCCGTTCGCGCCGACCGAACCGGTCGCACCAAAGATGGAGACGCGTCGCATCAGGTCAGTTCACCACGGGCAGATTGGTCAGGAACCCGATCAGCATGGTGGCCAGGACCGCCCCGGTCACTGCGTCAAAACGATCCATGAACCCGCCATGCCCCGGAATCAGGTTCGAACTGTCCTTGACCCCGGCACGCCGCTTGAGCCAGCTTTCGGCCAGATCGCCCATCTGCCCCGCAAGACAGACGACAGGCGACACCCAGATCAGCGTCGCGTCGCCCTGTCCCGCCATCCACAGGACGGCGCCGAACAGGCAGGTGCCGATCCAGCCCGCGACAGTGCCGGACCAGGTCTTTTTCGGGCTGAGCGCGGGCCAGAACTTGGGCCCGCCCAAGATGCGCCCGAAGAAATACCCCGCCGTGTCCGAGATGATGATGACCCCCATCAGCCACAGCACGAAATTCAGACCATAGTTCTCGCGAAAGCCCACCAGTCCAAACGCCACAACCAGTATGGCGATCCCGAACAGAGTATAGGTCCCCCGGTCCCGGCGCGCCGCTCCGGGCAGGCCCATCAGGATCGGAACCGCCAGCGCCAGCCACGCCCACGGCATGCCAGTCAGCGCAAAGGCCTGCGACACGCCCGCGATCGCGGCCAGCGCGATGGGGCGCGACCGCCCGAACAGCGTCACGTGCCGCGCCGGGTTGCGCCAGCCGGTCATCGCCGCCAGCTCCCAGAAGGTGATCGCGGAAATGACGGCCATGCCCAGCCGCAGCCATGGCCCCTGTGCCACCGCCAGCATCACGCCGATGCCCAGCAGGACCAGCGTGGATGCCACGCGGCGCGACAGGTCACCCCATTTTCCGGGCCCGGCTGGATTGCGTCCGGGCGTCATGCGCCCCCAAAGCGCCTGTCGCGCAGGCCAAAGCGATCCAGAATCGTCGCCAGATGGTCCGGCGTGAAATCGGGCCACAATGTCGGCGTGAATTCGTATTCCGAATAGGCCGCCTGCCACGGCAGGAAATTCGATGTCCGCGTTTCGCCCGACGTCCGGATCACCAGGTCGGGATCGGGGTGTCCGGCGGTGTCCATGCAGTCGGCCAGATCAGCCTCTGACGGCTTGGAGATGTCGCCCTGCGCGATGCGTTCGGCCAACCGCGTGCTGGCGCGGACCAGTTCGTCCCGGCCGCCATAGTTGATGGCGACGGTCAGGTTCAGCCGCGTGTTGCCGGCCGTGCGCGCCTCGATCGACGCCATCAGATCCTGCAGCTTGCGGTCAAGGCGACTGCGTTCGCCGATGAACCGCATACGCACGCCCTCGGCCGACATGTCCTCGGCCTCGCGCTGGATATAGCGGCGGAAAATCTTCATCAGGCCCAGGACCTCTTCGGTCGAGCGCTTCCAGTTCTCGGTCGAGAAGGCATAGATGGTCAGCCAGTCCACCCCCAGATCGGGGCAGGCTCGGACAATCTGCTTGACCCGCTCCGCCCCGCGGCGGTGGCCGACCAGACGCGGCCAGCCGCGATCGGTGGCCCACCGGCCATTGCCATCCATGATGACCGCGACATGGCGGGGACGGGTCGGCCCCCCAGTCTCGACAGCGCTCGACAAGCCCCACGCCATCGTTGGATCAGACCTGCATGATTTCGGCCTGCTTGGCCGTCAGCGCCTCGTCGACCGATGCGATCATGCGGTCGGTCAGGGACTGGATTTCGGTCTCGTACAGCTTCTGGTCATCCTCGGGCATGCCGTTGGCCTTGCCCTTCTTGACCTGATCCATGCCGTCGCGGCGCACGTTGCGGATGGAGACGCGGGCGCTTTCGGCATATTGGGCGGCGACCTTCGTCAGCTCGCGGCGGCGTTCCTCGTTCAGCTCCGGGATGGGCAGCATGATGATCGTGCCGTTGGTCTGCGGATTGATCCCCAGGCCGCTTTCACGCAGCGCCTTTTCGACCTTGTTGACCATACCCTTGTCCCAGATGTTGATCGTCACCATCCGGGGTTCGGGCACGTTCACGGTGCCCAACTGGTTGACCGGGGTCATCTGACCATAGGCCTCGACCTGAACCGGCTCGATCATCGATGCCGATGCTCGGCCCGTCCGCAGGCTGGCGAATTCGCCGCGAAGGCTTTCCATGGCGCCCTTCATGCGGCGTTCCAGGTCGTCAGTATCGATCTCGATGTCCTCAGCCATTGTCGGACTGCCTCTGCTTTGAATTTTTTTCGCTTGTAACGGCAATGCCGCAGCTTGGCAAAGCCTTTGCCCGCCTTTTGGGTCGGGTCAGGGATCGTTGTGCGGGGGTGCGCCTGCCGAAAGGCGCGCCTCTATCTGGGTCAGTCGCGCCAGGACCGCATCGCGATAGGCCTCGGTCGCGGCGGTGCCTTCCTCCTGATGCGCCTCCTGCATCGAATTGACGATCAGGCCGACCACCAGGTTCATCACCGCAAAGGTTGTCACCAGAATGAACGGCAAAAAGAACAGCCACGCATTCGGATGAACCTCCATCACCGGGCGCACGATGCCCATCGACCAGCTCTCCAGCGTCATGATCTGGAACAGCGAATAGGCTGAATTGCCCATATCCCCGAACCAGTCCGGAAAGGTCGCCCCGAACAGCTTGGTCGCCATGACCGAGAAAATGTAGAAAATGATACCCATCAGCAGAAATACCGACGCCATGCCGGGCAGCGCGGACAAAAACCCCTCGACCACGCGCCGCAGGCGGGGTGTGACCGACACGATGCGCAGCAGTCGCAGGATGCGCATCGCGCGCAGCACAGACAGCCCCTGCGTCGCCGGCAGCAGGGCGATTCCCACCACGACGAAATCGAACACGTTCCATCCGTCGCGAAAGAACCGCAGCCCGCGTCCATACAGCTTCAGCCCGATCTCGATCACAAAGATCGCCAGACAGATCCGGTCCAGCATGATCAGCACCGGCCCGGCCGTTGCCATGACGCGGGGCCAGGTCTCCAGCCCCAGAATCAGTGCGTTGAACAGGATCACGGCGGTGATCACGCCCTGGGCGCGCGGCCCGTGGACAAAGCCGTCTGCGCGGCTCCGCAGGCTGGCCGTCATCTCAGTTGTGGACGCGCGTGTACGTCCCGCGCCCTTCCAGGATCGACCGGAACCCGCCCGGCGCGTCCAGAGAGAACACGATGATCGGCAGCTTGTTGTCGCGGGCCAGCGCGATGGCCGATGCGTCCATCACGCCCAGATGCTTTTGCAGCACCTCGTCATAGCTGACATTGCCGTAACGCTTGGCGTCGGCATGCTTGACCGGGTCCTTGTCATAGACGCCATCGACCTTGGTGCCCTTGAAGATCACCTCGCAGTTCATCTCGGATGCGCGCAGTGTGGCCGCGGTGTCGGTGGTGAAATACGGGTTGCCGGTACCGGCGGCAAAGATGACGATCCGCTTCTTTTCCAGATGGCGGATGGCGCGGCGGCGGATGTAGGGCTCGCAGACCTCATCCATGCGGATCGCGCTGATCACGCGGCAATGCAGGCCACGGCTCTCCAGCGACGATTGCATGGCAAGCGCGTTCATGACCGTGGCCAGCATGCCCATGTAATCGGCGGTGGTGCGTTCCATGCCCTGCGCGCTGCCCTGCAGCCCGCGAAAGATGTTGCCGCCGCCGATGACCATGCAGACCTCGACGCCCATCGCCTGAACTGCCTCGACCTCGCTGGCGATGCGGGCGACGGTGGGCGGGTGCAGGCCGTATCCCTGGTCGCCCATCAGCGCCTCGCCCGAGATTTTCAGCATCACGCGGCCATATTGCTTGGGGACTTCGGTGGTCATCGGGGGCTCCTGTCGCCGGCTGCTTTCATCGCGCCGTTAAATGTCGCAAAAGGGCTGCCGGATCAACTGCCCGGATTGGCCATGCGTGACATTGACCTGACACAGATCGACGCCGCCCGCCACCTGCTGATCGCAGGACCCACCGCCAGTGGCAAATCCGCGCTGGCATTGGCGGTCGCGCGGGCGCAGGGCGGCACGGTGGTCAACGCGGATGCGTTGCAGGTCTGGTCCTGCTGGCAGGTGCTGACCGCCCGCCCCCCTGCGGCCGATCTGGCACAGGCGCCGCACGCGCTCTATGGTCACGTCGCGCCGGGCACGCCGTGGTCGGTGGGCGACTGGCTGCGCCAGGTGGCCACGCTGCGGGGGCGGCTGATCGTGGTGGGCGGCACGGGGCTGTACCTGACCGCACTGACCCGGGGGTTGGCGCAGATCCCGCCCACGCCGGCCGACATCCGCACCACCGCCGACGCGCGCATCGCCGCGGGCGGGCTGGCCGCGATGGTGGCCGACCTGGACCCGCGCAGCCGCGCGCAGATCGATCTGGCCAACCCCGTCCGCGTCCAGCGCGCGTGGGAGGTTCTGACGGCCACCGGTCGCGGTATCGCCGATTGGCAGGACGACACCCCCCCGCCGCTGCTGTCCCCCGACGACTGTCAGCGCGTGCTGATCACCAGCGACCGCGACTGGCTGGCCGACCGCATCGCGGCCCGGTTCCACGCGATGCTGGACCAGGGTGCCTTGGACGAGGTCCGCGCGATGCTGCCCCTGTGGGACCCTGCGGCGCAATGGGCCAAGGCCATCGGCGCGCCCGACCTGATCGCGCATCTGCAGGGGCGGATGACGCTGACGGATGCCACCGAACGGGCAATCATCGCGTCCCGGCAATATGCGAAATCGCAGCGTGTCTGGTTTCGCGGTCGGATGCGTGACTGGCAGATGTGGCAGGCAAGCCACTCCGGGCTGACGTTGGCGTAATTCGGTGAAACCTGTCTGACATTCATTGAGTTTTCATCCCGACAGGCGATAATCCGCGCATTGAATCGTGATTTGGGCAGGTGTCATGTCGGTATGGGAACGCACTGACTGGACGGGGGGATTTCCGTTCTCTCCGACACGGCTGTCGCCGCTTGGTCGTGGGGTGCGTGGCCAGGGCGGCCAGATCGACGTCAACGCTGCGCGCATTCAGCCCGAAGGAAACACCGATGCCACCGTGGCGCTGTCCCGGACGTTAGGGCGTATCGTCGCCACGGATGCTCTGACCATTCGCGTGGCGCCGGTTTCACGCCAGTTTTCCGCACGACACGCCACCCTGCGGCTGCTGCCTGCGGGGGCGTTCACATGGGGCGCGCGCACCCTGCCCATCCAGCCGCGCACCCGGCCAGAGCACATTCTGATCTGGATCACCAAGGGGCGCATGCGCATCGATTTTCCCCGCATGGGCGGTGTCCTGTCCGATGGCGACGTTCGCTTTATTCCCGCAGGGACAGCCTTTGCCGCCCGCCCGCTGGACGGGGCGCAAGGTCGTGTCCTGCTGATCGCACCGGACCTGACTACGCATCTGGACACGCCCCTGCCCCGCTCCGTGACCGCCGGATGTGTCGGCGATGGTGCAGAGGGTCTGTCCACAACCCTACATGAACTGATCCAGGAGGCCGAACGGGGCGCGGACAAAAAGGCGCTTGCCTGCTATCTGAACCTGCTGTCGCTGCGGTTGTCACGGCTGGAGCCGGAACAGGATCGCCGCCGTGACCCTGAAACCCGCCAGCCCGACCGACCTCTTGTCGATCATTTCTTGGCACTTGCGGCGATAGAGATGGGATCCTGCCGGACGGTGGCTGATCTTGCCCAGGACCTGGGCACCACGCTGACAGTGCTTGATCGCGCCTGCGTCGAGGCCAGGGGTCACCGTGCGATCGACCTGCTGAACGAACTGCGCCTGGAACGCTCGGCGGAGCTGTTGCGGCACACAGACCGCCCAACGCCGCGCCTGGCGCAGGATCTCGGCTATGCCAGCCACGCGCATTTCACCCGCGCCTTTGTCGCCGCCACCGGCCGCACCCCCGAGGCGTATCGCAACCAGATGCAACCCTAGATCATGACAGCGCGCGCCGCAGGGGGTGCGGGGGACGGCCAGTCCCCCGCCGTCGCGGGACGCAACACGCCTCAGTCGTCGGCGGTGATGTCGCGGCCCCTGAACCCTGTGGCGACCACGAACTTTTCGGACGAATCGCTTCGGCTGGCGGGGGGCTTCACGTTCACGACCTTGGTGAAATTCTTTTTCAGCATGGTCTGCATGTCGGTCTCGGCACCACCCGCCAGAACCTTGGCCACGAACGTGCCGCCCGGCTCCAGCACGTCAAAGGCCAGCTGAGCGGCCGCCTCGACCAATGCCACGATGCGGTTGTGGTCGGTGTTCTTGTGACCCGACGACGACGCCGCCATGTCCGACATCACCACATCCGCAGGCCCGCCCAACCAGGCCTTGACCTGATCGTCGGCGCCATCCTCCAGGAAATCCAAAACGTGGATCTCGGCCCCCGCGATCGGGTCGACCTCCTGCAGGTCCAGACCCAGGACGCGACCGACCTTCTTGCCGGATTTCTCGCCAAGGGCGTTCACGCGGGCCACGGCAACCTGGCACCAGCCACCGGGCGCGCAACCAAGGTCCACGACGCGCGCGCCGGGCACCAGAAAGCGGTACTTGTCATCCAGCTCGATGATCTTGTAGGCCGCCCGCCCGCGGTAACCCTCGCGCTTGGCGCGCACCACATAAGGGTCGTTCAGCTGCCGTTCCAGCCACAGCGTCGACGACAGCTTTCGGCCCTTGGCCGATTTCACGCGCACGCGCAGATCGCGCGCACCGCGGCCGCTGGTCTTGCCGTCCCGGCTGGTCGGTGTCTTCGTCATTTCATGCCACTCCGTTCAAACCTTCCGGCGCCAGCACCCCATCGCGCACCATCTGGGCATAAAGCAACCCCTCGCGTAGGCCGCGATCCGCGACCGACAGCTTGTTCGTGGGCCAGACCCGCATCAGCGTCTGCAGGATCGCCGCCCCCGACATGATCAGCGCATGACGTTCGCGACCGATGCGGGGGTCGGTGCGCCGTCCCTCCGGGCCCAGCTGCAGATAGGAATGGATCACCCGGTCGATCTGGTCCGACGTCATCTCCAACCCGTCCACCTTGGTCCGGTCGTACCGACGCAGGCCAAGAAAACTGGCCGCAACGGTCGTGACCGTGCCCGACGTGCCGATGATCTGGAACCCTTCGTCCGGCGATCCGTCCGCATAGGGCGTGAAATTCGCCAGTGCTTCCTCAAAGAACCACGACATCAACGCAAACCGCCCCTGATCGTCCTCGACATCCGCGAACTGGTCGCGCAGCGTGGCGACCCCCAACGGCACGCTGATCCAATCGACGACGCGCGCGCCGCCCGGCTGCGGGTTCCCGAAACCGTCGGACAGACGCATAATCGCGCGGGGCCGCTCCTTGGGCTCCACATCCTCCAGGTCGATCCAGACCAGTTCCGTCGATCCGCCGCCGATATCGACAACCATCAGCGTTTCTGTCTTGTGGCTGACCAGCGGCGCACAGCTGATGACGGCCAAACGGGCCTCTTCCTCCGCGCCGATGATTTCGATGGGCAGGCCGGTCTCGCGCCGGATGGTGCGCAGGAAATCGCGGCTGTTGCGCGCCCGCCGGCATGCCTCTGTAGCCACAAGGCGCATGTTGCGCACCTTGTGCTGATCAAGCTTGCGCTTGCACACCTGCAGCGCGTGCACGGTACGCGCCATCGAGCTGCGGGACAGGCGTCCCGAAGCTTCCAGCCCCTGACCAAGCTGAACCGGCTTGGAGAAGCTGTCAACAACCTGAAACTGACTGCCCGTTGGTCGGGCAATCAGCATCCGGCAAGAATTCGTTCCCAGATCCAGGGCAGCATACAGCGCCCCTTCCTCAGGTTGTCGGGTGCCCGACGGCTCGACCGTATTTCTCGGGAACGCGTCCGCACCCGCAGGACGCTTGGGCGTCATAACACACGCCCTCCGATGACAAGTTGAACAAAAGGTAACCTGCCATCGGCGACCATTCAAGGGGCGGCGGCCGCCACGGCCACTTGACGGGCGCGCAGGGGCGCGGCAACCAGAGGCGATGATCGACATCCGCCCCGTTGCCCACCCGATCGGCAAGATCCTGACCGCGATCGGTTGCCTGATGCTGGCGCCGATGGTGGTCGACTGGTGGCATGGCGACCCGCATTGGATGGTGTTCCTGCAATCTGCGGTAATTACCATGTCAGCCGGCGTGCTGGTCGCTGTGGCCACATCGGGGCGTCACGACAACCTGTCGCTGCATCAGGCGTTCCTGCTGACATCGGGGATCTGGCTGATCCTGCCGCTTTTCGGCACGCTGCCGTTCATGCTGGGTGCCCCGGATGCCACGTTCACCGACGCGATGTTCGAATCGATGTCGGGTTTTACCACCACCGGCACCACCGTCTTTCCGCAGCTGGACGACCTGGCGCGCGGCATCCACCTGTGGCGGGCGATCCTGCACTGGTCCGGCGGGCTTGGAATTGTCGTGGTTGCCATGGTCTTTCTGCCCGTCATGAAGGTCGGCGGGATGCAGTTCTTTCGGTCAGAGGGGTTCGATACGCTTGGCAAGGTCCTGCCCCGCGCGGGCCAGATCGCCACAGAGATGACGCAGCTGTACCTGATCCTGACGGGCGCCTGCATCGTCACCTACCTGATCCTGGGCCTGACCGGGTTCGAGGCCGTGGTGCATGCGTTCAGCACCATCTCGACCGGGGGGTTCTCGAATTACGATGCCAGCTTCGGGGCGTTCCTGGGGCCTGCGGAATGGGCGTCGTCGGTGTTCATGGTACTGGCCTCGATCCCGTTCATCCGCATGATCCAGCTGATGCGCGGCCAGGCGAAACCCCTGTGGCGCGACACCCAGGTGCGCGCCTATCTGCGCTGGATCAGCTATGCCTGCATCATCATCCTGTTGTACCGTATCCTGTGGCTGGGTCAGGCCGGCCACCCCGAAGAGATGCTGCGCGAAACCGTGTTCAACGTCATCTCGACCTTTTCGGGGACCGGATTTGCGTCCACGGATGTCAGCCGATGGGGTCACCTGCCGCTGACGATTCTGGTGATCTGCGGGCTGATTGGGGGCTGCACAGGCTCGACAGGCTGTTCGGTCAAGATCTTCCGCTATCTGGTCCTGTTCGAGGCCGTCCGTGCCCAGATCCGCCGCATGCATTCACCCCACCGGGTCTATCCGCTGCGCTATGATGGGCAGCCGCTGGAACAGGACGTGGTCGATTCGGTCATGGCGTTCTTTACGCTGTTCTTTCTGACCTTTGGCCTGCTGATCGTGGGCCTGTCGCTGACCGGGCTGCATCCGCGCACCGCGTTGACCGCCGCGTGGACGGCGATCGCCAATATCGGCCCGGTCTGGGGCCCCGAGGTGACGCGCAACGGATCGATCGCCGATTTCCCGACCTCGGCCAAGTGGCTGATGACCTTGGGTATGTTCCTCGGCCGGCTGGAACTGGTGTCCGTGCTGGTCCTGCTGCTGCCGCGGTTCTGGCGCGACTAGGGCAGTGCCGTGGGCGCGGTGCCGGCATTCGCGCCGGGACCATGGCGCATCAGGCTGTCGCTGATCTCGGCCTGCAGGCGCGTGTGGGTGTCGGCATCCGCTGCGGGCCAGATCAGCACATAGCCCTCGGCCCGGCCATCGCGGACCCAACCTTCGGCGGCACCGATATGGGCGTCGTTGGCGCCGTGCAGGGTGACATGGCCCGGCTGGACCACGCGCTCGGGCTGCGGCACCCAGCCAAGCGCCGTGACCAGCCCGGCCAGATCCAGCAACGCCTGCTGGTCTCCCGGCTGGCTGAACAGGATCAGCGCCGCCCCCGACCCGTCCCGCGGGCCATAGATCGACAGCGCGCGTTCGGCCCGATCGAACATCAGCGCCCGCATCGGCGCGCTGACCGTCAGCCCGGTCGCCTCATCGACCAGTGGCGCCAGCCCCTGTTCGTCGGCCCAGGCCGCGCGGCGTTCGGCCAGCAGCCGCAGCGCCGTCCCCGGATCGGTCGATGCGCGGGCTTGGGTGATCTCCGCCTGAATCGCGGCGCGGGTCCGGGGACCGTCCTTGCCGTCGATCTGGCCATCGTAATGCCCCGCCCACCGCAAGGCACGCTGGACCTCCTCCAGCGGCGGCAGGGGTTCGGGCGCACCCGGCGCGGGCAGGTCAGGCGCGGTCCCCGCGTCCAGCGCCTCGCCCAGATCGGCGGCCCGCACCAGCATCGCGTCATCAGGGATCACGTCCGCATCGGCCAGCATCGGCAGCCAGGCCGCCGCCGCATCGTCGGCCACGGGGCCAAGCGCCACCGCGAACCACCCGTCGGGCAACCGCCACAGCCCGGCACCGGGGAACGCGTCGCGGATACGCGCCAGCGCGCCGCGGGCATCGGGTTCGGCCTGAAACGATTCCAGCCGCAGGTAGGTGCCGGGCGTCGGGGCCACTGGCTGCGGCCCCGACGCATCGGCGGGTTCGCCCACCGACGTCAGCGCCGTGCCCGCTTCAGTCGTGCTGATGAACGCGTCCTGCGGCACCTTGCCGGCCGCCTTCAGCTGTTCCAGCAGCGGCCCCGCCCGGTCGGCGGGCAGCGGCCCGATGGCGATGCCCGTCCAGCCCCCGGCCAGCGGCAGCGTCACGACCCCATCGAACCGATCGGCCCAGCCCTGTGCCGCCTGCGCCGCCGCCTGCGGATCGCGCTTGGCCTCCAGCCGGATCACCGCGCCCTGGGCCAGCGCCATGCCGGGCAGCGCCCCCGCCAGAACCAGTCCCACCACATAGCGCAAAGCCGTCGTCATGCTGTCCATCCTGTCGCGGGGGCCCTATCGCCGTCGGGCCTTCATTGACCCTGTTGCATCGCGCGCCTAGAAGACGCCTTGCCCGATCTATGCAAAAGGATGGCCCGATGACCAGCCCCAACCGACCCCGCAGTTTCCAGGAGATCATCTTGGCGCTGCAGACCTATTGGGCAGGCAAGGGCTGCGCCGTCCTGCAGCCTTATGACATGGAGGTCGGCGCGGGCACGTTCCACCCGGCCACCACGCTGCGATCGCTTGGATCGCGGGCCTGGGCTGCGGCCTATGTCCAGCCGTCGCGCCGCCCCACCGATGGCCGCTATGGAGAGAACCCGAACCGCCTGCAGCACTACTATCAGTTTCAGGTCATCATCAAACCCTCGCCCCCGGACCTGCAGGACCTGTATCTGGGCAGCCTGCGCGCCATCGGCCTGGACCCGCTGGTCCATGACGTCCGCTTTGTCGAAGATGACTGGGAATCTCCGACTCTGGGCGCATGGGGCCTGGGCTGGGAGGTCTGGTGCGACGGGATGGAGGTCAGCCAGTTCACCTATTTCCAGCAGGTCGGCGGCCACGATTGCCGCCCCGTGTCCGGGGAGCTGACCTATGGTCTGGAACGGCTGGCCATGTATGTGCTGGGCGCGGAACATGTGATGGACATGCCCTTCAACGACCCCGACAGCCCGATCGCGCTGACCTATGGCGACATCTTTCGCCAGACCGAACAGGAATATTCGCGCTGGAATTTCGATCAGGCCGACACCGACATGCTGTTCCAGCATTTCAAGGACGCCGAGGCCGAATGCGCCCGCATCCTGTCCGCAGACCGCACCGACGGCGCGGGCCGCACCATCCCGATGGCCCATCCCGCCTATGATCAGGCGATCAAGGCCAGCCACATCTTCAACCTGCTGGACGCGCGCGGCGTGATCTCTGTCACGGAACGTCAGGCCTATATCGGCCGGGTGCGCGCGCTGTCCAAGGGATGCGCCGATCTGTTCCTGACCACCGATGCGGCGGGGTCGCCGGCGTGAACTGGGGCAAGGTCGCCGCGCTGGCCCTGCTGGGCAGCACCATAGCCGCAGGCGCGGGCATGTGGTACACGCAGGAATACCTGTATTATGACCCGATCGACCCGAACGGCCCCGACGCCACCATCGCGATCACCACCGCCGCAGGCGAACAGCCCCTGCCCCTGACCGGGTTCGAGGGGATCGACGCCGACAGCAGCCCGCTGCGCTGGCGCGCCTGCGCCACGGTGGACGCGGTCCCCGCCGACGCCCTGCCATTTGACGGCGCGACGCCCCTGAACGCGCCGGGTTGGTTCGCATGTTTCGACGCGGCCCGGATCGGCGCCGATCTGGAGGGCGGCACCGCCCGCGCCGTGCTGTCGGTCAGCGACATCCGCCCCGACGTCGACCGCGTGCTGGCCGTCTATCCCGACGGCCGCGTCTATGGCTGGCACCAATACAATGACAAGACCCCGGAACGCGGAGTGATGGACTGATGCCCGACCTGCTGATCGAACTGTTCTCCGAGGAAATTCCCGCCCGCATGCAGGCCCGCGCGCGCGAGGATCTGAAACGCCTGGTGACCGAAGGCCTGGTTCAGGCCGGCCTGACCTATGCCAGCGCGGGCGCGTTCAGCACGCCGCGCCGTCTGGCCCTGACGGTCGAGGGCCTGACCGCCGCCAGCCCCACCACCCACGAGGACCGCAAGGGCCCCCGCACCGACGCGCCCGAAAAGGCGCTGGAGGGCTTTCTGCGCTCGACCGGGCTTACCCGCGACCAGCTGCAGGCACGCGACGATAAAAAGGGTCAGGTCTGGTACGCCACCATGACCCATCCCGGCCGCCCCGCCGCCGACATCGTGGCCGAAGTGCTGGAAACGACGATCCGCAATTTCCCTTGGCCGAAATCGATGCGGTGGGGGTCGGGCAGCCTGCGGTGGGTGCGTCCGCTCCATTCCATCCTGTGCATCCTGTCCGACGAGGCCGGCGCATCGGTCGTGCCGCTGACCGTGGACGGCATCACGGCAGGCAACGCCACCCGTGGCCACCGCTTCATGGCCCCCGACGCCTTTGCCGTCACCGGGTTCGACGACTATGCCGCCAAACTGCGCCGCGCCCGCGTGATGCTGGACGCAGAGGAACGCGCATCCGAAATCCGGTCGCAGGCCGACAACCTGGCCTTTGCCCGCGGCTGGCAGATCGTTCCCGACGACGCCCTGCTGACCGAGGTCGCTGGTCTGGTCGAGTGGCCCGTCCCCCTGATGGGCGTGATCGAGGACCGCTTTCTGGCCCTGCCCCCCGAGGTCCTGCAGACCTCGATGAAGGAACACCAGAAGTTCTTTTCGGCCCGCAACCCGTCCACGGGCCGGATCGAGGGATTCGTGACCGTCGCCAACATCGAAACGCCTGATGACGGCGCGACGATCCTGGCCGGAAACCAGCGCGTGCTGGCCGCCCGCCTGTCAGATGCCGCGTTTTTCTGGGAAAACGACCTGCGCGAGGCGAAGTCGGGAATGGCGGCGTGGCGCGATGGGCTTGCCTCGGTGACTTTCCACAACAAGCTCGGCTCTCAGGCCGACCGGATCGAACGCATCGCTGCCCTTGCGCGCGAGATCGCCCCGCTGGTGGGTGCCGACCCCGATCAGGCCGAACGCGCCGCGCGTCTGGCGAAACTGGACCTGCGCTCGGCCATGGTCGGAGAGTTCCCCGAACTGCAGGGCACGATGGGCCGCTACTATGCGCTGGAGGCCGGAGAGCCGGACAACGTCGCCGACGCCGCTCGTGACCACTATTCCCCTCTCGGCCCCTCCGATGCGGTGCCCACCGCGCCCGTTTCGGCCGCCGTGGCGCTGGCCGACAAGATCGACACGGTGACGGGGTTCTGGGCGATTGGCGAGAAGCCGACGGGGTCGAAGGATCCGTTCGCATTGCGACGCGCTGCTCTTGGGACTATCCGGCTTCTTCTTCAAAACGAAGCTGAGGCGCCTCTGCTGGCACTTCTGTCCGTTCGAATTGGCGCGCATATCTCACGCATCGCGATCGACGATTTCGCCACTCCTATAGCCCGAGCTCAAGACGCCTTCATCGGTGCCGGACAGGTTGAAGTTGCTGATGTTTTAAGTAAATTCGAAGTATCAGCCCTCAAGGGCTTCGCGGACGAGGATAACCTAGAGGAACTAGGGCGCGTCTCGTTTATGGGCGGTATTGACCTGCTCTCTTTCCTCCACGACCGCCTCAAGGTCTACCTGCGCGATCAGGGCATCCGCCACGACATCATCGACGCCGTGCTGGCGCAGGAGGGCAGCGACGACCTGATGCAGGTCGTCAACCGTGCCACCGCGCTGGACGCCATGCTGGCGACCGAAGACGGCAAGAACCTGACCCAGGGCCTCAAACGCGCCGGCAACATCCTGGCCCAGGCCGAGGACAAGGACGGCGTCGAATACAGCTTTGGCGCCGACCCGAAGTTCGCGGAAACCGACGAGGAACGCGCCCTTTTCACTGCACTGGACACCGCCGAACCGGCAATCAAACACGCCATGGCTGCGCAGAACTTCCCCGCCGCCATGACGGCCATAGCCGCGCTGCGGACCCCCATCGACGCCTTCTTCGAGGCCGTGCAGGTCAACACTGACAGCCAGATCGTCCGGCGCAACCGCCTGAACCTGCTGTCCCGCATCCGCGAGGCCGGTCGCCAGATCGCCGACTTCACCCGCATCGAGGGCTAGCCCCCGACCCGCAAACAGAAAGGGCCCGGAGAACGATCTCCGGGCCCTTTCTCATGACCGCCGCCTCTGAGGGGAGCCCGAGGGGACATAAGGACCCCTTGGCGGTGGCGGGCGGGGGGCTGGCCCCCCGCCCGCCACCGCGGGACGCAAATCAGACCGCGCGTTCGACCATCATGTGCTTGATCGACGCGATGGCCTTTGCGGGGTTCAGCCCCTTGGGGCAGGTGTTGGTGCAGTTCATGATCGTGTGGCAGCGGTACAGCTTGAAGGGATCCTCCAGCTCGTCCAGACGCTCGCCCGTGGCCTCGTCGCGGCTGTCGATGATCCAGCGATACGCGTGCAACAGCGCGGCCGGCCCCAGGTAACGGTCGCCGTTCCACCAATAGGACGGGCAAGCCGTCGAACAGGACGCGCACAGGATGCACTCGTACAGGCCGTCCAGCTTCTTGCGATCCTCGATCGACTGCTTCCATTCCTTGCCGGGGGTCGGCGTCTTGGTCTGCAGATAGGGGTTCACCGACGCGTGCTGCGCATAAAAATGCGTCAGGTCGGGCACCAGATCCTTGACCACCGCCATGTGCGGCAGCGGATAGACAGAGACGTCGCCCTTGACCTCGTCGATGCCAAAGATGCAGGCCAGCTTGTTGCCGCCATCAATCACCATCGCGCAGGAACCACAGATCCCCTCGCGGCAGGACCGGCGGAACGACAGGGTCGGGTCGATCTCGGCCTTGATCTTGATCAGGGCGTCCAACATCATCGGCCCGCAGCGGTCCAGATCGACGAAATAGGTGTCCAAACGCGGGTTCTCCCCGGTCTCGGGATCCCACCGATAGATCTTGAATTTCTTGACGTTGGTCGCGCCCTCCGGTTTGGGCCAGGTCTTGCCGACGCGGATCTGACTGTTCTTGGGCAGGGTGAACTGGACCATGGGTAGCTCCTTTCAGAGAGTGCCTTCGGACGGCACATTGGCCGCAAACAAGGGTTGCGAACGGGCCACCAGATCGGCCACCCGGTCGCGGGCATGAGGGTTCAGCGCCAACCCGTTCAGGCGGCGCAGGAATTCTGTGGCGCCGGGCGTCAGACGCTCCATCGCGCGGGACTCCAACGGTGGTAGCGCCTCCAGGCGCGCATCAGGCACACCGGCCAGCGACAGCAACCGCAGCCCGGGACGCCCCGCATCGGCCTCATCCTCCAGCCGCAGCCGCGTGACGGACACCGGCGACAGCGCGGCGTTCAACCGGCGCAGCAGATCGCCCCACCCGGGCAGTTCGGCCGTTTGCGCCTGAAACTCGGGCAGGGTCATGGCATAACCATCGGTGCGCACGGCCTGCGCCCAAACCGACGGCAGCCACGCCGTCATGCGCCGGGTATAAACCACCACATGCGGGGCAAAACCGCGCGCTTTCGCAACCTGCACCAGCAGCGTCAGGATTGCGGGCAGCACCGGAAACAGGCGGGTCTCGCCACCATTGCCGGGCATCGCGCCAGCCAGATTCTCATGGGACAGGATCACGGGACGGTCATCGCCCGGCAGGTCATCCAGCACAGCCTCAAAGGCTGAAACCAACCTTGCCCGGTGATCATCGTCATGCGTCAGACTGCAGGCGATGGCCGCGCGACCCAAGGGCCGCATAGGCGTCCCTTCCTCTGGCGTGCGGATCGTCACGCTGTCCGCCACCACGGGCGCGGACCGGCGCAGGAACCGTTGCAGGCTGGTGGTGCCCGTCTTTTGGACACCGACATGAAGGATCAATGCGCGGCTCATCGTGAGCCCCGCCAGCCTGGCTGATCGGCCAGCATGCGGTCGGGTAACTGGCCCGATCTGCGCTGGACGCAGCGATTGAACACGTCGGACGGATCGCGCCCGCGGATATAGTCGCCACTGATCTCCAGTTGCACACTGCCATAACTGCGGGTGCCGCCCGATCCTGAACCGACGCCCATCGCGATGCTTCCGCGTGGGCGTTCGGCCATTTCAGCATCGCGCAGGCAGCTTTGTTCGGCCTGGTCCACAGGGACCGGGCCGCAGGCTGCCACCAGAGGCAACAGACCTGCGAAAACTGCCCGCGCGATCATGTGATCACGCCGTCCGTGCAGCAGCGGCAATGCACTGCGTGGTCGCCGGACGCGACACGATCGTGGCCACGCTGTCGGCGGTACCGGCCACGCCCGACCGTGACATCTGCGCGATGTCGATCAGTTCGGCGGTCGATGCGTTGTTCACCACGCAGTCGGTATAGGGCGAGACGTTCACGCCAGGCAGGCGGCGCTGCATCTCGCTGTCGACGACGTTGCGGGCGACCTGGCGCGACGCCGCGTCCAGAACAGTGGGCGCGGTTGCCACGCCGGGGGCGGCCGGGACGGCAGGTCCGGTCATGGGGACCGGCGCGACGCAGCCCGCCAATGTGGCGGCGGCGATGCCAAAAGCGGCGATAAGGTTGAAACGCATCAATAAACCCTTTTCTTCGGAGCGATCTTTTGCAGGTCGATCCCGCCTTCCTGGGCCGTCGTCAACGGTTCCAGATGGACGGGGCGATAGGCCAGTTTAACCTTGTTCCCGTCGACCCAGGCAAGCGAATGCTTGCGCCAGTTGGCGTCATCCCGCTCAGGGTAGTCCTCGTGCGCATGGGCGCCGCGGCTTTCCTTGCGGGCCTCGGCCGCGACGATCGTCGTCAGGGCATTGGGCATCAGATTGGTCAGTTCCAATGTTTCCATCAGGTCGGTGTTCCAGATCAGACCGCGATCGGTGACCTTGATGTCATCCATCTTGCCGGCGATATCCTCCATCTTGACCACGCCTTCGGCGAGGGTCTTGTCGGTACGGAACACCGCCGCATCCAACTGCATCGTGCGCTGCATCTGGTCGCGCAATTCAGCCGTGGACATCGTGCCCTTGGCATGACGCAGACCGTCGAAACGGTCCAGCGCACGGTCGACCTCGGGCTGGTTGGTCGCGGGGACGGCACCGGCACGGTCGACCACCTCACCGGCGCGGATCGCAGCGGCGCGGCCAAAGACCACAAGGTCGATCAGACTGTTCGACCCAAGACGGTTCGCACCGTGCACGGATGCACAGCCCGCCTCGCCCACAGCCATCAGGCCGGGGAAGACCGCATCAGGGTTTTCCTCTGTCGGAGCAAGCACTTCGCCCCAATAGTTCGTGGGAATTCCACCCATGTTGTAATGCACCGTCGGCAGCACCGGGATCGGGGCGCGGGTCAGGTCGACACCGGCAAAGATCTTGGCACTTTCGCTGATGCCGGGCAGGCGCAGGTCCAGCGTTTCCGGCGGCAGGTGCATCAGATTCAGGAAGATGTGGTCCTTGTCCGGACCCACGCCACGACCCTCGCGGATCTCCATGGTCATGCAGCGGCTGACGACGTCGCGGCTGGCCAGATCCTTGTAGGTCGGGGCATAGCGTTCCATGAAACGCTCGCCCTCGCTGTTGGTCAGGTAACCACCCTCGCCCCGCGCGCCTTCGGTGATCAGACAGCCCGAACCATAGATGCCGGTCGGGTGGAACTGCACGAATTCCATGTCCTGCAGCGGCAGGCCCGCGCGGGCGACCATGCCACCACCGTCGCCGGTGCAGGTATGGGCGCTGGTTGCGCTGAAATAGGCGCGGCCGTAACCGCCCGTCGCTAGGACCACCATCTTGGCGTTGAAGATGTGCATGGTGCCGTCGTCCAGCTTCCAGCAGACGACGCCGGTGCAGCGGCCATCGGTGATGATCAGGTCCAGCGCGAAATATTCGATGAAGAATTCAGCGTTGTTCTTCAGCGACTGTCCGTACAGCGTGTGCAGGATGGCGTGGCCCGTGCGGTCGGCCGCAGCACAGGTGCGCTGAACCGGGGGGCCTTCGCCGTATTCGGTGGTGTGACCGCCAAAGGGACGCTGATAGATGCGGCCATCTTCGGTCCGCGAAAACGGCACGCCGTAATGTTCCAGCTCGTAGACGGCCTTGGGGGCCTCACGCGCCAGGTATTCCATGGCGTCGGTGTCGCCCAGCCAGTCCGACCCCTTGACGGTGTCGTACATGTGCCATTGCCAGCTGTCGGGGCCCATGTTGGACAGCGACGCGGCGATGCCGCCCTGTGCGGCGACGGTATGCGACCGTGTCGGAAAGACCTTGGTCACGCAGGCCGTGCGCAACCCCTGTTCGGCCATGCCAAGCGTCGCGCGCAGTCCCGCGCCACCGGCACCGACGACGACCACGTCATAGTCATGAACGGTTGTTTCGTAAGCTGCCATGTCGTCCTCAGATCGCGGGAAGGGTGAAGGCCATCTTGGCCAGCGCAAAGATGGCGGCGGCGATCACGCCCCAGCCAAAGATCGCGATGGCGACCATCGTCAGTTGCTGGGCGGTGCCGTGGACATAGTCCGCGATCGCCCCGCCCTGAGAGCCCTTGATGAAATGGATCATGCCCACGACGATGAACAGCGCGGTGATGATGCCGGGAAAGGGCCTGCCGAAATGGGCCACGACCTGATCCTGGGGCAGGCCGATGGCGCCGCCGACGGCGATCAGGAACAGTGGCGTCAGCACGATCAGCGCATAGCTGCTCATCGTGATGTTCCAGTGATGGGCGGTGCCGGCGCGGGCCGAACCCAGGCCTTGGGCGGCCTTGCGGGGGGTGATGTAACGCATGATGCCCTCAGCCGATGAAAAAGATGATCAGGCTCAGCACGGTCAGCGCGACCGAACCGATGATGATGGCCCATGATCCGCGCTTGGCGTCCTCGATCTCAAGGCCCATGCCGTTGTCATAGAACAGGTGACGCACGCCCGACAGCGCGTGAAACCACAGCGCCCATGCCGACGCGGTCATGATCAGGAACCCAAGCCATGACCGCAGCACCCAATCGGCCGCGGCGAATGCATCGGGGCTGCTGACGGCGGCGACCAGCCACCACACCAACAACAGGATGCCGGCCGACATCGCGTGTCCGGTGATGCGCGTCAGGATGGATGTGACCGCAGGGATCGGCAGGCGATAGACCTGAAGATGGGGGGAAAGGGGCCGGTTGCCCCGGTTCACGTCGGCCATCGGCGGCCCTCCTTTGTCGGTTCAGCTTGTCCCGTCGCGGGGGCCCGAAGAGGACTGGGCTGGCCCGCGCGGGCTGGCGATTGGTGTCGTTCTTGACGCTACAGATGCCATCTGTCACCCGCAGATACCACCCCGCGCGCGCAAATGACGCGGAAATGGAGCTTTGTGATCACAGGCGCAACGGCTGTGATCACAGGCAACGCGCCGTCAGCGGCGAACATCGAATTCATGCGACTCGATGCGCCATTACAGCGGCATCAGCGCCCAATAGTCCAGATCCAGCAGGACATCGGGCAGATACCTGCCCTGATGGTCGCGCAGGGTGCCCGCAGGCGCGTCGTTCCGCGTCGCCACCAGCCGCAGCCGGACCGCACCGACCCCCGGCGCGTTTGTGGGCGCGTGGTCAAGGACCTGGGACCAGGCCCGCACCGTGTCGCCCGCAAAGCACGGGTTGGCATGCGCGCCCGCGTTCAGCGCCACGATCATCTGTGCATTCGCCAGCCCGTTGAAGGACAGCGCACGGGCCAGGCTGATGACGTGGCCCCCATAGATCAGCCGCCGCCCGTCGGGCCGGTGGGTGGCGTCGAAATGCACCTTGGCAGTGTTCTGCCACAGCCGGGTGGCCAGCATATGCTCGGCCTCTTCGATGGTGACGGCGTCGATGTGGTCGATGATCTCGCCCACGGCGTAATCGCCCGCCCGATGCGGTTCTCCTGCCAGATCAAAGTCGTATTCGGCAAAGCTCAACCCTTCCGGCACGATCAGGTCGGCTGGATCGACGGCGGGCGCCAGATCCGGCACCACCGGATCGGGCGCGGGCGATCCCGCGTCACGCTTGCGGACCATGACCCACCGGACATAGTCCAGAACGACCTCGTCCACCTGGTTCAGGCCCTGCGTGCGCACCCAGACCACGCCCGACTGACCGTTCGAATTCTGGCGCAGACCGATCACCTGGCTTTCGGCGCGCAGCGTGTCACCCGGCCAGACCGGCCGCAGCCAGCGGCCCTGAGCGTAACCCAGATTTGCCACCGCGTTCAGGCTGACATCCGGGACCGTCTTGCCAAAGACTGTGTGAAAGGCCAGCAGATCGTCCAGCGGGCTGCCGTCCAGCCCGCTGGAAATCGCGAATTCGTCCGACGAATACAGCGCATGCCGCGCGGGATACAGCGCGTGGTACAGCGCCCGTTCTCCTTCGGCGACGGTGCGGGGAACCGCATGACGGATCGTCTGCCCGACCGTATAATCCTCAAAGAACCGGCCGGGATTGGTTTTGGTCATTGCTGTCCAAGCTTCATGTCGGGGTGGTATTCCGCCTCGATCTGCTTGGTGACGGCCTGCGCCATGCGCATCACGCCCTTGACGGGATCATGCGCCATGGTGGGGCTGCCGTGCAGCGACCAGCCCTTGGACAGGGCCTCGCTGACGCGGTGGCAGAACTGCGATGTGTCATCGTCGGTGATGCAGCGATAGATCAGCGGCATGTCATGCGCCTCCAAAGGGCCAGGGGCCGATCAGGCCGTGGATCAGGCCGATCACGACCATGACGATAACGGCGCCAACGACAGCCATCGCCTCCTTGCGGGCGGGAAACGGCCCGGTCGGACGGACCCATGGCGACGCGCGATTGATGATCGCCATCTCGACAAAGGACCATGCCAGCAGGCCGCCGAACAGGACAAAGGACGGCACATCGCCGTTCACCAACAGATGCGCCGCCGCCCACAGGGCAAAGCCCCACAGCATCGGGTGACGGGTCATGGCCGTGACGCGTGTCTTCATGCCGCTAGCCGCGAACAGATAGATCGCCACCAGCACCAACAGGTTGTTGATCCCGACCAGCGCCGGGTGCGGGCCCCAAAAGAACGCGCCGTCGGCCCCGCGATAGCCGATGACCATCAGGATGATCGACAGGGCCAGCAGGCCCGTGACAATGCCCTTGCCGCGTTCCCCCATCGAGGCACGGCTGGCCGGGGCCACCCGTTTGTAAAGATGCGCAGCCCACCACAGGGCCACGCCTAGGATCAGGATCAGCATCTGGCTTTCCTCTCGCTGGAGCTTGTGGCGCGCAGACTGCCCTTATTGCGCCATGTCCGCAATCGCCTGCGCGCGGTCCAGCGTGCGGCGCGCGGTCTCGACATGCAGGTTCTCGACGATCCGACCGTCGACCACGGCGACGCCCTGCCCCTGCGCGGTGGCCGCGTCGAACGCCTCGATCTGGCGGTGGGCCAGCGCGATTTCGTCCCCGGTGGGGGCAAACGCGGCGTTGGCGATCTCCAGTTGGGCAGGGTGGATCAGGGTCTTGCCGTCGAACCCCATGTCACGACCCTGTTCGCATTCCGTACGCAGACCGTCGTCATCCCTGAACGCGTTGAAGACGCCGTCGACGATCACCACCCCATGCGCCTTGGCCGCCAGCAGGCACAGGCCCAGCCCCGCCATCATCGGCAGGCGGTCAGGCCGCGCGCGGCTGCCCAGATCCTTGGCCAGATCGTTGGTGCCCATCACCATCCCCTGCAAACGCGGATGGGCGGCGATGGCGGCGGCGTTCAGCATGCCCAACGGCGTCTCCATCATCGCCCACAGGGGCGTGTCGGGGATCAGGGCGGCCACGCGGTCCAGATCATCGGGGCCGTCCACCTTGGGGATCAGCACCGCGTCGATGTCCATGCCGGCGCAGGCGCGGGCATCATCCGCGCCCCATGCCGTCGACAGCGCATTGATGCGCACGATCCGCGCACGGGGGCCGTAATCCTGCGCCACGGCATGGGCCAGCGCATCGCGGGCGGCGGCCTTGGCGTCGGGGGCCACCGCGTCCTCCAAATCAAGGATGATCGCGTCAGTGGGCAGACCGCGCGCCTTGTCCATCGCGCGGGCGTTGGCGGCGGGGATGTACAGGACCGAGCGATAGGGACGGGTCATCAGGAACCTCCGGGCAACAATATTACGCTTTGGTGCCGAATCACGCCATTTTTGGCAAGTAAAAAATGCCGCGCTGCGGCGATCAGGGCGCCAACCCCTGCCAGATCAGCCGCAGCGAAACCAATAACAGCCCCCAGGTGATCAGCCGATAGAACAGCGCGGCCGGAATGATCCGTACCAGCCGCAGCCCGGCCCAGACGGCGATCAACGATACCGGCATCAGGGCTGCTGCCGTGGCCAGGTTCGCCGGCGACAGCTGGCCCAGTGCGGCATAGGGGATCAGCTTGACCCAGTTGCCGATGGCAAAGAACCACGTCGTCGTCCCCGCATAGACCAGCGGCGACAGGCGCAGCGGTTGGGCATAGACCAGCCACAGGGGCGCCCCCGCATGGCTGACGAAACTGGTGTACCCCGCAAGCCCGCCCCAGATCGTCGCCGCGCGGGCCCGCGCGGGCCTGGGTTCACCGTCCGGCGCCGGGCGGATCAGCGCGTTTAGCGCAAAACCAAACCCGATGACCCCCACGATCAGCGTGACGCCCCGCACCGGCACGATGCTGGCCGTGGCCCAGCCAACGGCGATTCCCGCCATCGCCCCGGGCAGCGCCAGCATCAGCACGCGCCGGTCCAGGTTGCGGCGAAACGCGATCAGCCCGCCCAGGTCGGACACCACATAGATCGGCAGCAGCAGGGCCGCCGCCTGCACCGGCGACATCACCAGCGACATCAGTGGCACGCTGATCGTTCCGACCATGGCCAGCCCGCCCTTGGACAGACCCACCGCCATCGCCGCGATCACGGCCAGCACCCAACCGGCCACCGACAATTCCAGCATGGGCCTCTCCGTGCTTGACGGGCGATCTGTGGCCCGCGGCGGCAATGAAGACAAGTGTTAGCACAACCATGCCCATGCCGCTGTGCGACCATCTTGCGATTCCTTGCGCGACCGCTTACGCCTTCGGCAACTATTCACCACCCAATCGGAGGTTATCCATGGCCCGACCCAAAATCGCACTGATCGGTGCGGGGCAGATCGGCGGCACGCTGGCGCATCTGGCCGCGATGAAGGAACTGGGCGACGTCGTCCTGTTCGACATCTCGGAAGGCACGCCGCAGGGCAAGGCGCTGGACATCGCGCAATCGGGCCCGTCCGAAGGTTTTGACGCCCGCATGAAGGGCGCCAACGATTACGCCGACATCGCCGGTGCCGACGTCTGCATCGTGACCGCAGGCGTTCCACGCAAGCCGGGCATGAGCCGCGACGATCTGCTGGGCATCAACCTCAAGGTCATGAAATCCGTGGGCGAGGGCATTGCCAAGCACGCGCCCGATGCGTTCGTGATCTGCATCACCAACCCGCTGGACGCGATGGTCTGGGCGCTGCGCGAGTTCAGCGGCCTGCCCCATAACAAGGTCTGCGGCATGGCCGGCGTGCTGGATTCGGCGCGCTTCCGCCACTTCCTGTCGCTGGAATTCGATGTGTCCATGCGCGACGTGACGGCCTTTGTTCTGGGCGGGCATGGCGACACGATGGTGCCGCTGACCCGTTATTCGACCGTCGCCGGCATCCCGCTGCCCGATCTGGTCAAGATGGGCTGGACCACGCAGGAGAAACTGGACGCCATCGTCCAGCGCACCCGCGACGGCGGCGCCGAGATCGTCGGCCTGCTCAAGACTGGCAGCGCGTTCTATGCCCCCGCCACCAGCGCGATCGAGATGGCCGAGGCCTATCTGAAGGACCAGAAGCGCGTGCTGCCCTGTGCTGCCCATGTTGACGGCCCCTATGGCCTCAAGGGCATGTATGTCGGCGTGCCGACCGTGATCGGCGCGAACGGCGTCGAAAAGGTCATCGACATCAAGCTGGACCGCGACGAGCAGGTGATGTTCGACAAGTCCATCGACGCGGTCAAGGGTCTGGTCGAGGCCTGCAAGGGTATCGATCCCTCGCTAGCCTGATCTTCGCTTGCGAAACCGGGGGACGGCGCGCCATCATGGGCGCGCCGTTTTCTGTTTCGGAGGCCCCATGCGCTTTCTTCTTGCCGTCCTGTCGCTGTTTGCCGCGCCCGCCCTGGCGCAGGAGACATCGGCGCTGATTGCCGACCACGGCCTGTCAGGCGCCCGTGCGCAGCTACAGGAACAGGCGCCCTCGGCCGATCGCGACCTGGCCATCGCCGCCACGCGGTTTCTGGGCGGGGTCGAGGCGGCGTATCAGGCCCGCCATCGGATCGGCGCGACCAACCCGTTGCTGCCCGTGCCGCTGCTGGGCGCGTCCTTGCCTCCGAACCCGGACCCGCAACCGATGACGGCGGATATCGTGTCCGCGATGATGCGCGACATATCACAGGCGATGCAGGACACCCGCGACGCCCTGCCCGAAGCCCCCGCAACGCTGGTTCTGGATCTGCGCGACCTGTGGCTGGACGTTGATGGCGACGGCACCCGCAACCCGGCCGAGGATCTGGCGACGCTGTCCGGCCTGCCCCTGCCCGATGGTCCTGCGGTGGTGCGATTCGACGCCGCGGATGTCCACTGGCTGCGCGCCTATACACATCTGATCGATGGCGTTGCGACGCTGATCCTGGCGTTCGATCCCGAACCGGCGCTGGCGCAACACATCGCGCTGCAGGGCGCGCTGTCCGAACAGTTCGCCCAGCCTCCGGGTCAGATGGCGCGGGCGCCCAGTTTCGACATGCAGGCCCGCGCCTTTGGGCCGATCGTGGACCGCGTGGCGGTTGCGATCCAGACCCTGCGGCAACAGCCAGACCCGGTGCTGACGCAGGCTGCGGGCGAGCATCTGCGCGACATGGTCGCCGCCAATCGCGATTTCTGGACCGCCGTCGCGCAAGAGACCGACGACGACCGCGAATGGATACCCAACGACGCGCAGCAGGCCGCATTGGGGTTCGACCTGCCGCCCGGCACGGGGCCGCTGTGGCTGTCGATCCTGGACGAGGTCGATCAGGCGCTGTCCGGCAGGATGCTGATCCCCTATTGGCGCTTTGCCCCCGGCCACGGCGTGGACCTGGCGATGTGGCTGAAAGACCCCCGCCCGGTGGAGATCGCCGATTGGGTTCAGGGCACCGCCGCCCTGCCCTATGCTCGCCCCGGCCTGACGGTCGGGCGCGACAATTGGGACCGGTTTGTCGGCAGCTTTGGTGGGCGGGCCGGGCTTTACATGGTGCTGCTGAACTGACCCGGCGGCCGAATCAACCGGTTCACCCCATTGACGGGAGAGTTTGTGATCACGGCAATTCTGACTGTGATCACATTATGCGGCTTCCCGCCGGTTTTCGGCATTTTACGGGGATTTCATTTCTGTGTGCCATGCAGGCGTGGCACAAGGCCCCAAATCTGTCGAACCGAATGAGGGGGTCGAGATGAACATCCACGAATACCAAGCCAAGGCGCTGCTGCGTCAATACGGCGCGCCCGTCAGCGAAGGCCGCATCGTGATGAAGGCCGACGAGGCCAAGACCTGCGCCAGCGAGATGGACGGTCCGCTGTGGGTCGTCAAGGCACAGATCCACGCCGGTGGCCGTGGCAAGGGCCATTTCACCGAGGCTGCGGCCGGTGAAAAGGGTGGCGTCCGTCTGGCCAAGTCGGTCGAGGAAGCCGAGGAACTGACCCGCCAGATGCTGGGCCGCACGCTGGTCACGCACCAGACCGGACCGGCCGGCAAGCAGGTCAACCGCATCTATATCGAGGACGGCAGCGACATCGCGCGCGAGCTGTACCTGGCCCTGCTGGTCGACCGTCAGACGTCGCGCGTCAGCTTTGTCGCCTCGACCGAGGGCGGCATGGACATCGAGGAAGTGGCCGAGCACACCCCCGAAAAGATCGTCAGCTTCAGCGTCGATCCCGCCTCGGGCCTGTCCGATTTCCACGGCCGCCGCGTGGCGTTCGCCCTGGGTCTGGAAGGTGCGCAGGTCAAGCAGTGCGTGGCTCTGGTCAAGAATCTGTATCGCATGTTCATCGAAAAAGACATGGAGATGCTGGAGATCAACCCGCTGATCGTCACGCCCGAAGGCCAGATCAAGTGTCTGGACGCCAAGATGAGCTTTGACAACAACGCCCTGTACCGCCAGCCCGACATCATGGCGCTGCGCGACGAGACCGAGGAGGACAGCAAGGAGCTGGCCGCCTCCAAGTTCGACCTGAACTATATCGCGCTGGACGGCGAGATCGGTTGCATGGTCAACGGCGCGGGTCTGGCGATGGCCACGATGGACATCATCAAGCTGTTCGGCGCCGAGCCCGCCAACTTTCTGGACGTCGGTGGCGGTGCCACGACCGAGAAGGTTACCGAGGCGTTCAAGATCATCACTAGCGATCCGAACGTCAAAGGTATCCTGGTCAACATCTTTGGCGGCATCATGCGCTGCGACATCATCGCGGAGGGCATCATCGCCGCCGTGAAAGAGGTCGGCCTGCAGGTCCCGCTGGTCGTCCGCCTGGAAGGCACGAACGTCGAGCTGGGCAAGGAGATCATTGCCAACAGTGGCCTGAACGTGATCGCGGCCGACGACCTCAAGGACGGCGCCGAGAAGATCGTGAAAGCGGTCAAGGGCTGATCCATCCGGGCGCGCGGGTTGCGCGCGCCCTCCTCTGGAACATCGCGGTGCGTCACGCGCCGCTTACGCAAGGAGGCCATGATGGCCGTTCTCGTCGACAAGAATACCAAAGTCATCTGCCAAGGAATCACCGGATCCCAAGGCACTTTCCACACCGAACAGGCGATCGCGTATGGCACGCAGATGGTCGGTGGTGTCACGCCCGGCAAAGGTGGCACCGACCATCTGGGCATGCCCGTCTTCAACTCGGTCCACGAGGCTGTGGCGGTCACCGGCGCCAATGCGTCCGTGATCTATGTGCCGCCCCCGTTCGCGGCGGATTCGATCCTTGAGGCGATCGACGCCAACGTGCCGCTGATCGTCTGCATCACCGAAGGCATCCCGGTGCTGGACATGATGCGCGTCAAGCGCGCTCTGGCCGGGTCGCAGTCGCGCCTGATCGGGCCGAACTGCCCCGGCATCATGACGCCCGACGAATGCAAGATCGGCATCATGCCGGGCAGCATCTTCCGTCGCGGGTCGGTCGGCGTCGTGTCGCGTTCCGGCACCCTGACCTATGAGGCCGTCAAGCAGACGTCCGACGTGGGCCTGGGCCAGTCCAGCGCCGTCGGCATCGGCGGCGACCCGATCAAGGGGATGGAGCATATCGACGTGCTGCGCCTGTTCCTGGACGACCCCGAGACCGAGTCGATCATCATGATCGGTGAGATCGGCGGTTCCGCCGAGGAAGAGGCCGCCGAGTTCCTGGCCGAGCAGAAGCGCAAGGGCATCTGGAAGCCTACCGCGGGCTTTATCGCGGGTCGCACCGCACCACCGGGCCGTCGCATGGGCCATGCCGGCGCGATCGTGTCGGGCGGCAAGGGCGATGCGGAATCCAAGATCGAGGCCATGAAGAAGGCCGGCATCATCGTCGCCGACAGCCCCGCAGGCCTGGGCGAAGCCGTGCTGAAGGCGATCAAGGGTTGATGATTTGACAGTCCGCCCCCCCGTACCCACCTGTTGGGGTGGGCGGACTGACGCAAAGGAAATGACCGTGGACCAGCAGACCAGCCAGCATGGCACCACAGCATCCGCGCACCGCGCGGGCCGTCTGGTGTCGCTGGTGGCGCTGATGGGGCTTGCGGGCTGCGGGGACAGGATGACCACCGACATCCTGCCCGGCGGCATCCCGGCACGCACCGATCTGCATCAGGCCAGCGGCCTGCCGGTGGAATCGGTGCGTACCGTGGCCCGGCGGGAGTTTGGGTGGCGGGTGATCTATCGCCCTGCCCATGCCCCGCCGAATGCCGAAAGCCGCGCTGCCGTCGCGCTGTGCGGCCTTGAACGTCGGGCCCCGCTGCGGATTCAGCAGCAGCCCCGGCTTGATCCGAGCGCCGATCCGGGTGCCCGCATCTTTGATATCTACTGCGCCTGATCCAACCCTTATTTGCCCTGAACTGGGACCAGTCATGACCGACCAGCCAAAGAACACCGATTTCCACGATTCCTCGTTCCTGCAGGGCCATAATGCGGCCTATGTGGAACAGCTGTACGGCCAGTGGGCCAAGGACGCGGGGGCGGTCGACGAAGCCTGGGACAGCTTTTTCCGGTCGCTTGGCGACGACCACGATGTGGCCGTGCGCGAGGCCGAGGGCGCCAGCTGGAAGCGGGCCGACTGGCCGCCGGTTCCTCAGGATGACACGACCAGCGCGCTGACCGGCGAATGGCCGTCCGCGTCCAAGGGCGACGCAGATGCCGCGATCAAGAAGATCGCCGCCAAGGCCGAGGAAAAGGGCGTCAAGCTGTCGACCGATCAGATGCGCCAGGCCGTGTTGGACAGCATCCGTGCGCTGATGCTGATCCGCGCGTTCCGCATCCGCGGGCACCTGCATGCACAGCTGGACCCCCTGGGTCTGCGCGAGGCCCCGGATCATGGAGAGCTGAACCCTGCGACCTATGGCTTCGGCCCCGGCGACATGGACCGGCCGATCTTCATCGACAATGTGTTGGGCCTTGAGGTCGCGTCGATGCGTCAGATCACCGATCTGATGACCCGCACCTATTGCGGCACCTTTGCGTTGCAGTACATGCACATTTCGAACCCCGAAGAAGCCGCCTGGCTGAAAGAGCGGATCGAGGGCTACGGCAAGGAAATCGCCTTTACCCGCGAAGGCCGTCGCGCCATCCTGAACAAGCTGGTCGAGGCCGAGGGCTTTGAAAAGTTCTTGCATGTTAAGTACATGGGCACCAAGCGGTTCGGTCTGGACGGCGGCGAGGCGCTGATCCCCGCGATGGAGCAGATCATCAAGCGCGGCGGCGCGTTGGGCGTCAAGGAAATCGTGTTCGGCATGCCGCACCGCGGTCGCCTGTCGGTGCTGGCCAATGTGCTGTCCAAACCCTATCGCGCGATCTTCCACGAATTCCAGGGCGGCAGCTTCAAGCCCGAGGACGTGGACGGTTCGGGCGATGTGAAATACCACCTGGGCGCCAGCTCGGACCGCGAGTTCGACGGCAACAGCGTCCACCTGTCGCTGACCGCCAACCCCAGCCACCTTGAGGCCGTGAACCCGGTCGTGCTGGGCAAGGCCCGCGCCAAGAGCGACCAGCTGGGTGACCTGACCGAACGGACGTCCGTCCTGCCGATCCTGCTGCATGGCGATGCGGCGTTTGCGGGCCAGGGCGTCGTGGCCGAATGCCTTCAGCTGTCGGGCATTCGTGGTCACCGCACCGGCGGCTGCATCCACATCGTGGTGAACAACCAGATCGGTTTTACCACCGCACCGGCGTTCAGCCGCACCTCTCCCTATCCGACCGACATCGCGCTGATGGTCGAGGCGCCGATCTTTCACGTGAACGGCGATGACCCCGAGGCGGTGGTGCACGCCGCCCGCGTGGCGATCGAGTTCCGTCAGAAGTTCCGCAAGGACGTGGTTCTGGACATCATCTGCTATCGTCGCTTTGGTCACAACGAAGGCGACGAGCCGATGTTCACCAACCCGGCGATGTACACCAAGATCAAGGCGCAGAAGACCACGCTGCAGCTGTATACCGAACGTCTGGTTGCCGACGGGCTGATCCCCGAGGGCGAGATCGAGGACATGAAGGCCGCCTTTCAGGCGCACCTGAACCAGGAATTCGAGATCGGCAAGAACTACAAGCCGAACAAGGCCGACTGGCTGGACGGCAAGTGGTCGGGCCTGAACCGCGAGGGCACGGATTACATTGCCGGAGAGACCGGCATTACCCCCGAGGTGATGACCCAGGTCGGTCGCGCACTGACCAACGCGCCCGACGATCTGACCCTGCACAAGACCGTAGGCCGCCTGCTGGAGGCCAAGAAGCAGATGTTCGAGACCGGCGGGGGATTCGACTGGTCCACCGCCGAGGCGCTGGCATTCGGGTCGCTGGTGGCCGAGGGGCATGGCGTGCGCCTGTCCGGCCAGGACAGCACCCGCGGCACGTTCAGTCAGCGGCATTCGGCCTTTACCGATCAAAAGACCGAAAAACGCTATTATCCGCTGAACAACATCGCCGACGGTCAGGCCCGCTATGAGGTCATCGACAGCATGCTGTCGGAATACGCGGTGCTTGGTTTCGAATACGGCTATTCGCTGGCGGAACCTAACACGCTGACCCTGTGGGAGGCGCAGTTCGGCGATTTTGCCAATGGCGCACAGATCATGTTCGACCAGTTCATTTCGTCTGGCGAAAAGAAGTGGCTGCGCATGTCGGGTCTGGTGATGCTGCTGCCGCACGGCTTTGAGGGTCAGGGACCTGAACACAGCTCTGCCCGGCTGGAGCGGTTCCTGCAGCAATGTGCCGAGGACAACTGGATCGTTGCCAACTGCACCACGCCCGCCAACTATTTCCACATCCTGCGCCGGCAGATCCACCGCGGCTTCCGCAAGCCGCTGGTGCTGATGACGCCAAAGTCGCTGCTGCGCCATCCGCTGGCCATCAGTTCGGCCGAAGAGTTCCAGTCGGGCAGCACCTTCCACCGCGTCCTGTGGGACGATGCGCAGCGCGGCCGGTCCGACACCAAGCTGGTGTCGGATGACCAGATCAAGCGCGTCGTGGTCTGTTCGGGCAAGGTCTATTACGACCTGCTGAAGGCCCGCGACGAGGCCGGGATCACCGACACCTATCTGCTGCGTCTGGAACAGTTCTATCCGTTCCCCGCACAATCGATGGTCAAGGAACTGGGCCGCTTCAAGCAGGCCGAAGTCGTGTGGTGCCAGGAAGAGCCCAAGAACCAGGGTGGCTGGAGCTTTGTCGAGCCCTATCTGGAATGGGTACTGGAACGGCTTGGCGCCAAGCACACCCGTGCGCGTTATGCGGGCCGGAACGCGGCGGCATCCGTCGCCACGGGCCTCGCCTCGCGCCACAAGGCCGAACAAGAGGCGCTGGTCGCCAACGCACTGAACCTCGAAGGATGATCCGATGACCACCGAAGTCCGCGTACCCGCCCTGGGTGAATCCGTCACCGAGGCCACGATCGCCACCTGGTTCAAGAAGCCGGGCGACCGCGTCGAGGTCGACGAGATGCTGTGCGAGCTGGAGACCGACAAGGTCACCGTCGAGGTGCCCAGCCCCGCCGCCGGCACCCTGGCAGAAATCGTCGCCGCCGAGGGCGAGACGGTCGGCCCCGACGCGCTGTTGGCCCAGATCAGCGAGGGTGGCGAAGCCGCCGCCCCCGCCCCGAAACCTGCCAAGGCCGAAGCACCGGCCGAAGACACCAAGGAACAGACGAAGATGAGCGGCAAATCCGTGGACGTTATGGTCCCGTCTCTGGGCGAGAGCGTGACCGAGGCCACCGTGGCCACCTGGTTCAAGAAGCCCGGCGACCATGTCGAGGCCGACGAGATGCTGTGCGAGCTGGAGACCGACAAGGTCTCGGTCGAGGTTCCGGCCCCCGCCGCGGGCGTTCTGGCAGAGATTCTGGCCGAGGAAGGCGCCACTGTCGACGCCAAGGCGCGCCTGGCGATCATCACCGAAGGGGGTGCGGCTGCCGCGCCCAAGCCTTCGGATGCACAGGAGACCGTTCTGGAGAACGCCGGCCCCGAAGAGACCAAGCCGCGCGACGTCGAGGATGCGCCTTCGGCCAAGAAGGCCATGGCCGAAAAGGGCGTCAGCCGCGATCAGGTGCAGGGTTCGGGCCGTGATGGTCGCGTGATGAAGGAAGACGTGGCCAAGGCGCAGGCGCCTGCCGCCAAGGCCCCCGCGGCGCCCCGCCCGGCCGACGATGGCGCACGAGAGGAACGGGTCAAGATGACCCGCCTGCGCCAGACCATCGCGCGCCGCCTGAAGGATGCCCAGAACACCGCCGCGATGCTGACGACCTATAACGAGGTCGACATGTCCGCGATCATGGACCTGCGCACCGAGTACAAGGACGCCTTTGAAAAGAAGCACAAGGTCAAGCTGGGCTTTATGTCCTTCTTTGTGAAGGCGTGCTGCCATGCGCTGAAGGAAGTACCCGAGGTCAACGCCGAGATCGACGGCACCGACGTCGTCTACAAGAACTATGTCAACATGGGCGTGGCCGTGGGCACCCCGTCGGGCCTGGTCGTGCCGGTCCTGCGCGACGCTGACCAGAAGGGGTTCGCCGCGATCGAGAAAGAGATCGGCGCACTCGGCCTGAAGGGCCGCGACGGCAAGCTGTCGATGGCGGAAATGCAGGGCGGTACGTTCACCATCTCGAACGGTGGCGTCTATGGCTCGCTGATGTCGTCCCCGATCCTGAATCCCCCGCAGTCCGGCATCCTGGGCATGCACAAGATCCAGGAACGGCCCGTGGTCGTCGGCGGCCAGATCGTCATTCGCCCGATGATGTATCTGGCGCTGTCCTATGACCACCGGATCGTCGACGGCAAGGGCGCCGTGACATTCCTGGTTCGCGTCAAGGAAGCGCTGGAAGACCCGCGTCGCCTGCTGATGGATCTGTGATCTTGCCGGGGGCCCTTCGGGGCCCCTATCTCGGCGTGGGCTTGCATTGCTCCGACGCCTGACCAAAGCTGGGCCGTCACGAACCGGAGCCTGACCCATGCAGCTGATCGTCCGCTACTCCCACGCCGACCCTGCCACCTTTCGTTCGGCCTTCGACGCCGACGCCGAGGATCGGGGCCGCAACGGCCTGACGCTGCTGCAGTTGTGGCGCGAGGACGACGGTCATTCTTGGGCGTTGTTCCAGGTCAGCGACGCAAAGGCCGCCCGCGGCTATCTGGACGGCGCGGCGGCGGTTTTTGCGACACAGGCAGGCGTCACCGCCACCGATGCGCATTTCGTGGACACCGTCTGATGCCTTCCGAAGTCGCCGCCCTTGCCGTTGCCGGCCTGATCCAGACTGCGCAATTCGCGACCTATTCCGTGATGGCGCAACGCCAGGTCGGCCGTCGCGCCGCCATGAGCCCGCGCGACAACGGCAAGGTCGAACTGTCCGGAATGGCAGGTCGCCTGCAGCGCGCCTTCAACAACCATTTCGAAGGCCTGATCATGTTCACCCTGGCGGTGGTCGTGGTCACGCTTGGCGACGCGTCGGGCACGGTGACCGCGATCTGTGCCTGGACCTATGTCGCGGCGCGCATCCTCTATGTCCCCGCCTATGTGCTGGGCTGGGTGCCGGGCCGTTCGATCATCTGGATCATCGGGTTCGCGGCGACCGTCGTGATGATCCTGTCTGCCCTGATTTCATCTTTGTAAAAATACCCCGCGGGGGTTCGGTGGCGCAAAGCGCCGGACCGCGGTCTGACAAAAGGAACTGCCATGTATGATCTGATCGTGATCGGCGCCGGCCCCGGCGGCTATGTCTGCGCCATCCGCGCCGCGCAGCTGGGCCTGAAGGTCGGCGTGGTCGAGGGCCGCGAGGCCCTTGGCGGAACCTGTCTGAACGTGGGTTGCATCCCCTCCAAGGCGCTGCTGCACGCCAGCCACATGCTGCACGAGGCCCATGAGAACTTTGAAAAGATGGGCCTGATGAATGCCCATGTCGATGTCGACTGGACCAAGATGCAGTCCTATAAGGACGAGACGGTTCAGGGGAACACCAAGGGCATCGAGTTCCTGTTCAAGAAGAACAAGATCGACTGGATCAAGGGTTGGGCCTCCATCCCCGAGGCCGGCAAGGTCAAGGTCGGCGACACCGTCCATGAAACGAAAAACATCGTCATCGCCACCGGATCGTCCCCCGCCATGCTCAAGGGCGTGACAGTCGACAACGAGGCGGGCGTCATTGTCGATTCCACGGGCGCGCTGGCCCTGCCCAGCATTCCGAAATCCATGGTCGTGATCGGTGCTGGCGTTATCGGGCTGGAACTGGGGTCGGTCTATTCGCGTCTTGGTGCCGTGGTGACGGTCGTGGAGTACCTGGACGTCATCACCCCCGGCATGGACGCCGAGGTCCAGAAGCAGTTCCAGAAGATGTTGTCCAAGCAGGGCATGACCTTTGTCATGGGCGCGGCCGTGCAGTCAGCCGAGGTCACGGACGGTCAGGCGACTGTCACCTATGCGATGAAAAAGGACGACAGCGCTCACAGCGTGACGGCCGACGTGGTGCTGGTGGCGACCGGCCGCCGTCCGCATGTGGACGGCCTGAACCTTGACACGTTGGGCGTGACCATGACCGACCGCGGTTTCGTCAAGGTCGACGAACATTGGGCAACCAGCGTCAAGGGCATCTATGCGATCGGCGACGCGGTCCCCGGCCCGATGCTGGCCCACAAGGCCGAGGATGAGGGCATGGCCGTGGCCGAGGTGATCGCGGGCAAGCATGGCCACGTGAATTATGGTGTCATCCCCGGCGTCATCTATACCACCCCCGAGGTTGCCAATGTCGGTCTGACCGAAGAGCAGGCCAAGGAGGGTGGGCGCAAGGTCAAGATCGGCAAGTTCCCGTTCATGGGCAATGCCCGCGCCAAGGCCCAGTTCCAGGGTGAGGGTTTCGTCAAGCTGATCGCCGATGCGGAAACGGACCGTATCCTGGGTTGCCACATCATCGGCCCGTCGGCGGGCGACCTGATCCACGAAGTCTGCGTGGCGATGGAGTTCGGCGCCTCGGCCGAGGATCTGGCCCTGACCTGTCACGCGCATCCGACCGTGTCGGAAGCCGTCCGTGAGGCGGCGCTGGCCTGCGGGGGCGGTGCCATCCATGCATGACGCGTCGGTGGTGGCGGGGGCCCTGCCCCCGCGGCCCATGGCCCATATCGGGCGGCGCGGGCTGTTGATCTCTGTCCTGGCGCTGGCCGCCTGCGGAGGCAGCGGCGACAGCTCAGGCAGCAACGGGAGGGTGCGCGGCTCAGGCCTCTATCCGAACGAAACGCCTTACCTGCGCCAGCGGATCAACTTCTGGTCACGCCACTATGGCGTTCCCAGTTCGCTGGTTCAGCGGGTGATCCTGCGCGAATCCAGCCACCGCCCTGATGCCCGCAACGGCCCCTATTACGGGCTGATGCAAATCGTGCCGCAGACGGCGCGTACGATGGGCTATCGCGGGCCTGACAGTGGCTTGCTGGATGCGGACACGAACCTGCGCTATGGCGTCAAATATCTGCGCGGCGCCTGGATGGTGGCGGACGGCGACCCCGACCGCGCCGTCATGTGGTATGCGCGCGGCTACTACTACGAGGCCAAGCGCAAGGGTCTGCTGAAAAAGACCGGCCTGCGCGGCTGAACGTCAGCCTCCCGCGATGATGCGGACATAGTTCCGCGTCTCGCGATAGGGGGGAATGCCGCCGTGTTTCTGCACCGCGCCCGGCCCCGCATTGTACGCCGCCAGCGCCAGGGTCCAGTTCCCGAACTGGTTATACATCATCCGCAGGTATTGTGCCCCGCCATTCAGGTTCTGAACCGGATCGTTGGGGTTCACACCCAACTTGGCCGCGGTCCCCGGCATCAGCTGTGCCAGACCCATCGCGCCCTTGTGCGACCGGGCATTGGGGTTCCAACCGGATTCCTGCTGAACCAGCCTAAGGAACAGGTCTTCGGGAATGCCGTGACGCTGTGCGGCCTGGCGCGCCTGCGGCAGGTATTCGCTGCGCCGCCCGGTATAGCGGGGAATGCTTGGCGCGGTTTCCAGCACGACGTCCTGCTGACCTGCGTTGGGCTGAAGGCGGGCCGAGGACTGGTACTGGGTCGACAGCCGCGAATCCATCAGCCGGGTCTGGCGGGCAAACTGGTCGGCACGCGATTTGGACGATGCGCCCGACAGGCGCAGGCCCTGTGCGTCGGCAGGCAGGGCCAACATTCCGATCACCGCTGCACATAGGGTTGCCTTCAGGGTATGGCCTAGCCGCATCATCTCCGCCCTCATCCTTGTCGCACCGGCCTGTCGCCGCTTTTGTCCCGAACTATACATGAAATCGCCCGTGCTACCAGCTTGGCAAAGTCCTGCGGGCAAGAACCCGCGTGCCCTTGCTCATACCCGTCCAGCCGGGTTAAACGCGGACGAAAGACCAATTCAGAACATCGACAACAAACCAAGGATCCTGATCATGGCAGGCAGCGTCAACAAGGTCATTCTGGTCGGCAATCTTGGCCGTGACCCGGAAATCCGCAGCTTTCAGAACGGCGGCAAGGTGGCGAACCTGCGCATCGCCACGTCCGAGAACTGGAAGGACCGCACCACCGGAGAGCGCAAGGAACGCACCGAGTGGCACACCGTCGCCATCTTCAACGAGGGCCTGGTGGGTGTTGTCGAACGCTATCTGAAAAAGGGCAGCAAGGTCTATGTCGAGGGCCAGCTGGAAACCCGCAAGTGGCAGGACCAGTCCGGTCAGGACCGCTATTCGACCGAAATCGTCCTGCGCGGCATCGGCGGCACGCTGACCATGCTTGACGGCGCCAGCGGCGGTGCGGGTGGCGGCGGCATGGGTGGTGGCGGCGGTGGTCGCGACAGCGGCGGTTACGACGACTACAACCAGGGCGGCGGATCGGCGTCGCGTGGCGGCGGGTCCGGCGGCGGCGCCCAAGGCGGCGGACGCGCGGATTATGACGACGAGATCCCGTTCTGATCCGGTAGATGCGAATCACCATAAGGGTGGCCGCAGGGCCGCCCTTTTTCGTGGGCGGCGATGCGATGTTACCGCGCACTCCGCCGACCTTGTTGCAAGTTGCGCGCCACGTGGCCCCGGCTTTGCGATTGATCCTGTGCTTGCATTGCGGGTCTGACCGCGCTTTCTGGGGTGATCCCTGCGCGGCACAGGTCGCGCGTCTGCCACAGGAAGGCTTGCCGATGGCACTGACATTGACCGATCTGACCGCCCCCCAGGGGTTCGAGCGTCTGGTTCTGGCACAGGACCCGCAGGCCGGGCTGCGCGCGCTGATCTGCCTGCATTCGACCGCGCTTGGCCCGGCGGCAGGCGGCTGCCGGATGTGGCCCTACGACGACGACGACGCCGCGATCCACGACGTGACCCGTCTGGCCCGCGGCATGACCTACAAGAACGCGATGGCCGATTTGGGCCTGGGCGGCGGCAAGGCGGTCATCATCGGAGACGCGCGCACCGACAAGACGCCCGCGATGATGCGTGCCTTTGGCGAGGCCGTGGACGCGCTGGCCGGTACCTATTGGACGGCCGAGGACGTGGGCATCTCTCCGACCGACATGGCCCACGCGGCGCAGGCGACGCGCTTTGCGGTGGGCCTGTCGGGCGCGTCGGGCGACCCGTCGCCCTGGACGGCCGAGGGCGTGTTCCGCTGTCTGCGCGTAGGCGCGCGCCATGCGTTCGGCACCGATGACCTGACCGGGCGTCGCGTGCTGGTGCAGGGGCTGGGCCATGTCGGCCTGTCGCTGGCCGAAAAGCTGGCGGCCGCCGGGGCGCAGCTGATCGTGACCGACATCCATCAGGCGGCGCTGGATGACGCGGCGATGCGGCTTGGTGCCACGGTCTGTGCGCCTGATGCCGTCTTCCACCAGCAGATGGACATTTTTGCGCCCTGCGCCCTCGGCGGCGTACTGACGCGGGACACGGCGACGGCCCTGACCGCGGCGCTGGTCTGCGGTGCGGCGAACAATCAGCTGGCCGATGACGGCGTGGCGAACATTCTGGCCGAACGCGGCATCGCCTACCTGCCCGACTATGTCGTGAACGCCGGCGGCATCATCAGCGTCGCCAGCGAGATCCACGGCAAACCCGACGCCTGGCGTCTGGACCGGCTGACGGCCATTGCGGGCCGCGTGGACCAGATGCTGACCCGGGCGCGCGACACGGGCCAGCTGCCGGCAGCAGTGGCCGACCAGATGGTGCACGACATGCTGGCCGCCCGCCGCGCCGCCTGAGGCGGCTTCGGCGACAGCCAGCCGTGGCGGCCCCCTCGATGGGGGCTGTCACGGCTTCGCGGGCCGGGACGGACGGCTAGCGTGCGTCGTGCAGAACCGCTGCCAGCATGCCGCCCTCGACCGCGTCGCTGACAAAGGCATCGCCGATCGCGCGCGCCAACACAAATCGCAACTGCCCGTCCACGACCTTCTTGTCCTGTCCCATCAGGGCGATCAGCGCTGCGTCGTCAGGCAGGTCGCCCGGCATTTCGGACAGACGCGCCGGCATGCCCATCTGGCGCAGATGCGCCAGCACCCGGCTGGGCGCCTCTTGCGAACACAGCCCCATCCGCGCCGACAGATCGAACGCCAGCGCGCAGCCGATGGCCACCCCCTCGCCATGCAGCAGCCGGTCGGAATAGCCCGTCGCCGCCTCCAGCGCGTGACCAAAGGTGTGCCCCAGGTTCAACAGCGCGCGTTCGCCCTGTTCCGTCTCGTCACGGGTCACGATGCCCGCCTTCATCGCCACCGAATGCGCGACCGCATGCTGGCGCAGTGACGCGTCCCCTGCCAGCGCCGGCCCGTTTTCCTCCAGCCATTCAAAGAAATCGGCATCCGCCAGCAGGCCGTACTTGGCGACCTCGCCATAGCCCGACAGGAAATCGCGCGGGCTCAGCGTGTCCAGCACGTCGATATCGGCCAACACCAGCGACGGCTGGTGGAACGCCCCGATCAGGTTCTTGCCGCGCGCGCTGTTGATGCCTGTCTTGCCGCCGACGCTGCTGTCGACCTGCGCCAAGAGCGTCGTGGGCAGTTGCACGAACCGCACCCCGCGCCGCAGGACCGCGGCCGCGAACCCCACCAAATCGCCGATCACCCCGCCGCCCAGCGCCAGCACGACATCGCGCCGCTCGACCTGCTGTTCCAGCAGCCATTCGACACAGGCGGTCAGGTGCGGCCAGCTTTTGGTCCCCTCTCCGGCAGGCAGGACCAGCGCCTCGCTGGTGATGCCCGCGCTGCGCAATGCGTCCTGCAGCGGTGCCAGATGCAGCCCGGCCACGGTCGCGTCGGTGACGATCGCCACGCGCGGGCGCGACAGCAGCGGCGCGATCTCCGCACCCGCACGACCCAGCAGGCCCTGTCCGATGCGCACGTCATAGGCGCGCGCACCAAGGGGCACGGTAACGGTGACGGGATCGGTCATGGCTTCTCCTGAGTCAGGGTGGGGTGTGCGGCAGACAGTTCCGCAATCAGGCGCGTGGCCGTGGCGTCGATCGTGTCACCGGCACGGGACACGAACTCCAGATCCGCCAGCGCATAGACCGGGCTGCGCTCAGCCAGCAGCCGCAGCAGCGTGCCCTTGGGGTCGGCGGTCTGCAACAAAGGCCGGGTCGGCCGCTGGCGCACCCGCGCCCACAGCGTCTCGGGCGAACAGTTCAGCCAGACCGACAGGCCGTTCGCGGCGATGACCTGCCGGTTCTGCGCGCTCATCCACGCGCCGCCCCCGGTCGACACGACGCCCGGCGAGCGCGCCAGCAGCCGCGACAGGACCTGCGCCTCGCGCGCGCGAAAGAACGCCTCGCCGTCGCGGGCAAAGATCTCGCTGATGGACATGGCGGCCGCGGCCTCGATCTCGGCGTCAGAATCGGTGAACGGCACGCGCAGCCTGCGGGCCAGTTCGGACCCGATGGCGGTCTTGCCCGCGCCCATCATTCCGATCAGCACGATATGGCGCGTCAGCACCTGTGTCATCCGGCCCCCCGTCAATCGGGTGACTGAATGACGTGATCTTTCCGAAATTGCCATATATATTCGTCCCCAGCCGGCCCAAGACCGGCGCAAGAACACAGAAAAACACGGTCGAGCAAAGGCGAATGCAATGCGGATGTTGAAACTGCTGGTGGTGCTGATTCTGGCGGGCCTGATCGGCCTTGCGGGATATGCCTATTTCGGCGACATGGCCCCGACCCGCCAACAGGTGCGCAGCCCGCTGCAGCTGGACGCGCCTGCGGCCGACCTGCCGGCCGAGGCTGCCGGTGACTGACAGAACCACCCTTTGCGCGCTGGTGCTGGCGCTGCTGCCCGGTTTCGCGATGGCGCAACAACAGCCGCTGTCGGCCAGCGACTGGCTGTCGGGCAGCGTGCGTGGCCCGGTGCGCGAAAGCTCGGCCTGGCGGCCGGGTGACGGGCCGCCGCGCAGGCCGGGTACCCGCCCACAGCCCGTGGCCACCAGCGGGGCCGTGGGGCCGGTACAGGTGACGCGACTGGATCAGGGCAACCCCGATCACACCGGCACGCAAAGCCCACGCCGCGCCGGGTTGCCGGGCGATCTGTGGGCGGGCAGCGATCCCGCGCATCTGTCGCAGATGGTGCTGGCCACGCCCGCGCGCCTGCAATCGATGCAGGCGCTGCTGAAACGCGTGCTGACCGCGCAGCTGGCCCCCCCAACCGGGGCCGAGGGAATGCGGGGGCATCTGTTCCTGTCGCGCGCGGACCGCCTGTTGGACATGGGCGCGCTGGACGATGCGCAATCGCTGCTGGTGGCCGCAGGCCCCGGCCAGCCCGAGATATTCCGCCGCATGTTCGACATCGCCCTGCTGGAGGGCGACGAGGGTCGGGCCTGTGCGATCATGAACGGCACCCCCGGCATCGCCCCCAGTTTCGCGGCCCGCATCTTTTGCCTGGCGCAAACCGGCGACTGGGCGGCCGCCGCCATCGGCCTGCATGGCGCAGAGGCGTTGGGCCTGATCGATGAACGCCAGGCGATTCTGATGACGCATTTTCTGGATGATGCCTTTGTCGACACCCAGGATCTGTTGACCCCCGCCGACCGCATGACCCCGCTGGAGTTCCGCATCCACGAGGCCGTGGGCCAGCCCCTGCCGACCCAGCCCCTGCCGGTGGCCTTTGCTCAATCCGACCTGCGCCTGAACAGCGGATTCAAGGCCCGACTGGAGGCCGCGGAGCGTCTGGCGCGCACCGGCGCCCTGCCCGCGGCGACGCTGCGCCAGATCTATGGCGAACAGCGTCCCGCCGCATCGGGCGGGGTCTGGGAACGCGCCGGCGTCATGCGCACGCTGGAGGCTGCACTGGCAAGTGGCGATCTGGCGCAGGCCCTGCCCCGCGCGTTCGACGAATTCCGCGCGGCGGGCATGGCCGATCTGCTGGCGGCGATGATCGCGGCCGACCTGCCCACCGGCATCACCGACCCCCGCGCCGCCGAGGTGGCCGACCTGATGCGCGCGTGGATGGGCCTGCCCGACAGCGTGATCCCCGATCCGGCGCCCGACATGGCCGCGCCCCCGGCCACGCCCCCTGACATCCGTCGCGGAGAGGCGTTGTTGACCGCGATGGCCGATGTCGATGCCGCGCTGGAGGGTGATCTTGCCCGCGCCGGACGCGGCATCGCGATGCTGCGCGCCTTGGGCCTTGGCCCCGATGCCGACCGCGCGCAGGCCCAGATCGCCCTGCTGCCCCAGATACAGGCCCCGCAATGAGTACCGATCACAACGCCATCGGCGCCTTTCTGGACGCGCAGGCCGCCGAGGCCGGTGCCGCGCGCAACACGCTGCTGGCCTATGGCCGCGACCTGCGCGACCTCTCGGACTGGCTGGGGGCGCGGGGTCTGGCGCTGGCCGGGCTGACGCGCGAACAGGTCGAGGATTACCTGTCGCATTGCGACGCGCAGGGCCTGTCGCGCGCGACCCGCGCCCGCCGCCTGTCGGCGATCCGTCAGTTCACTCGCTTTGCGCTGGAAGAGGGCTGGCGCGAGGACGACCCCGCCATCCGCATCGCCGGTCCCGGTCGCGCCAAACGCATTCCGCGCACGCTGGACCAGGCCCAGATCCAAGCCCTGCTGGATGCCGCCCCCGGCATCGGGCGGGGCCGGATCGACCGCACGCGCAACATGTGCATGATCGAACTGCTGTACGCCACCGGCATGCGCGTCACCGAACTGGTCAGCCTGCCGGTCGCGGGCTGCCGGGGCGATCCGGCCGTGCTGGTGATCCGCGGCAAGGGTGGCAAGGACCGCATGGTGCCCCTGGGCCAGGCCGCGCGCACCGCCCTGCGCGACTGGCTGGAGATCCGGGACAACGCCCCGCAGGACAGCCCGCTGTACCGTCTGCTGGCGGGACGGGGGGCGCGCTGGCTGTTCCCCGCACCCGGCGCCGCGGGCCATCTGCCGCGGCAGAGCTTTTCGCGCCTGCTTGGGCAGATGGCCGTCGCCGCGGGCATTGATCCGGCACGCGTGACGCCGCACGTGATCCGCCATGCCTTTGCCACCCACCTGCTGGAGGGGGGTGCCGATCTGCGCAGCATCCAGATGCTGCTGGGTCACGCCGACCTGGGCACGACAGAAATCTATACGCATGTTCTGAACCAACGCATGCGCGATCTGGTTCTGAACCACCATCCTCTGGCGCGCGACGCGCTGCCGGACGATGCCGCCAACACCAACTGACCGGGACCTAATGGACAACCTTACCTCTGCACTGGATCTTGCGGCCGTCGTCACCATCGCGGCGATCCTGATCTGCCTGATGCTGTCGGCATTCTTTTCGGGGTCGGAAACCGCACTGACGGCAGCCAGCAAGGCCAAGCTGCGGGCCCGCGCAGACCGGGGCGACACCGGGGCCGAGGCCGCCGTCCGCATCACCGCCGACAGCGAAAAGCTGATCGGCGCGATCCTGTTGGGCAACAACGTCGTCAACATCCTGGCCGCCAGCCTGGCAACCGCGCTGTTCACCCGCCTGCTGGGGGCCAGCGGCGTGGCTATCGCGACGCTGGTGATGACCGTGCTGGTGCTGATCTTTTCCGAGGTGATGCCCAAAACCTATGCCATCTCTGCCCCCGAAAAGGTGGCCAGCATGGTGGCCCGCCCGATCCGCATCCTGACCATTGTGCTGGCGCCGATCGTCACCGTCGTGCGCATGATCGTGGGCGGCATGCTGTCGGTGGCCGGTCTGAAGACCGATCCCGGCAAGCACATGTTCTCCCTCGAGGAGGAGATCGAGGGCGCGCTGTCCCTGGGCCATGCCCAGGGCGCCGTGAACAAGGAGGACCGCGACCGTCTGCTGGGCGCGCTGGACCTGGGCAATCGCACGGTCGAGGAGATCATGCGCCACCGGTCCGAGATTCAGATGATCGACGGCGACCAGCCGCCCGAAAAGATCCTGGAACTGGTGCTGGCCAGCCCCCACACCCGCCTGCCCGTGTATCGCCAGGAACGCGAGAACATCGTCGGCGTGATCCACGCCAAGGACCTGTTGCGCGCGGTCAACCGGGCCGTGGGCGATGCGGGCGACGCCAGCGCCGCGCGCCGGTTCGATCTGGCGGCGGTGATGATGCCCCCGTATTTCGTCCCCGAAACCAGCGTGCTGGACGAACAGATGCGCGAGTTCCTGAAACGACGCACCCATTTCGCACTGGTCGTCGATGAATACGGTTCGCTGCGCGGCCTGATCACGCTGGAGGACATCATCGAGGAGATCGTCGGAGAGATCGCCGACGAACACGACACCGAAGAGGACCAGACCCTGAAACCGAACACCCAGGGCGACTATCTGGTCGAGGGTGGCATGACGATCCGCGACCTGAACCGCCAGCTGGACTGGACCCTGCCCGACGAAGAGGCCAACACCATCGCGGGTCTGGTCATCCACATGGCGCAGTCGATTCCCGAACAGGGCCAGGTGTTCAGTTTCGCGGGATATCGCTTTGAGGTCGTGACCCGGCGGGAAAACCGCATCACCCGGCTGCGCATCCGCCCCCTGCCCACCGTGACGGAGGGCTGACCGGGGCCCGCTTGCAACCGGACAGCCCAACCCATAACAACGCGCCAACCCCCCCATGCCGCAAGGAACATCCCATGGATATCGCCGCCCGCCGCACCGCAGACCCCGCCCACTGGAACCTGGCCAGCGCGATCCGCGTGCTGTCCATGGACGCGGTCGAGGCCGCCAATTCCGGCCATCCCGGCATGCCGATGGGCATGGCCGACGTCGCCACCGTCCTGTTCCGCAACCACCTGAAATTCGACGCCAGCGCACCGCACTGGTTCGACCGCGACCGGTTCATCCTGTCGGCGGGTCACGGGTCGATGCTGATCTATTCGCTGCTGCACCTGACCGGCTATGAACAGATGACGCTGGACCAGGTGCGCAATTTCCGCCAGCTGGGCGCGATCACCGCGGGCCATCCGGAATACGGCCATGTCGAGGGGGTCGAGACGACCACCGGGCCCCTGGGTCAGGGTCTGGCCACCGCCGTCGGCTTTGCCATCGCCGAGGAGGCGATGCGCGCCGAATTCGGGGCCGACCTGTGCGACCACCGCACCTGGGTCATCGCCGGCGACGGCTGCCTGATGGAGGGCATCAGCCACGAGGCCATCGCCCTGGCCGGCCACCAGAAGCTGGGCCGGCTGGTCGTGCTGTGGGACAACAACGACATCACCATCGACGGCCGCGTCAGCCTGTCGGACCGCACCGACCAGCACGCGCGTTTCGCCGCCGCCGGCTGGCGCGTGCTGTCCTGCGACGGCCATGACGCCGCCGACATCGACCGCGCGCTGAGCGCCACCGCGCAGGATGACGGCCGCCCGACGCTGGTCGATTGCAAGACGATCATCGGTTTCGGCGCGCCGAACAAATCCGACAGCAGCAAGGCGCACGGCTCTCCTCTGGGTGCTGATGAGATCGCGGCAACCCGCGCGGCCTATGGCTGGAGCCATGAGCCGTTCCACCTGCCCAACCAGATCGTCGCCGACTGGCGGGCCATCGGCCAACAGGGTGCCGCCACGCGGGCGGCGTGGAACGACCGCGTGGATGCGCTGTCCGACGATGCGCGCAACGATTTCGCCCGCCGCATCGGCAACGAGGTCAACCCGCGCCTGAACGCGATCATCGACGCCTTCAAGGTCCAGACGCTGGAGGCCAAGCCCAAGGTCGCGACCCGCAAGGCCTCCGAGAACGTGCTGGAGGTCCTGAACGCGGAAATGCCGGAAAACTTCGGCGGCTCTGCCGACCTGACAGGGTCGAACAACACCAAGACCGGCGGCCAGGGCATCTTTGACGCCGACAACCGCATGGGCCGCTATCTGCATTACGGCATCCGCGAACACGGCATGGCGGCGGCGATGAACGGGATCTGGCTGCATGGCGGGTTCCGCCCCTATGGCGGCACGTTCCTGACATTCACCGACTACGCCCGCGGCGCGATGCGCCTGTCGGCGCTGATGGGCCTGCCGGTCGTCTATGTCATGACCCATGACAGCATCGGTCTGGGCGAGGACGGCCCGACCCATCAGCCGGTCGAGCATCTGGCCATCTGCCGCGCGACGCCCAACACGCTGACCTTTCGCCCCTGCGATCAGACCGAAACCGCCGAAGCGTGGGAGATCGCCCTGTCGCAGGACGCGACCCCGTCGGTGCTGGCCCTGTCACGCCAGAACCTGCCGCTGCTGCGCCAGGAAGGCGGAGAGAACCTGACCGCCAAGGGCGCCTATGTCCTGCGCGAGGCCAGTGCCGCCCCCAAGGTGGTGCTGATGGCCACCGGTTCCGAGGTCGAGATCGCTGTCGCGGCCCGCGATGCGTTGGAGGCCCAAGGCATCCCCACCCGCGTCGTGTCCGTCCCGTCGATGGAGCTGTTCCGCGACCAGCCGCGCGACTATCGCGCCGAGGTGCTGCCCAAGGGCACCGTCCGCATCGCGATCGAGGCCGCTGTGCGCCAGCCCTGGGACTGGCTGCTGCTGGGAGAGCGCGGCGACGAGGATCGTTCCGCGTTTGTGGGCATGGAGGGTTTCGGCGCGTCCGGTCCTGCCCCCGAGCTGTACAAGGAATTCGGCATCACCGCCGAAGCCGTAACAGAGCGCGTGAAAGCGCTTTTGTGACGCCAGGATCGGGTGCGGGATCGGGTATCTGGGCAGAGGGGAAACCATCTCCTGTCTTTCCAGATACCCATGACCGGGTCCGCTGATGCGCGTTCTGGCACGCGCATTCGCGCTGATGGGCCGGGAACGGGACGGGTTGCGGCGGCCCGGATCGGATCAGGCGCGGGGCATCGCCCTGCTGCTGGCGGCGATCCTGGGGTTCACGCTGATGGACGCGACGGCCAAGCATCTGACGCAGACGTACCACCCCGCGCAGGTCATCTGGGCGCGGTTCGTCGGCAACCTCCTGATCTTTGCGCTGATCTTTCGCGGCGCGATGCTGCCTTTGCTGCGAACACGCCAACCGGGCACACAGTTTGCCCGCGCGATCATGCAGTTGGGGTCGGTGACGCTGTTCTTTACCTCCCTGCAATATATCGGGCTGGCCGAGGCGACGGCGATCATGGACCTGAACCCGGTCCTGATCACGCTTGGTGGCGCGCTGTTTCTGGGCGAGCGGGTCGGTCCGCGGCGGCTGGCAGGCATTGCCGTGGCGCTGGTCGGCGCGCTGCTGATCATCCGCCCCGGTCTGGGCGTGTTCCAGCCCGCCGCCCTGCTGCCGCTGGCGGGGGCATTCACCTATGCGGCGGGGGCACTGTTGACGCGCATCGTTCGAAGCGATTCGGTGGCGACGTCGGTGCTGTGGTCGGCGGTGGTGGGGACCGTCGCCTCCAGCATCGTGGTGCCGATGTTCTGGCAGCCGATTGCCTTGGGCGACCTGTGGGCGTTCGGGGCGTTGGCGGTCTTTGGCACGGTCAGCCAGTACCTGCTGGTCAAGGCCTTCAGCGCGGCCGAGGCCGGCGTGTTGGCGCCGTTTGGCTATACCGGGCTGATATGGGCCGGGCTGTGGGGGGTTGTGTTCTTCGGACAACTGCCTGACGTCTGGACCGTTATGGGTGCGGTGATTATCGTGGTTGCGGGGCTTTATGTCTGGTCGCGCGAGGCGCGGGCCGCCAAGGGGGCAGTATGAGCGACGACCGATCCTCGATGACGGACCGCTTTGCCAACGGGGCCTTTCTGGCAATCATGGGGCTGGTGCGGCTATTGCCGTATCATCGCCGCATTCCGACCATGGGCTGGGTCTTTGCCCATGTGATCGCCCCGCTCGCCGGGTGGCGACAGCGCATCCGTGACAACCTGACCCTGGCTCGTCCCGACCTGACCCCGGTCGAGGTCGAGGCGCTGGTCCGCGCCGTCCCCGATAACGCGGGCCGGTCCTTGGCCGAAATCTATTCCGCCGATGAATTTACCGACCGCATCCGCAAGGCCGACCCCCTGCAGGGCCCCGGGCTGGCTGCATTGGAGACGGCACTGGACAGCCATCGCCCCGTGATCCTCGCCTGTGCGCATTTCGGCAATTACGACGCGATGCGCGCGGCGCTGTCGGCACGGGGCTGGCCCGTCGGCGCGCTGTACCGGCCCATGAACAACGAGGCGTTCAACCGCCATTACGTCCCCGCCATCACCGCCATCGCCGAACCGCTGTTCCCGCGCGGGCGGGCGGGCCTGGCCGCGATGCTGCGGTTCCTGAAGGGCGGCGGCTGGCTGGCCCTGGGGTTCGACCAGTTCGACCGCGAGGGGGCAGAGCTGCGGTTCTTTGACCTGCCGACGCGAACGGTGCTGACGCCCGCCGATCTGGCGCGCCGTTATGACGCGCTGCTGGTGCCGATCTGCGGCATCCGCCAGCCGGACGGACTGTCCTTCAAGGTCCATGTCGGGGCACCCGTCGCGCATGACGATTCCCGCGCGATGATGCAGGCCCTGAACGATGATCTGGAAATGCTGGTCCGCCGGCACATGGACCAGTGGTTCTGGGTCCATCGCCGCTGGAAATGATAAGGCCCCGCATCGGCGGGGCCCTGTCGTGATCAGATGGCGACGGCGGTCCGCTGCGGTGCCGCGTCCTCGCGCCGGGCGCGCAATTCCTCGGCAACCAGAAACGCCAGTTCCAGCGATTGGCTGGCGTTCAGGCGCGGATCGCAGGCGGTGTGATAGCGGTCGGACAGATCCTCGTCCGTGACGGCGCGCACGCCGCCCGTGCATTCGGTCACGTCCTTGCCGGTCATCTCGAAATGCACGCCGCCGGGGATCGTGCCCTCGGCCTTGTGGACGCCAAAGAACTCGCGCACCTCGCTGAGGATCGAATCAAAGGCCCGCGTCTTGTACCCGGTCGACGACTTGATGACGTTGCCGTGCATCGGATCGCAGGACCAGACGACGTTCGCGCCCTCTTCCTGAACGGCCTTGATCAGGCGCGGCAGGTGATCGCCCACCTTGCCCGCGCCAAACCGCGCGATCAGCGTCAGGCGGCCCGCCTCGTTTTCGGGGTTCAGCTTGGCCATCAGCACCTTGAGGTCATCGGCCGTCGTCGAGGGACCGCATTTCAGGCCGATCGGGTTCTGGACGCCGCGGCAGAATTCCACATGCGCGCCGTCGGGCTGACGTGTGCGGTCACCGATCCAGATCATGTGACCCGACCCCGCCACGGGCAGGCCGGTGGTGCTGTCGATGCGGGCCAGCGCCTCTTCGTATTCCAGCAGCAGGGCCTCGTGGCTGGTATAGAAATCGACCTTGGACAGCTGGTGCGCCGTGTCGGAATTCACGCCCGCCGCCTGCATGAACGCCATCGCGTCACCGATGCGGCCCGCGATGTCACGATACCGCGCGGCCTCGTCACCGCCTACAAAATCAGCAATCCAGCTTTGAACGCGGTGCATGTCCGCAAAACCACCGGTCGAAAACGCGCGCAGCAGGTTCAGCGATGCCGACGCCTGCGTATAGGCCGCCAGCATCCGCGTGGGGTCGGGGATGCGCGATTCCGCGGTAAAATCGAAACCGTTGATGATGTCGCCGCGATAGCTGGGCAGCTCTACCCCGTCGATCACCTCTGTCGGTGCGCTGCGGGGTTTGGCGAATTGTCCGGCCATGCGTCCGACCTTGATGACCGGCATCTGCGCGCCCCAGGTCAGCACCACGGCCATCTGCAATAGCACCTTGAAGGTGTCACGCAGGTTGTCGGCACTGAATTCGCTGAAACTTTCGGCACAATCGCCGCCCTGCAACAGGAAGGCCCGGCCTGCCGCCGCATCGGCCAGCTGGGCCCGCAGGCGGCGCGCCTCTCCGGCAAAGACCAGCGGCGGATAGCGGCGCAGCTGCGATTCCACACCGTTCAGGGCGGCGGGATCGGTATAGTCGGGCATCTGGACGCGCGGATAGGCGCGCCAGCCGGCCTTGTCCCAATCCTGGGTGGCGGTCTTGCGGGTCTGTTGCGTCATGTCCTGCGCTCCTTGAAAATGTCGCGTCGGTATAAACGCTAACAGTCGGCAGGAAAAGGGTCTGCCGCGGGCACCCTGAAAGCCCCCTTGCCGCGGCGTCAAAACGCTGTTTGGGTGCGGGGCGCAACCGCACGCAAAGATAGCTCCCATGCATTCCGAAAAACCACGACGCTTCACCTTCCTGCTGCTGGATCGTTTCACGATGCTGCCCTTCACGGCCGCGATCGAACCGCTGCGTCTGGCCAACCGCGCATCGGGCAAGACGCTGTTCGACTGGCGTCTGGTGGGGCCGCGTGGCGACGTGGCGACCTGTTCGAACGGGGCACGGGTGATGCTGGACGGCGGCCTGGATCTGGACGCCCCCCCACCCGGCCGGGACGCGGTGGTGATCGTCTGCGGCGGCACGGACATCGCGCGCGAGGCGACGCGCCCCGTGCTGGCGTGGCTGCGCCGGCAGGCGCGCGGCGGCGCGGCGATGGGCGCCGTCTGCACCGGCACTTGGGTTCTGGCCGAGGCCGGGCTGATGGACGGGCGCAAGGCCACGATCCACTGGGAAAACCACGACGGCCTGGCCGAGGCCTTTCCCGAGGTCGATCTGTTTCGGTCGGTCTTCGTGCATGACGGCAACCGGCTGACCGCGGCGGGCGGGACCAGTTCGATCGACCTGATGCTGCACCTGATCGCGCTGGCGCAGGGCGACGCGCTGGCCGCCGACGTGGCCGACCAGATGCTGCATACCGCGATCCGCACCGATCAGGACAGCCAGCGCCTGTCGATCCCGACGCGCATCGGTGTGCGCCATCCCCGCCTGGCCGCCGTCATTGCACGGATGGAGGCCAATCTGGAGGATCCGGTCAGCCCCGCCCAGCTGGCGCTGGATGCGGGCATGTCGACGCGACAGCTGGAACGCCTGTTCCGCCGCTATCTGAACCGCAGTCCGAAACGATATTACATGGAAACCCGCCTGTCGCGGGCCCGCAACCTGTTGATGCAGACAGAGATGTCGATCATCGAGATCGCACTGGCATCCGGGTTTTCCAGCCCGTCGCATTTTTCCAAATGCTATCGTGCCCAATATGGCAGCACACCGTACCGGGAACGCGGAACGTCGGCGTCGATTCCCGCCTGAGCTTAGGAAATCATTCATCTTTTGTACTGCGGTTAACGATGCGTTAACCATTGCCGCCCTAGGGTCGGGAACCGCCCGATGACATGCACGGCCGGATCCGTTCGACTGACAACACTGGGGCATTCCATGTATCACACGATCACGGTTCTGACCGTCAGCACCGTCATTCCCGTGGGGGACGTGGGTGCCCCCCGAGAAGCGCCGTGGGGCATGGGCGGGCGCATTCAACTGGACAACCCGACGCTGACGACGATCACGATCAGCGACGATGACGACATGTTCCGCAGCGGCCTGTACACACCCGACGAGACGGACCAGACGCTGGTCGAGGACGCGGTCTTTGGCACCGGTCCGAACGCTGATTTTGTCCCCGCCGGCACAAGAATGTCCAATTTCGTCGGGTCCATCATAACGTCGGATGATAACGACAGTTTCTATGTGGTCTTTCCGCGCAGCTTTGAAGCCTATGACGTCGGTACCGAATATGGCGGTCACCAATCGGTGCTGATTTTTCCCGTGCCCAACGCGCAGGGGATCGCACCGGTGTTCGATCTGTCCGTAGGGTACAGGATGACCGCCGTCCGCGGGCTGGAGCGCGTTGCCGACGGTGTGGCATGGCCTGTCATAGCGCCCGCACTGTGTTTCGCCCAGGATACGATGATCGAGACGCCCTTTGGGGCCCGTCCGGTACAGGACCTGAAACCCAGGGATCTATTGCAGACGCTGGATCGTGGTGCGCAACCAGTGCTTTGGATCGGGCATCGCCTGATGGGACCGCGCGATCTGGATCTGCGCCCGGACCAGCGCCCGATCCGCATCGCAGCCCACGCCCTGGGGGCGGGACATCCCACCCGTGACCTGATCGTTTCGCCGCAACACCGCGTGCTGATCGGGTCACGGATCGCCGAACGCATCAGCGGCCATCATCAAGTCCTGGTTGCCGCGCGTCATCTGGCGGGACTGCCGGGGGTCACCGTGATCACAGATACGAATGGGGTCGCGTATTGGCACGTCCTGATGGCAGACCACAATCTGTTGTTGGCGAACGGGGCGTGGGCAGAAAGCCTGTTGCCTAGGCCTATGGCCCTGCGCGCGTTGGGGGCACAGAATGCGCGCCGCGTCATCGCGTTGACAGCGGGCACGACACAAAAACCTGCGCGCCACCTGCTGCCCGGCCGTCAGGCCCGCCGTCTGGCACAGCGCCATGGCCGCAACCAGCGGGCGCTGCTGGACGCCTAGAGGCCGACCAGAGCGCGGGCGAACTCGTCCGCGTCAAAGGCGTCCAGATCGTCGATCTGTTCGCCCACGCCGATCGCGTGGATCGGCAGACCGAACCGATCGGCCAGGGCCACCAGCACGCCGCCGCGCGCGGTACCGTCCAGTTTGGTCATCACCAGACCCGAGATATTGGCCAGCTTGCGGAACGTCTCGACCTGGCTCAACGCGTTCTGGCCGGTGGTCGCGTCCAGCACCAACAGGGTATTGTGCGGCGCGTCGGGGTCCTTTTTGCGGATCACGCGGACGATCTTGGCCAGCTCCTCCATCAGGTCCTGACGGTTCTGCAGTCGGCCAGCGGTGTCGATCATCAGCAGATCGGCGCCCTCGGCCTCGGCCCGGACCATCGCGTCCCATGCCAGGCTGGCGGGGTCGCTGCCCTGCGGGGCGACCATCACCGGCACGCCGGCGCGCTGACCCCAGACCTGCAGTTGTTCGACCGCCGCCGCACGGAACGTGTCACCGGCCGCGATCACCACCGACTTTCCGGCGGCGCGGAACTGGCTGGCCAGCTTGCCGATGGTGGTGGTCTTGCCCGCGCCGTTGACGCCCACGACCAGCACCACCTGCGGTTTTTTCGGATAGATCGGCAGCGGACGCGCGACAGGCGCCATGATGCGTGCGATCTCTGTGGCCAGCAGCTGTTTCAGCTCGGTCGACGACACACGCCGGCCCATTCGCCCTTCGGCGATATTGGCGGTGACGCGCAGGGCGGTCTCGACGCCCAGATCGGCCTGGACCAGCATGTCCTCCAGCTCTTCCAGCATCTCGTCGTCCAGGGCGCGGCGCGGTTCCTCGACATGCGCCTCGGCGCGGCCGAACAGGCGGCCGACCAGCCCCGACGGCTCGGGTGCCGCAGCAGGCGTGACGGGTGCAGCGGTCTCTCCGACGATATCGTCCAGCCCCGCCCCGATCTTGGAGGAGGACCGCGTCAGCCGCTCTCGCAGTTTTGTAAAGAACGCCATGATCCGACCTTTCACTGTGCCGGGCGGACCCTACCCGCTTGCGGCGTCAAGGAAAAGCCGCCCCGACGGATCAGGGCGGCTTTGTATGTCCCGCACGCGTGCGCCCGTGTCAGCCCCGCATCTGCCGGATTAGCGCCGCCAGCGCATTCGTTGACGCATCATGGCACGGTGCATCCTGACCCTTGAGCAGCGGTTCGACCTTGAGCGCCAGTTCCTTGCCCAGTTCGACTCCCCACTGGTCAAAGCTGTTGATCCCCAGGATCACGCCTTCGACAAAGACGCGCTGTTCGTACAGCGCCACGATCTGGCCCAGTGCAAACGGCGTCAACTGCTCCATCAACAGCGTGGTGGATGGCCGGTTGCCGGGGAACACGCGGTGGCGGGCCTGACGGTCCAGCTCGACGCCCTCCAGACCCTTAGCCTCCATCAGGGCACGCGCCTCGTCCAGCGAGCGACCCCGCATCAGCGCCTCGGACTGCGCAAGACAATTTGCGGCCAGCAGGATGTGGTGATGCGCCAGATCGGGTTCGTGCCCGCGCGCGGCCAGGATGAACTCGCAGGGGACCGGCATCGTGCCCTGGTGGATCAGCTGATAGAATGCGTGCTGGCCATTGGTGCCGGGTTCGCCCCAGACCACCGGGCCGGACACGACCGGAAGATCGCTGCCGTCCATCGCCACGCGCTTGCCGTTCGATTCCATCTCCAGCTGCTGCAGATAGGCGGGCAGGCGCATCAGCCGATTGTCATAGGGCAGCACCGCGCGGGTCGGATAACCGCAGATCTGGTGGTGCCAGATGCCGGTCAGGGCCAGCATCACCGGCAGGTTCTGTGCGGGCGCAGCGGTGCGGAAATGCGCGTCCATCGCGGCGCCACCGGCCAGGAACTGGTCAAACGCCTCTGGCCCGACGGCCAGCATCAGCGACAGCCCGATCGGACCCCAGACCGAATAGCGACCGCCGACCCAATCCTCAAAGCCGAACACGCGTTCTGCCGCGATGCCGAAATCGGCGGCCTTGGCGGCGGCGGTGGACAGGGCCACGAACTGCGCGCCCGGATCGGTGACCGACGCCGCCATCCAGTCGCGGGCGGTCTGGGCGTTGGTCATGGTCTCGATCGTGGTAAAGGTCTTGGAGGCGACGATCACCAGCGTCGTCGCGGGGTCCATCCCCTTCAGCGTGTCGGCGATGTCGGCGCCGTCCACGTTACTGACGAAATGCGTGCGCGGCCCGTCATGATAGGACGCCATCGCCAGCACCGCCATCGCCGGGCCCAGGTCCGATCCGCCGATGCCGATATTAACCACGTCGGTGATGCGACCGCCCTGCCCCGCAAAGCTGCCGTCGCGAACCTGGGACGCGAACCGCGTCATGCGGGCATGTGTTTCGCGAACCCCGGGCATCACGTCCTGTCCGTCGACGGTGACGCTGCCCTCCAAGTTGCGCAACGCAGTATGCAGGACGGCACGGCCCTCGGTCTCGTTGATCTTCTCGCCCGCGAACATCGCGTCGCGGCGGGCGGCCACCGGGGCGGCCAGTTCCAGCAACAGGTCGCGCGCGCCCGCGTCGATCATGGTCTTGGAATAGTCAAAGGTCAGGCCGTCCGTCTGCACGCGGAAATCGGTGGCGCGGTTGGCGTCGAACAGAGCCTCGATCGGGGTCGATCCTTGGCCCTTGCGGTGATCCTGCAAGCGGTTCCAGAGTGCGGTCATGTCAATTCCTCATTCCGCCCAATGGACGGTAGCCTCGTCAAGAAACGCGCGGATCGGTGCCCGCATCGGGTCCAGCTTTTGCGCCCGGTCCAGCGCCTGACGCTTTTCCGGGCCCATGATCAGCACGTGAATGTTCAGCGCGTTGGCCAGCACCGGCCGCGTCAGGGTGATGCGCGGCTCTTCCGCGCCCTCGGCGCGGATGGCCATGACGGGGGGCGCGCCCGTGGCCATCGCGGCCTGCAGGTGATCGGCGCCCGGGAACAGGCTGGCCGTGTGCATGTCGTTGCCCATGCCCAGCAGCACGACCGTCAGCGGCAGCACCGGCGCCAGCCTTTCGGCCAGCCCGTCGGTTGCCAGATCGGGCGAGGCGTCGCCCGTATAGAGGTCGATGTACTGCGCCGCCGCGGCCTTGTCCTTCAGCAGATGACGCCGCAGCAGGCGGCTGTTCGACCGCTTGTGGTCGCCGTCCACCCACCGTTCGTCGCCCAGCACCACGGTCACGCGGTCCCAGTCCAGATCGGCACCTGACAGCGTCTCGAAGACAGGCGCGGGCGAGGTGCCGCCCGGCACGCACAGCGTCGCACTGTCGTGGCCGCGCAGATGCTGTGCCAATTGGGACGCGATGCGGTCGGCCACGGACAGTGCCAGCATCTCGCGGTCGGGGTATTCCTTGAATTGCATGGTCATGCCCTGATCTCCCTCCAGCGACGGTTGTCGCGGTGCATCAGGCGTAACGCCTCCTCGGGGCCCGAGGATCCGCTGTCATAGGGTTCGGGGCGACGCTTGCCCTCTTCCCATGACGTAATGATCGGGTCGGTCCAGGCCCAGGCCGCCTCGACCTCGTCGCCGCGCATGAACAGGGTCTGGTTGCCGCGGATCACGTCCATGATCAGCCGCTCATAGGCGTCGGGCATGTCCGCGCCCTCGGGCCCCAGGGCATCGGCAAAGGACATGTCCAGCGGCACCTGCACCAGGCGCATGCCGCCCGGCCCCGGTTCCTTGATCATCACCTTGAGGTTCATGCCCTCGTTCGGCTGCAGGCGGATGACCAGTTCGTTGGCCTTGGGTACACCGCTTTCGTCAAAAATCGAATGCGGCGGCTCCTTGAAGGTGATCGCGATCTCGCTGGTGCGCGCGCGCAGTTTCTTTCCGGTGCGTAGGTAAAAGGGCGTGCCCTGCCAGCGCCAGTTCGAAATCCGCACCTTCATCGCGACATAGCTCTCGGTCCGCGAATCGCGATCCTCGGCGTCGGTCAGGTAATCGCTGCCCTCGCCCTGATACTGGCCGCGGACGATGTCGGCAGGCTCCAGCGGCTCCAGCGCGCGGATCACCTTCAGCTTTTCGTCGCGCACGGCGTCTGGGTCGAAGTGATAGGGCGGCTCCATCGCGATCAGGCACAGAAGCTGCATCATGTGGTTCTGAACCATGTCCCGGATCGCGCCGGATTTGTCGTAATAGCTGCCGCGCCCGGCCACGCCCACGGTTTCCGCAACCGTGATCTGGACGTGGTCGACGTATTGCGCATTCCACAGCGGCTCGAACAGGACATTGGCAAAGCGTACGGCCATCAGGTTCTGGACGGTTTCCTTGCCCAGGTAATGGTCGATCCGATAGATCTGCTGTTCGTTGAAATGCTGCGCCAGCGTGGCGTTCAGCGCACGCGCACTGGCCAGGTCGCGTCCAAAGGGCTTTTCCACCACGATGCGGCTGTCGTCATCGGCGATGCCGTGGCCCGCCAGCCGTTCGGCGATGTCGCCGAACAATGCCGGCGCGACCGAGAAATAGAACGCATGGACCGACCCCTTGCGCATCCGCTCCTTGAGCGCCTGCCAGCCGCCCTCGCCCTTGGCGTCGATGGGCACGTAACCCAGCAGCGTCAAGAATTCGGCCAATTGCGGGTCGTCGGGCTTGGCACCCGCGTATTCGCAGATCGCCGCGGCGGCCTCGGCGCGAAACGCGTCGTCGTCCTGTTCGGTGCGCGCCGCACCGATGATCCGGCTTGTGGCTGGGAACTGTCCGGCCTTGAAACGCCGGTACAGACCGGGCAGAATCTTGCGATGGGCCAGATCGCCCGTGGCGCCAAAGATCACAAGGTCGAAATCATCGACCGGAATGACACGAGAGACCATGCTGTCCTCCTGTTGGGTGGCGTCCGCCATACCCTTTGTTAGCGATAACAGCAATGCCGTTCAACCGTTCACTGCGCGGGCCACGCGCGGAAGGCGGCACCGCTTGAGCATCTGGGCCATGGTCATGGCACCGCCTGCGGCCTCTGCCCGGCCACGCGCACCGTGCAGCGCGGACAGGACCGCGGCGCGGTCGCGTGCCAGCAGATCCAGCAGGAACGCGTCGGGGTGCAGGGCGCGCAGGCCCAGCCCCGCCATCATCCGCTGTGGAAAATCGCGCAGGTTCGCGGTCACGATCAGGGCCGCACCCCCGGCCAGCGCGGCCTCGACCACGTGACGGTCGGCGGGGTCGGGAAAATCCAGATCGATCGTCGCCTGACCGTCATCCTGCTGCGCGGCCTGTGGAAACCGCAGGCGCAGCATCGCGATTTCGGCCCCGGCGACGCTGGCGGCATCGGGGCCGATGCGGGCGGCGGCGCGGTGCCATTCGGTCAGGATGCGGTCAGACCACAGCGCGTCGTACAAACCCGCCTGCGCCAGATCCGTCAGGATCTCGCGCAGGATGGTGGGGAACAGGACATTGGCGTCCAGAACGGCGCGCATCAGTCCAGCCGAAAGAACAGCGCCTTGAGATAGCCCGTCTCGGCCAACTGCGGCAGGGTCGGATGGTCGGGCCCAGCCTGACCGGTGTGGATCAGCACGCCGCGCCGTCCCCCACGCCCGATGCCGCGCGCGCTGACATTGCGGAACGCGGTCAGGTCGGCGGCATGCGAACAGCTGCACAGCACCAGGTATCCGCCGGGTGCCACCAGCGGCGCGGCCATCTTGGCCACACGCTCATAGGCGCGCAGGCCCTTTTCCAACGCGGGCTTTGACGGGGCAAAGGCCGGCGGGTCGCACACCACTACGTCAAAGGTCCGGCCTTGTTCGGCCAGCGCCTCCAGCGCGTCGAATGCATCGGATTGCAGCGTCTCCAGCCGGTCCGACGCGCCCATGGCCGCCGCCCCGCCCCGCGCCAGTTCCAGCGCCGGAGCACTGCCGTCGACACACAGCGCGCTGGTCGCGCCAGCGGCCAGCGCGGCCATGCCGAAACCGCCTACATGGCTGAACACGTCCAGCACGGACCCGCCACCAACCAGCCGTTGCGTGAACGCATGGTTCGGGCGCTGGTCAAAGAACAGGCCGGTTTTCTGTCCGCCCATCAGGTCGGCCAGATAGATCGCGCCGTTCATCCGTACCTGAACCGGGGCGTCGGGCGCGGTGCCGCGAATGACCTCCAGCCGTTCGGTCAGACCCTCCAGCCCGCGCGACCGGCCCTGCCCGTTCAGGACAACCGTGGTGACGCCCGCGACGTCGATCAGCGCATCGGCGATCTCTTCGGCCATGCCATCGGCCCAGGCCGCGTTCGGCTGAATCACGGCGGCGTCGCCAAAGCGGTCGATGACCAGCCCCGGCAGGCCGTCGGCCTCGGCATGGACCAGACGATAGAACGGTTCGTCATAGATGCGTTCGCGCATCTGCAGCGCGCGGGTCAGCCGGGCGCGCAGCCATGCGCCGTCGATGACCGCGTCCGGATCGGTATCCATCACGCGGGCGATAATCTTGCTAACCGGGTTCACGGTGACCAGCGCCAGCGGCTGGCGTTCGGCATCTTCCAGCACGGCCAGTCCGCCGGGGGGCAGCGCCTTGGTGCGGCGGTCCAGAACCGCCTCGTCCGCAAAGACCCAGGGGAAGCCGTGGCGGATCGCCTGCGGCTTGGATTTCGGACGCAACCGGATCACGGCACGGTCGTTGGGGTGGCTGACCGGCAGGTCGTCGTCGTGCAGTTCGCTCATCGCAAAACTCCTTTTACGGTCGATCTGACATGACCCACCCCTGCGCACAAGGCTGACGACCGCCAACGGTTGAACCGTTAACGCTAACAGCGTATAGTGCCGCAAAGCCAGAGGAGGCCCCCCATGACCCTTCACGCCATGATCGACCGCGTCACCGACCGGATCCGCGAACGTTCGCACGACAGCCGAAGCGCCTATCTGGCCAAGATCGCCCGCGCCGCGCAGGACGGGCCGGCCCGCGCGCACCTGTCCTGCGGCAATCAGGCCCATGCCTATGCCGCCATGAACGACAAGACCGACATGGCCACGACGCGAAAGCCCAATATCGGGATCGTGACGGCGTATAACGACATGTTGTCGGCACATCAGCCGTTCGAACGCTATCCTGACGTGATCCGTGCTGCGGGTCGTGCGGCGGGCGCCACGGTGCAGGTCGCGGGCGGCGTGCCCGCGATGTGCGACGGCGTTACCCAAGGGCGCCCGGGGATGGAACTGTCGCTGTTCTCGCGCGACGTGATCGCGCTGGCGGCGGGTGTGGCGCTGTCGCATGACTGTTTTGATTCGGCGCTGTATCTGGGCGTCTGCGACAAGATCGTGCCGGGGCTGATCATCGCGGCGGCGACCTTCGGGCACATTCCGGCGGTGTTCGTGCCCGCAGGCCCGATGCCCTCGGGCCTGCCCAACGACGAAAAATCCAAGGTCCGCCAGCAATTCGCCACCGGAGAGGTCGGCCGCGACGAACTGATGCGAGCCGAGATGGCCAGCTATCATTCCGCGGGCACCTGCACCTTTTACGGCACCGCGAACACGAACCAGATGCTGATGGAGTTCATGGGCCTGCACCTGCCCGGCTCCAGCTTTGTGAACCCGAATACGCCGCTGCGCGAGGCGCTGACCGTGGCCGCGGTCCAGCGCGCGGCGCAGATCACCAATCTGGGCAACCAATACACCCCAGCCGGACAGGTTCTGGATGAGCGCGCCTTTGTGAACGGCATCGTGGGGCTGATGGCCACCGGCGGGTCGACGAACCTGGTGCTGCACCTGCCCGCGATGGCACGGGCGGCGGGGGTGATCATCGACATCGCCGATTTCCACGACCTGTCGGAAAACGTGCCGCTGATGGCGCGGGTCTATCCCAACGGGCTGGCCGACGTGAACCATTTCCACGCGGCAGGCGGCCTTGGCTATATGATCGGGCAGCTGCTGGAGGCGGGCCTGCTGCATCCGGATGTCAAGACGATCACGGGGTCGGGGCTGGACAGCTATGTCCGCGAACCCAAGCTGGACGGCGACAGCATCCGGTGGGAGGACGGCGCCCGCACCACGCTGAACGACCGCATCCTGCGCCCCGCAAGCGACCCGTTCGCGGCATCGGGCGGCCTCAAGCAGTTGCAGGGCAACATGGGTCGCGGCGTCATCAAGATCAGCGCGGTCGCCCCCGAACGCCACCTGATCGAGGCCCGCGCCCGCGTGTTCCAGGATCAGGAATCGGTCAAAACCGCCTTTCGCAACGGCGAATTCACCGAGGATACGATCGTCGTCGTCAGGTTCCAGGGACCGCGCGCCAATGGCATGCCCGAGCTGCATTCGCTGACGCCGACGCTGGCCGTTCTGCAGGACCGCGGGCTGAAGGTCGCGCTGGTCACCGACGGTCGCATGTCGGGTGCGTCGGGCAAGGTGCCCGCGGCGATCCACGTCTCGCCAGAGGCCGCGATGGGTGGACCGCTGGCGCGGCTGCGTGACGGCGACATGGTGCGCCTGGACGCCGCCCACGGCACGCTGGAATGCCTGGAGGCCGATTTCGACAGCCGCACCCCTGCGATCCATGACCCGTCGGGCAGCCACGAAGGCATGGGCCGAGAACTGTTCGCGGCGTTCCGCGCCAATGCGGGACCGGCAACGGACGGCGCAGGCGTGGTGGTCTGATCCGTCAGGCGGCGGCGGCGACCTCGCAGACGACGCGGCGCAGATAGCCCGCGAAATCCGAGGCCGTCCGCCGCGCCGGGCCATCCGCCACATAGACGTTCAGCCAGGTCGGCGGCAGCGGTGGCAGCGCGCCACCATGGTCCACCACCTCCAGTCCCGGTTGCCGGATGCCCCGTGGCAACAGCGTCAGTCCCAGATCTGCGGCAGCCAGCACCCGCCACGTGTCGGTGCCGCCATCGCTGACGACCTGCAACCATTCGATCCCGGCCTGCTCCAGCGCGGACATGCCCACGGTGTGGTAGGCGCAATGCGGCGAATTGGCGATCGGCAGCGGGCGGTCGCGCCATGCCTGCCCCCCCGTCGCCCCGAACCACGCCAGATCAACCTTTGCCAGATGAATTGCACCCGCCGGTGCGTCGAATTCGGTGGTCAGGATCACGTCATGCTCTCCGCGCCGCATCTGGATGCGCAGATCCTTGCTGCGAGCGTCGTTGATGATCAGTTCGACCTGCGGGAAATCGGCCCGAAAGGCGCGGACGGTCTGGGCGACCTTGGTGAACAACCAGTCGCTGGTCAGCCCCACGCGCAGTCGGGTCTGCGGCCGTGCGCCCGTGAACCGTGACAGAATCGCATCATTCAGGGCGACCAGCTTGCGACTGTCCCCCAACAGATCCTGGGCAAAATCGGACAGAATGACGCCGCGCCCGACCTTGACCAGCATCGGCCGACCGAACACCTCTTCCAGGCGCTTCATCTGCATCGACAGCGCACTTTGCGTCATGTTCAGCGCATCGGCAGCGCGCGTCACGGCGCCGTATTCGGCCACCGCCTGCAACGACCGCAGCGTGGCGATATCCAGATTGCGCATCATTCTGTTTCCGTGATGGATCACATCAAAACCACTCGTTTCACAAATACGCCGTTGGGGGATATCCATCAACTGTAAAGATAAACGACACGCTTCTCATCATTACCACTGATGGGTTCAATCACGGAGGCTGAACGATGACCCCGAAAAACGCACTGCTGCGTGTCGTGACCGGCCACGGCATCCTGCCCCGCCCCTGGTGGGTGGAACGCGCCTTGACCATGTTCGATGTGCGCCGAACCCGCATCGATCTGTCACGTCTGTCGGACGACCGGTTGCGCGACATCGGTTTGACGCGTGATGACGTGATTGCGGAAATGGCACGGCCGATCTGGGACGTGCCCAGGCATTGGCGGCGTGGACGCCACGTGCGCTGCTAGGTCAGGATGTGCGGCGGACCGAACCTGGCGCGCATGCGCGTCTGGATCTGATCGCGGGTCTGGCGATAGGCCGCCAGCCGCGCCTCGCGTCCTTCGGCCAGGCCCGTCGGGTCCATGACCGGCCAGTATTCCACGTCCAGATGCGCGTGCCGCGTCATCTCCAGCGCCATGCGCTGACTGGCGGGCGACAGGGCGACGATCAGATCGAACTGGCCCAGATCATCGCCCCAGTTCTGCATCTCCTCAAAGCTGCGGCTGCGGTGGTTGGCGATGGGTACGCCGATCTCTTCGCAGACGGCGATGGCAAAGCCGTCCACCTCCATGTCGTTCCTGACGCCCGCCGACTGGACATAGGCCGCGCGGCCATAGAACTTTTTCATCATCCCCTCGGCCATGGGCGAGCGGATGGAATTGTGGTCGCAGCAGAACAGAACAGACGATGGCAGCGTGTCCAACGTCATCGGATCAGCCCTGCGGGATCAGCGCACAGATCAGGGTGAACAGGCGGCGCGCCGTGTCGATGTCCAGCCCGGCCTTGCCCTCCAGCCGCTCCTGCAGGGTGCGCGCCCCTTCGTTGTGGATCCCGCGGCGGGCCATGTCGATCGCCTCGATCTGGGCGGGGGGCAGGCGTTTCACGGCGTCGAAATAGCTTTGGCAGATCTGAAAGTAGTCCTTGACCACCTGCCGGAACGGCCCAAGTGACAGGTGGAATTCGGCCACCTTGGTCGCGTCCTCGGCCGTGACGTCAAAGACCAGCCGCCCCTCGCGGATGCACAGTTCCAGAACATAGGGTCCGTCGGGTGCGGCGTCCCCGTCACGCCCCGGCATGACGAAACTGTTGTCCTCGATCAGATCAAAGATCGCGACACGCCGCTCCTGCTCCATTTCCGGCGTGGCGGGGGGGATGGCACTGTCGTCGATCTCGATCCGGGTGATGCGGCTCATTCCAGCGGTCTTTCGTTCAAGGTCCCCAACCGAGCCTGAACCGAAGCGCCATGCGCCTGCAAGCCCTCGGATGCCGCCAGCCGCACCGCGGCGGGGCCGATCGCCGCCAATGCCCCCGGCGTCAGTCGCGCCATGGTGGTGCGTTTCAGGAAATCCATGACCGACAGGCCGGAACTGAACCGCGCCGAACGCGCCGTCGGCAGCACGTGGTTCGGCCCGCTGACATAATCACCGACCGCCTCGGGCGTGTGCGCGCCAAGAAAGATCGCGCCGGCATGGACACACTTGGCGGCCAGCCCCTCGGGGTCGGCCACGCACAGTTCCAGATGCTCTGGCGCGATGCGGTTCGACAGGGCCGCCGCTTGGTCCAGGTCGTCGACCACGATCAGCGTGCCGTAATCGCGCCAGCTGGCCCCCGCGATGGCGGCCCGGTCCAGCGTCGGGATGATGCGTTCAACGGCCGCGGCCACGGCCTGCGCCATGGCCGGATCGGTGGTGATCAGGATTGATTGCGCGTCGGCATCATGTTCGGCCTGCGCCAGCAGGTCCCATGCCAGCCAGTCGGGGTTCTGTTCGCCATCCGCGATCACCAGAACCTCGGACGGACCGGCGATCATATCGATGCCCACGCGGCCAAAGACCTGCCGCTTGGCCGCGGCGACATAGGCGTTGCCCGGCCCGGTGATCTTGTCGACCGGCGCGATGGTATCGGTGCCATAAGCCATCGCCGCCACAGCCTGCGCTCCGCCGATGCGATAGATCTCATCCACACCGGACAGCTGCGCCGCCAGCAACACCAACGGGTTGACCACCCCGTCCGGCGTCGGCACGCAGATGACCAGCCGCTCGACCCCCGCGACCCGCGCCGGGATCGCGTTCATCAGCACGCTGGACGGATAGGCCGCCTGCCCGCCCGGCACGTACAGTCCCGCCGCCGACACCGCGCTCCACCGCCAGCCCAGGGTCGCGCCCTCGGGGTCGGTCCAGCTGGCATCCTCGGGGATCTGGCGGGCGTGATAGGCACGGATGCGTTCGGCCGCCAGGGCCAGGGCGGCCCGATCCTCGGGCGTGACGCGGGCGACATGCGCCGCGATCTCCTCAGGCGAAAAGCGCAGGGTGGCGGGCGTCAGATCCAGCCGGTCGAACCGCGATGTCAGGTCGCACAGGGCCGCATCGCCCCGATCGCGTACATCGCGGATGATGGCGGTGACCGCGTCGTTCACATCGGCCGAATCCTCGCGCTTGGCACCCAGCATCGCGCGAAAGCCGTCTTCGAAATCGGCGTCGGCGCTGTTCAGAAAGACCGGCATCATCATTCCCCTCGTGTTCCCGCGTGGCCGTACCCCGCGTCCTCGCCCGGCTCAAGCGCCGGGGGGCGGACAGGATGCCGCGGGCTTCTTCTTTGCCCAGATGCCCCGAAAGGCTCTATTCCGGGTGCTGCGGCGCCTTGCCCGACACCGCCCGATGCGGGCGCGTCACGTCGCGCAGGTCCAGGTTGATGCACTCGACATCCGCCACGATGGTCCCGTCGCCCGCAAAGTCCAGCGACAGGCGACCGGTGCCGTCCTCGCCTGCCTGCCAGCGGATCGCCAGCAGTGACAGTACTGTGTCCGCATCGCGCCCGACACCATCGCTGACCACGCGCATCACGTCACCGATGACCAGCACCGCGCGGACACGTTCGTAGTCGCGCCCCTGGGTCCGAGCATCGGTGGCATCCTCCCACCGGAACCGGGTCAGCAACAGCGACAACCGCCGTGCCTGACGGTCATGGCTGACATCCGTGCCGGTCAGAACCGCGTCCTGCACCAGCGACGACAGGATACGCAGGTCGTCCTCGTCCTCGGCCCTCAGGGCCAGGGGCCGGGGGTCGGCATCGGCGAAACGGGCATCCTCGGCCATGATCACTCCTCCTTGACGCGTTCGATATGGGCCCCCACGCCGCGCAGCTTGCGCACGACATGTTCGTAACCCCGATCCAGGTGATAGACGCGGCTGACGGTCGTCTGCCCTTCGGCTGCCATACCCGCCAGAATCAGGCTGACCGATGCGCGCAGGTCGGTGGCCATCACCGGCGCACCGCGCAGCTTTTCCACCCCGGTGACGGTCGCATGACCGCCATGCACCTCTATCTGCGCACCCATGCGGACCAGTTCGGGCGCGTGCATAAAGCGGTTCTCGAAGATCGTCTCCTCCAGTACGCTCGTGCCCTCGGCCATGCACATCAGCGCCATGAATTGCGCCTGCAGGTCGGTGGGGAAACCCGGGAACGGCTCTGTCCGGACATCGACGGCGCGCACCCGGCCGTTGCGGCGCGAGACCTTCAGGCCGCGCGCGGTTTCCTCGACGTTGATCCCGGCCTCGTCCAGCTTTTCGCAGAACGCCGCCAACAACTCGATCCGGCCGCCCAACAGTTCGACCTCACCGCCGCACATGGCGGGCGCCAGCATATAGGTGCCCAATTCGATCCTGTCCGTCACGACCGGATGCGTCGCGCCATGCAGCGCCTGCACGCCCTGAATGGTGATGGTGCCCGTGCCTTCGCCTTCGATCTGTGCACCCATCGCGCGCAGGCAGCGGGCCAGATCGACGATCTCGGGCTCGCGGGCGGCGTTCTTCAGCACCGTGGTGCCACGCGCCAGCGTCGCGGCCATCAGCGCGTTCTCGGTCGCGCCCACGGACACGACCGGGAATTCGAACACGGCACCCCGCAACCCGCCCGAAGGTGCCTTGGCATGCACATAGCCGTCGCGCAAATCCAGCGTCGCGCCCATCGCCTCCAGCGCGCGCAGGTGCAGGTCCACGGGACGCGCGCCAATCGCGCAGCCGCCTGGCAGCGAGACCTCGGCCACGCCGTCACGCGCCAGCATCGGCCCCAGCACCAGAATCGACGCCCGCATCTTGCGCACGATGTCGTATTCGGCCCGGTGGCTGGTCATCGCATGGCTGGACAGGGCCAGGACCTGACCCTCCTGCAGGCTGGCGACCTCGGCCCCCAGAGAGCCCAGCAGCGCGGTCATGGTGCGGATGTCGGACAGGCGCGGCGCGTTGGTCAGCGTCAGCGGCTGGTCGGTCAGCAACGTCGCTGGCATCAACGTCAGGCAGGCGTTCTTGGCGCCGGCGATGGGGATTTCCCCGTGAAGCGGGCCGTTCCCCGTGACGATGATCTGATCCATCAGTTGTCCTTGCCTGTCTCGCCGCCCGCATCCGGGGCAGTCTTGTTGTCGTCCCGATCCGCCCGTGACCGCGCCTGTTCCTTGCGCCGTGCCAGATTCGCGCGCAGCGCTTGCCGCAGGCGTTCATCACGACTGTCAGGTTTGGGCTTGTCGTCGCGTCGATCGGTCATGGAAGTCCTGTTAGCGCCGTGTGGCCCGCACGTCCAGCAAACGCACGCATGCAGCACGATCAATCGCCAAATTCGCGAAAAATTGCGCAGACCCCCTTGCAGGGTCCGAAACCTTTGGCTAAACGCCGCCTCACGTTGCTGTGGTAGCTCAGTGGTAGAGCACACCCTTGGTAAGGGTGAGGTCGAGAGTTCAATCCTCTCTCACAGCACCATCCCAAACCCTTGATATGAAAAAACACCCTTGTTTCGTGGGCCCTGGTGCCATTTCTGGTGCCAGAACAGGTGCCAGAATGAAGGTTGCGACATGGCGGGATCACGACGTCACTGGAAGGAAAAGAACGGCCGCTTCTGGGCTCGGATCGCCATTCCTGAGGCGCTGCGACCCTTCCTCGGCGGAAGGACGCAGCTGGCGGAACCCTTGGGAGGGGACCGCACCATTGCATCGCAGAATCACGCCGCCGCCGTCGCGAGACTTCAACAGCAGATTTCACAGGCCCGGGCACAAGCAGGCATGGCCGGCGCTCCAGGGTCACCGACTGACGCCGTCTCCTGCCCGCCCCGCGTCCTCGTCCCCCTGACCCCGGAAATCATCCAGGAGCTTGCACACCAGCACTACCGCCAAGTCATCTCGGATTACGACGCCAAACAGGAGCGCATGCCCAGTCTCGAAGCTCAAAAGGCCGAGTATGAACGGATCATGCAGAAGATCGATACAGGTGAGATCAGTGACAGCGAGGATCCCGTCGGCGCCATAATGGCGCAGACGGACTATGAGCTGATGAGAGGCGCGCGCGAGCACGACCGGCGTCTGCGCCGCTCGCGCATGGAGGCTCTCAAGGTCAGACTTGGATCCGGAGACCACACCCTTGTCGAGATCAGCACAAATCGCGTGGTCGAGGAACATTCGCACGCGGCCGCGCGCGGGTCTCAGGATCGGCAAATGCTTTCGGCCGCGTTGGTTCGGGCCGAGATTGCGGCACTAACGCAGACCCTCGAGCGGGATGCAGGGAACTTCGAAGGCCAATCCGTCGACCCGATCCTGCAGCCACCGCAACGTTCGGTCCTGGCACAGACGCGTATCAGCCTGCAGGGTCTATTCCAGGACTACATCCTCTCGCGACAGCAGCTTGGCAAACACCGCGACGGGGGCGCGAACTGGACGCACGCAATCGCCGACCTGCGAAGGTTTCTGGGTCATGACGATGCCAAGAGGATCACCAAACGCAACCTACTGGATTGGCGAGACGGCCTGCTCTCGTCGGGCAAGGCACCGAAAACGGTGTCCGACAAGTATCTGGCCGCCGTCCGGGCGGTTCTGAAATGGGCGCACGACAACGACCGCCTAGCGTCGAATGAAGCCTCCAGCGTCCGACAGCAGGTTCCGCGCAGGATCCAAGTGCGAGAGAAAGGCTACAGCACTCTCGAAGCGACGCGTATTCTCAAGGCCGCTTATCGCTACCAGCCACCGCATCGGACGAACCCAGCCAACCAGGAACGGCCGTGGCTCTCGAATGCAAAGCGATGGGTGCCGCTGCTGGCAGCCTTCTCGGGCGCGCGTCCCACCGAACTCACCCAGCTTCGAAAGGAGGATCTCCGCATCGAAGCCGGCAGGTGGATCATGCGCATCACCCCTGAGGCGGGATCAGTGAAGACGGGACAGTTTCGCGACGTGCCTTTGCATCCTCAGCTGGTGTCACTGGGGTTCGCGGACTTCTTCATCAAAGCCGCGCCTGGGCCGCTGTTTCATCGGGCACCTTCACGGGAGAAATATGTCACGAGCGCGCGCGCGATATCCGGTGAGATCAGCGAATGGTTGAACCGCTTGGGACTGGTGCCGGACGATGTTCAGCCGAATTATGGCTTTCGCCACCGGTTCAAGACGTTGGGCCTTGAACAAGGCGCACCTGTCCGCGTCCTAGACGCGATACAGGGTCATTCCGGAAAGACGGCCAGTGATGGTTATGGCGACGTGACCATCACGGCGAAGCTTCGGGTGATCGATGCCTTTGCCGAATACGATCTGAACACACCCGTGATGAGCAAAGACTGAATCCAAGTGACCATGTTTCAGCAGCTAAGGCGAGAAACCCGTCAACTCACAAAGATGCCCAAGCTCTTCGCGAGATGTGGCGGCAGTGGGTCGAGCGAGCTCCAGGTTATGGTGATCGAGGCCTCGCTCTCCTCAGTTTGGAACCGGGTTCGCCGCAGTGGAGAACCACACCTGCGGCGCGCTCGCGGCCTCGCGCAAGGATTACAACACCGAAGGCTCACACTCCCGCCTCGGCAAGCAGTCGCCTGCCGAGTTCGCCTAGACCTTACACCTCCCATCGGGGTCTGACCTTGCGCAATCCGCAAAGCTCCGCGCCAGCCCCGTTGCCCAACCGGCCTAGAAGGGAAAAACTCAACCCCGGAGTCCTGCTCAGGCTGGATAAAAGTTAAGGTCAACGTCAATGTCCGCACACACCCCCGCTCGCACTCGGCTACGAAGGGGCCTCGCGCCCTCATGGTCCACCAATGAAAGGCGCCGGCGTCCTAGATGTCGTTCTCTGTGACGCCGTCCTTCTCGACATAAATTATTGGCCCTCGCATCAGAAGGATGATGCCTGCAGTCAAGAGGGCCATCCCGACCGGAAGGTAGATCGCAGTCAAACTGGTGAAGGCCCAGTTGTCTTCCGACAGGCGATACAGTGCCGCCGCCAAGAAGATCGCACCGATGATCAGCAAGTTCTGCACCATCGATCGCCACCGCACGATCCGGATCAGCCTGACATCTTTTACAAGTTCAACCATCTCATTCACCTCATGTTGCTTCTTTCATCATCTTAGGTGTCGGCAAACGAGGTGTCGTATGGGATGTTAGGCCTGACGGCGACTTTCCAAGCCAGTTACGTTAATATGTGCATAGGCGAACTGGCAGGACAGGACCTGCCCCGGACGCAGGGCCGGCGAGGGTCAGGGTAGGCCGGCTTGACAGACATGATTTGCACTTTACGCAGATCCGATCCGAGAATTGCTTGACGCAGCGGCCCGAGATGGGGAACGTCGGGCATCGCTCATACAAACGATTGAAGACATGAATTTAAAGAGTCTGGCGGACGCCACCCCCCATGCCGCCTCCCTGATCGAGGGGATGCGAGACTTCGGCTATACGCTCGAGACGGCGATGGCAGATGTCATCGATAACTCGATCACTGCGGGGGCGACGGCGGTTCATATCGTCGCCGACACGATATCCGACGCCCCATGGATCGCGATTGTCGATGACGGCTCGGGAATGACGCGGGAGGAACTGATCGAGGCGATGCGGCCTGGATCGCGCAACCCTCTCGAACAGCGCTCGACACACGACCTGGGCCGCTTCGGTCTCGGACTAAAGAGCGCAAGCTTTTCGCAATGCCGGATGCTGACCGTCGCAAGCCGACGGAATGGCACCACCACCGCCGCGACATGGGACCTTGACGAGGTGTCCCGCAGCAACCTTTGGCAGGTGCAGGTAGAGGAAGACCCCGTTTCCCTTCCGGCGATCGAACAACTGACGGAGCGCGGCACTGTCGTCATCTGGCGCAAGCTGGACCGCCTGTCGACCAATGTCCGTCACGATGCAAAAAAGCGTTCGGCGGAGGTCAACGCCGCCCTGTCCGGGGCGGAGCACCATCTGCGCCTGTGCTTTCACCGATACATGGAAGGGACGAGGCCTCAGCTGAATCTTTTCCTGAACGGTCGCAGGCTTGTGCCGCTGGATCCGTTCGCATCGAAGCACCCCGCGACGCAGGCCGGTGAGATCGACCCGATCCCCTATGCGAACCAGACGATCTTCGCCCAGTGCTTCACGCTGCCGCATCATGGTCGGATGACGAAAGCCGAGTGGGATCAGATAGGCGGGCCAGAAGGCCATCTGCGATCTCAGGGCTTTTACATCTATCGCGAGCGCCGGCTGATCATCGCCGGGGGGTGGCTCGGGCTTGCCCGCGCGACCGAGCTGACCAAGCTGAGCCGCGTCCGGGTCGACATCCCGAACACGATGGATGCCGACTGGAAAATCGACGTGCGCAAGGCGTCGGCCCAGATGCCGCCTGTCGTTCGAGATCGGCTGAGACGCATCGTCGAGCGCATGCAGGGCACATCCAAGAGGACCTATCAGAAGCGCGGCCGTAAGTTGGTGGACGAGGCGAACCTGCCGCTCTGGAACCGGTTCCAAAAGGACGGTAGCATCATCTATCGCCCTAATGCCGACCATCCCGCCATCGAGGGCTTCGCGCAGGCCCTGCCCGAGGAATTCCGCAACGGCTTCCGAACCTGCATCAGGCTTCTTGGGGCCGGACTGCCGGTTCCGGCCCTGCATGCTGATATGCTAGGCGGCGCCGAGGGCGTCCAAGCTGATCAGACCGAGTTCGAGGAGGTCGCGGAGTCGGTGGAGCAGGCCGTCAGGATGCTTCTGGCAACCGGCATGGCAGGAAATGACGTGCTGCAGGCGCTATGTTCGACCGAGCCGCTCAGTCGTCACAAGGACAAAATTCGCGAGATGCTCGCCGGTATGCAGGAGAACTGAGGACATGACCAACCAGATCACTCACCTCGACTCGGTGATCTCTCAGTCGCTGGCGCATCATCGCAAGACCGGCGAGGAATTGCGGGGCATGATCTCCAACTTTAACGTCCTTCTGGGCATAGGTGCGGACGAAGCGACCCTTGAGCAGCTGGCCCGGGACATAGAAAGCCGGTTCAGCGTCACAATGGGCCTTGGGGCGATGGTCGACGACGCGGCCTTCCAGCCGTGGCTCGACGACGCCAAGGCCTCGATCGCACCCTACTACTGGGACCGCTACAAGAAGCTGCTGCTGAAGAACGGGCTCCCGCAGGATGTGGTGACCTCGACCGACGCCGTCACGGACCGCATCCTCGGCCGGCTGGGAAATCCGCGGCTGGAGGAAGAATGGGACCGACGCGGAATGGTCGTCGGGCATGTCCAGAGCGGTAAGACCGCGAACTACACCGGCCTGATCTGCAAGGCGGCGGATGCGGGATATCGGCTGATCATCGTCATCGCGGGCATCCACAACAACCTCCGCAACCAGACCCAGGAGCGCATCGACGAAGGCTTCATCGGCCGCGACACCGGCCGCACGGGGCAGAAGGGAAACCATGCGATCGGGGTCGGCCTGTTCGACGAACGCCACGTCCCGGTCAGCCTGACCAACACGAAGCGGGACTTCCACAAGGAGACCGCGTCGACGAACACCAGCCAGATCGATTCCTACAAGGTTCCGGTCGTCCTTGTGATCAAGAAGAACCCGAGCACGCTGAAGAACCTTCTCGACTGGCTCAAGGACAACAGCGCCAAGGGCGACGAACAGATGATCGATCAGCCGATGCTGCTGATCGACGACGAGGCAGACAACGCCTCGATCAACACGAAATATGCCAAGGAGGAGGTGACGAAGATCAACGGCCAGATCCGCGACCTCCTGAAGACCTTCCGCCGGAGCTGCTATGTCGGATACACGGCGACGCCTTTCGCGAACATCTTCGTTGACCCCGACCAGTATGACGACGCGCTGAAGGAGGATCTGTTTCCCAAGCACTTCATCATCGGCCTTGATGCCCCCACGAACTACTTCGGCGCTAGCAAGGTCTTCATCGACGGACTGCCCGAGGATGGTCCTCCGGTATGGCTGCGACACATCGCCGACAACGCGGATGTGCTGCCCGTCACGCACAAGATCGATCACGACATCGCCGAACTTCCGCCTTCACTCATTGAGGCTCTGCGCGCCTTCCTCGTCGCACGCACGATCCGCAACCTTCGGGGCCAGGCGTCCAAGCACTGCTCGATGCTGGTCAACGCGAGCCGTTTCACCGCCGTCCAGGGCAGGATCCGCAACCGCATCCATGAGCGTCTGTCCGACATCCAGAACGCGGTCCGGATCAACGGGTCCCTCGGCGTGCGAGGGCTGGCCGATCCCGAGATCGCAGCCCTGCACGATGTCTGGCGGAAGGAATACGGCGACACCGGGTTCGCATGGGACGACGTCCAAGCGGCGCTGCTGGACGCCATCGCCGCGGCCAAGGTGGTGGAGGTCAACAGCCGCGGCAACGGGCTGGACTATGCGACAATCGGCGAGATCGGTCAGACCGTGATCGCCGTAGGCGGCTATTCCCTGTCGCGCGGCCTGACGCTCGAGGGGCTGACGGTCACTTGGTTCCTGCGTAACACCATGATGTATGACACGTTGATGCAGATGGGGCGCTGGTTCGGGTATCGCGGCGGCTACGAGGACCTCTGCCGGATCTGGATGCCGACGGACGCGATTGACTGGTATGCCCATATCGCCGAAGCATCGGAGGAGTTGCATCTCGAGCTCAAGAACATGGAGAGCGCGAGGCTGACGCCGGCGGATTTCGGTCTGGCAGTCCGCAGCCACCCGTCCGCCCTCTTGGTGACAGCGCGCAACAAGATGGGATCGGGGCAGAAGGTCGTCCATGTCGGTCTGTCGAACGCATGGGTCGAGACGGCCAAGTTGGGAGTGAAGGATGTCGACGCGAACCTCGATCACGCGAAGCGCTTTCTCGATCAGCTTTCGGCGGCCGGCTTCGGACCTGAGATGGCGGAGGAGCCCATGGGCGGCCGCCTCCTCCGAAAGGTGCCTGTCGATCTTATCCAACGGTTCCTTCTGGGATGGCGGAACCACGATGCGGCGTTCTTGACGCAGACCGGCCCGATCCGCAGCTATATAGATGCACGCAAGGATGACGAGTTGGCGCATTGGGACGTGCTGATCGCCAGCGTCAAGGGGGAGTCCCCGTTTCTCCATGCGGGCTGGAAAATCGGGCCACAGTCGCGGAAGGTCGAACTGGGCGATCTCGGAAACGGCCTGCTGTCCATCAGCGGCAAGAAGGCCAGGATCGCGTCGCGGGGTGTTGAGAAGATCGGCGTCGCACTGGATGCCGCAGCGGCCGCCGAGGCGGCCTATCGCCAGAACAATCCCCAGAAGGTGAATGCCGAGACCGGCAAGGTCAATTATCCAGACAAGATCTATCGCCAAGTGCGCGAACGCCCGCTGTTCGTGCTCCAGATCGTCAAGCTGCGCGAAGAATATCACGGCAACGATGAGAAGACCCTGCTGCCTCTTCCCAGCAACTTTCCCAAATCCGTCGTGGCCGGTTGGGGGATGAGCCTGCCGACCTCCAGCGTTCCGGGAGAGCGCGTCGAATACATCGTGAACGCGCAGAAATTCCGCGAGCTCTATGGAGATGACGACGATACCGACGACGAGGGCGACATCGATGGCTGAGACCCCTTGGGGTGATCTGGCCCCCGACACGGGTCGACGGGTCGACGGCCATGGACGACACGACATCTTCTGGGCACGGATGCCTGACGGCGCGCCCGGCCTCGTCCTCAGGCTTGGCGAGGGCGTGGCCGAGGTCCATCCCCTACCGCAGCTGCGGAACCTGACGCTTTGCTACCGGACGGTCGAGGGGCGCGGCAATCTTTGCCTCTCCCTCTCGGATCACGGTCAGGCCGACATCTTCGATACGCTCTGCCGCGATGTCGTCTCTGCTGCGGAATCGGTGGAAAGCCCCAATGCGGCATTGGCGCGCGCCGTCCAGCGCACCCTTCGCTGGCACCATCTGCTGCGCAGCGGCGGGACCGGAGGCCTGACCCTCGAAGAGCAGCGGGGTCTAGTGGCCGAGCTTGCAGTGCTGCGCGCCCTGATCGAGTCATTCGGGGCCTTTGCGGCGGTCGAGGCATGGAAAGGCCCCGAAGGAAGCGCCAAGGATTTCGAGCTTGCGACGATGCATGTCGAGGTCAAGGCCAGACGCGGGGCGGCCCATCCGAAGATCGCGATATCCTCCGAGGTGCAGCTTGAGACTATCGACGGGTTTGCGCTTTATCTGCGCGTTATCGACGTGGATACGGCGATCGCGCCCGAGGGGCTGTCACTGGCAGACCACGTCGGGATGACAGGGGCCATGTTGGCCTCGGATCCGGCAGCCGTAGACCTATGGGAGCGGCGCATCGCTGCGACAGGTTTCCGCCCGGAGGACGTCGATGAAAGGCGCGTGTGGAAGACCGGCACATCTCGAACATACGAGGTCCGTGACGGCTTTCCCCGCATGACGCCTCCGCTGCCACTCGGCGTGGAGAACCTGAAATACTACATCAACCTGCACGCCTGCGCGCCTTTCGAAGTCTACGACGACGTGCTGTCGCCTGCGAGGATCGCATGATGTCGGATCTTGACGAATTCCACCGGAGCCTCATCGCCGACATCCAAGGCGATGCGGATGCGTCCGGGACCTATGCGCAGGAGGCCTTCTTCGAACGGATCGGAGAGTTCCTGACCGAGGCCGGCGAGATCGATCAAGCGGACTACGCCCATCATCAGGGGACGGGCAGGAACGGCGTCCTGATCCAGGTTACCGGATCGGGAGGTGATCCGGTTGACGCCGAGGGGATCCTTGCGCTGATCTTGTGTGATTTTCAGATCACACAGGAAGTTCGCATGACAACGGGCAACGAGCTGAAGGCACAGTTCAAGAAGCTTGTGGAGTTTCTGCGGCATGCACGGCTGGAAGAATTCCGGGACCAGCTGGAGGAGACGAGTCAAGGAGCCGGTCTTGCCGACCTCATCGCGACGCGGTGGGATCGGATCGTCAAGATCAAGCTCATCTACGTCACGAACTCGGACAATCGTGCGCGCGTCGACGCGACGCCTGCGGGCGAGATCGACGGCAAGCCCGTGACCTACAACGTTTGGGACCTCAAGCGACTGCAGGGATACGCCGAGCAGGGCAAGGCACGCGCCGACATGACCATCCGATTCAGCGAGGATTTCGGTGCCGGCGTGCCGGTCCTGAAAGCGTCGGGATCGGACGCCGCGCTTGAGAGCTACATCGCCGTGATTCCGGGGCGTCAGCTTGCGGCGATCTACGATGTCTGGGGGGCGCGCCTGCTGGAATCTAACGTGCGCAGCTTCCTTCAGGCCAAGGGCGGGGTGAACCGGGGCATCCGCAGGACGATCCTCGAGGAGCCGCACATGTTCCTCAGCTACAACAACGGCCTTGCGGCAACGGCCGAGGAGGTAGAGGTGGAGCAGACCGAAGACGGTCTGCTGCTCAGGTCGGCCTCCAACCTGCAGATCGTCAATGGAGGACAGACCACAGCGTCCCTCCATGCCGCAGCCAAGGCCGCCGGCGCCGGGATGGATGACATCTTCGTCCAGATGAAGCTGAGCATCGTTCCCCCGATCCTTTCGGAGAGCGTCGTCCCGCGCATCTCGGAATACGCGAACAGCCAGAACAAGGTCAACGCTGCCGACTTCTTCGCGAACCATCCCTTCCATGTCCGGATCGAGGAGCTGTCGCGCAAGCTGCTCGCCCCCTCGGGGGATCATGGATATCGCGAGACGAAATGGTTCTACGAGCGCGCACGGGGACAGTATGCCGATGCGCGCGGCAAGATGACCGAGGCCGGAAGGAAGCGGTGGGATGCCGAGTTCCCCCGGTCGCAGTTCTTCAGCAAGACCGATCTCGCCAAGTTCGAGAACACGTGGGCTGGCCAGCCGTTCATCGTCAGCCAAGGGGCGCAGAAGAACTTCGCGGCCTTCGCACGCTCGATCGAGAAGGTTTGGGGCAAGAGTGGTGACAGGGTCGATGATGGCTGGTTCAGAAACCTGATCGCTAAGGCGATCATCTTCCGGAAACTGGAAAAGCTCGTCTCGGCGCAAGCCTGGTATGAGGGCGGCTATCGGGCGAACATCGTGACCTATGCGATCGCAAAGGTGGCCGCCGATGTGTCAGCGCGGGACAAGGCGGTCGATCTTGCCCGCGTCTGGCGCGCACAGGACGTGCCGCCCGCGTTGCAGGAAGCGCTGCTGACGGCGGCGGCCGAGGCTCAGCAGGTGATCACCAGCCCACCGGCCGGAGTGCGCAACATGAGCGAATGGGCCAAGAAGCAGGCCTGCTGGGAGCAGTTCCGCAAGCGGAAGCTGTCCTATCCCGACGGCCTCGACGACATGATCGTCGATCCGGAGGACGTCAAGGAGACGGCACGCGACGAGAAGACGGACCGCAAGCTTTCGGAGGACGTCGTCGATCAGGTTCGCGTGCTGGAACTCGGCGCGGAGTTCTGGGCCAAGGCTCAGGCATGGGGACGTGAGCACCGTCTGCTCAGCCCTGCGGAGTTCGGCGTGCTGGGCATCTGCGCCAAGATGCCCGCGCGCCTTCCGACCGAACGGCAGACAAGCATGGCGGTCGCCGTCTTGGCGCGCCTCGAGGAGAACGGCTTCAACCGCGACGCTGCGCACGCCTGACAAGGTTCAGGGCAGCAAGGCCCTGACCGCCTTGGCGATCTGCCACGCGAGGTATGGGGGGACGGCGTTGCCGACCTGATGATACTGCATCGTCCTCGGCCCGCAGAAGAAGTAGTTGTCGGGAAAGGTCTGAAGTCGCGCCGCCTCGCGGACGGTCAGTGACCGGCACTGGGACGGATCGGGGTGGATGAAGTAGTGTCCATCCTTGGAGATGTGGCTGGTGACGGTCGTGGATGGCCGGATCGCGGCCTGTGTCCTGAAGCGGTCGGCGAAGTCTCCGCTCTCTCGGTTCCTGTGCTCGGGCTGCAGCCAGTCCGGGAACTCCGAGAGCTTCGGCGCGCGCCCGGTGGCCTTCGTGAATGTCGAGGAAAAAAGATAGCGCCCCAGATCCGCGGGAATATGCCCGCGGGTGTCGTGATGCAGCACGACGTTCAGTTGCGGGTCGCATAGCCATCCGTCCAAGGGCGCAGGCGGCCTGTCGTCGCCAAGCCGAATGGCCACGCGATGATCCGGCAGCGAGTTGGACCGCGCGACCTGCCGCAGCAGCCGCGCGAGATCAGGGGACAGGGTGTCGAGGGCGGCGATCCGTTCGGCATGATCGCGGACGGCCTTCTGCCAGGCGGCACGGCTGTCCTCCTTCGAGAGACCACTGCGCAACGTAGGCATCCCGCGAAGCGCCTCATCGACCGTCACCGCGCCGGAATGAGCCTGAAGTGTCGCTCCTGAGCATACCCGCGACAGGACATCCCTGCGGATGCCCAAGATGATGACCCTGTGACGCGCCTGCGGAACGCCATGCTCTTCGGCACGCACGAGAAAGTCACGTGCCTGCGCGCGGGATCCGTCCGCAGGAGAGGGGACCGTCAGGGGCAGCAGGCGATAACCGTCCGCAGCCCCTTCAAGATCGTCGAGGACGCGCGTGAATATCCCGCCGCCATCCACCTTGCTGGAGAGCATCCCCTTGACGTTCTCCATCACGAAGGCGGCCGGTCGCAGCCGCTCGAGAATGCGGACATATTCGCGATAGAGGTAGTGCCGTTGATCATCCTCAGCGACATAGCCCTGCTTGCCCTTGTTCCGCGATCGACCGGCCAGAGAGTAGGCTTGGCATGGAGGGCCGCCTATGAGGATCGTGTTGCCCCCGAACTCCTCCCGCGTCCTGTCCAATATGGGGGCGATGCTCTCGAACACGCCCGGTTCGCCCAGCACAAGCTGTCTGACCTCGCTGCATGCGGTCTGCCAACGATCAGGATGCCGCTCCAGCATGCGCGTGAAATTCCCGCCGGACTCCAGTGCCCGGTAATACTCTTCAGGAAACCCGTCATCGAACGAACGGAGGAAAGACCGTAGACGCAGGGTTGCCACGGCATGTTGGTCCATCTCGACCGAGAGGCGTATTTCCATGGGTATGCCCGCCTCTCGGCCGGCTTGAGAGAACCCTTCCCCAAGGCCGCCGGGACCGGCGAACAGATCGATGATCCCGTAATTGATGGTCATGGCATCCTCCGCTTTCCGACGCTGACATAACGGAAAACCATAAGAAGGCGCCAGGTGGAAAAGATGGGTTCGAAGCCCTATATCGGAGGCATGACCGACGTGATGGACAGACAAACGCGTTCAAGAGTGATGGCACGGATCCGTGGTCGGGACACGAAGCCGGAGCTGCTGCTGCGGCGGGCTCTCCATACCCGCGGCTTCCGGTTCCGTCTCAACCAACGCAAGCTTCCGGGTTCACCTGACATCGTGTTGACGAAGTGGCGCACTGCGGTCTTCGTCCACGGCTGTTTCTGGCATCGGCATCAAGGTTGCCGCAAGGCGACGACACCCTCGACGAATGCCGAGTTCTGGTCCGCGAAATTCAGTGCGAACACGGCCCGGGACCAGCGCGCCTTGGACGCACTGGCGGCCTTGGGTTGGAGGAGCGCGGTGGTCTGGGAATGTGCCTTGCAGACATCCATCGCACCCTCGACGATCGCCAGCCTTGTCGACTTCATGAGGGATGGCACGACATCTAGGATAGTCATCGAAGGTGCCGTCGAGCGCTGACGCCGAAGGTTTTCCAAGCGCGCATTGCAGTCGGCAGCGACCTCATCAAGACAAGGGCATGAGGTCGGCCGCAAGCCTAACTAGCGACGGCGCGGTTCGAGGGTGATCCAAGCACCCATTTGTTGATGATCTCCGACGGCTTCAGCGAATGGCAAGGCGGCTGGCACGCATTCGACGCTGCCGCCATTATGCATGGCCACCAGCCCATCACGGACGAAAACTGGTCGGAGGCGGTGCGAAAATCACATGAGGGCCTTTTCACCCACCGACACTTGGCTCTGGCTTTCTGGATCGACTCGGCGGCGCGCAGATCAGCGGGAGTAGGATCCGTTATTTCGGTGTCGCCTGATCCCGCTCACCAGGCGTCAGACGATCTTTTCTAAGTAGGAAACTATGTCCTCGGCGGCGTCTCGCATGCTTGCTATGTGCTGATCTGGATCAGCCATGAAATCCGTCAGCGATACGAGTGGCGTTTGCCCTACGACGTCACCGTCGTCATCCTCCATGGATGCCCATGCCGAGCCGTCACCAATATCGGCAGGGTCGAAATCGAAACTTCCATGAGCTTCTTGGGAGCCGTCCCACTTGGCGACGAGGAGATAGACGCCTTCGAGACCGGCGCATACATATAATTCGAAAGCTTGGACCAGTCCGGGCTGCAAAAGGCCATGGCGGCTCATTGACTGCCAGACAATGCCCTCGTTCCACATGTAGTCGGGCGTGCAGATGTCGTGCTCGAGGTCCACCTCGAATTCGCCTGCCGCTTGCTCCAGAGCCCGACCAAAGGTGCGTTCCCAGATCTCGAATAGCATCTCATTGTGGTCGGCCCGAGCCTGAGCAGCCATCAGGATTGCTTGGTTGAAGTTCCGGGCCTCGTGCCACTTCATCTCCGGGAGACTATCTCCCTGCAAGGTCTCCGAGAGAGAATCCAAGGCTTTTCTGACAGGCTTGTTGGTGAAGTAGGCCCTTATGCTGTCCCGTATCTCAAATCCGGCCATGTCTATCCTCTTGTGTCAGGCATCCAGTGCGGTGCCATAAGGTCGTCAGAAACATCTGCACGGCAGCGTCGTGCTCGATCGGACGCAGCCTCTCGAAACGCATGCAGAAGGTGCGCCAGTCGACCTGCTTCCAGAGCTTTCGCTGCTGTGGATGGAGGGCCGAGAGCACGCCGTCATCCAGCGTCAGCAAGATCGATGCGAATGGATCGGTCTTGTGCAGTGCCTTGACGGCCTTCCGGTAGCCGCTCAACTGACCGTCCGTGATCTTGTGTCCCAACTTGGCTTCGACGATGACGACGACATCCCTGTTGGCATCGTCTATCCAGACGAGCTTGAGATCAATTCTATCCTGTTCGGCGAAAATGCGGCAGCTTTCAAGCGCACGGAGGCTTGCACAGTCCTCAGGAAGCCCCAGTGCTTGGAGAAAGGCGTGAATGCGCTTCGCGCGCGTCTCGCTATGCCCGGCCGAAAGCAACCTCGCAAGCGTCTTCGTCGCCATGGGCTCGGTTAGCCCGAAGCCCCAGCGAAGCGGATCTTGGAGAAACGCATGGTCCGGTCGATCGGTCGCGAAGACGGCGTGCAGCACGGTCGGGGGCACGTCAACGCGTGGAATGGCACCGCTCGTCGCCAGCAGCCTGCAGTGCTGAACAAGCCTCTTGCCAAGCTCATGGTATATGCCGAGATACGCCTCCTTGAACGGGGTGCGCCAACACTCTCGGGTTTCCATAGGCAGAAGCTCGCAAACCGTATTGACGGCACTCCGGTATTCACAGAGATCATCTTTGATCTCCGGCTTACCTCCACGCCCCTTTGTCACGCCTCACCCCTTCGCCACTCGAATTCTGACGCGGTGGGCGTCGGATACGTGGGCATGCTGCAACTTGGCGCGGCAGCGGTCAATCGCTCTGTTCGCTGGTTGAAGCCCTGCCGCATCTTGACGGCGAATATTACGACCCGAAGAGCCTTACCCAGAACGTGCTAAGCGAGATCAGGGGTAGGTCACCCAGACCTACGACTGCGCCAAGGCCACAACCAGCACCGAGCTGGCGGTCTGCGAAAGCTTTGATCTGTGGCTGGAGGATCGCGCGTTGAGATTGATCTACTCAGTTCTGCGGAACTTGAGCAGCGCAGCTGAGCGGACAGATCTCGTGCAGGCACAGGCCACTGGGTAAGCTAGCGAGATCGTTGCGGTAGCGATACGGACTGCATCCTTGACCGCTACAGAGCGTGGTTTCTGGATCTGAGCCTCATGGCCAAAGGCAGGTGATGATCGAGCCGAAGGAGTCCCGCTTACCGTAACAGCGATATCCGCTATAGCCGGGGGTAGCGCCGCCTGCTTCTCATTGTCCTCTGGGCGAGATCATCACGTCTCCATTGCTCGCGCTCAGCTCGCCGGGACAGCCGCTGCTGTGCCGACATGGACCTGTGTGGATCGTCCTTGGCGAAGATAGCGCTCAAGACCGGAGCGTTGCATAAAACTTCCGCCTGCTGCTCGAAAATGATGGATGGGCTCACCTGTCTGGGATCTTCAGGTGTCCTATTCTTGCTGTCTACACCCTGCTTCATTCGCTCTCCGATCTCATCATGACGACGTCGGATGGCAACGGCAATCTGGGTGCAGATCGTGTCATCAAACAGGTCTGGCACATCGAGGACGTCATCTGCTCGGACACCCTCAAGAGTGGCAGATCGGTTCACCGAGCCCACGTGATGGCGCCCCAAGGCAGTGGCGCTCTCAAGGATCAGTTCCCTGCGAATGCTGGCATTATGTGCCGCCATGAACAGGTCCCTCATCGCTTGGAAGTTCCGCATGAAAAGGCCGATGTTGATGCTGGCCTTGAACGCGGCCAGTCTGACCTTGGGGGATCGCGCATCACAGAGCTGAAGGATGAAGGTCCTAATGTTGGGATCCTTCCCGTGCAGGATCGACGCGATCGTCGTGAATTTTTCGATGACCGACGCGTTGGTGCTGTGCCGTGCGAAAATGCCGAGCAGGAGCTCGCGGAGCTCCATCGGCGAACTGGTGATGCTCCTGAGGAAATAGAACAGATCGGTGCGCTTGGTCAGATCGATATCCTCTGAGAGCATCTTCTGGCACAGTATCGAGGCGGTGACGCTGTCTGCCTTCCTCAGGATGGAATGCTCCTCGCGACCATTGCGATACCGCGCATGCAGCCAGCTCGAGATCTCCATCGGATCACCCTCGAGCAGCACGCGATACATCCGCTCCGCCATGGGGTTCTGCCTGAACAGCGTCATTTCCCGAACGTGCGTCGCAAAGCAGGACCCTTGCAGGTCGGCATCAGCAAAAATCGTGCTCTCGTCAAACGTGACATCCGTGCCATGGCCGCCACGCAGGTCTGCTCCGGTAAAATCAAAGTCGCGAAGATCCGCATTCGAGAAGTCCACATCGCGCAGATCGGAGAAGCGAAAATCCCGCACGGGATCGAGATCCAAGGCATCCTTGATCTCCATGAACTCGCCGGACGTCCCGCACACCCTTTCGTATGCTGCGGCCAACTCCTGTGGGTCCAAGAGCTCTTGGAGGCTTGCATCAGTCCTCATCGGCAAGATCGATTTCGGCTTTTGACAGGACGATCTGACCGGCGAACTTGCCTCCGCCCCGGATGGCCGCATCCAGAGTTTTCTTGATGAAGATGTCCATGAGCCGTCGCCGTGTCACGTCCGGTCGTCTGAGAAACTTCAGGGCAAGCGCGATATGCACGACCTGATCGATGGACACGTCCTTCTGCTTCACCGTGGCGCGAGCAATCAGCGCGGACCGGTTCGCACGCTCTGCCCGCGTCACTCGCAGCAGTCTCTGTCCATCCAGGTAGGTGCCACGCAGCACACCATCGTCATGCTCGCGCACTTCCCAGCGCAGATTTGGCGCCGCTGTGACGTGTTGGTGCAGGAACGTATCGTGGGAGCGCAGGGTCGCTTCCTTCCGCACTCCGATCTCCGCGTCGCCGGATATATAGGCGCCGAGCGCAGGGCCGGTCACATCGATCTTCGCCGCTCCTGATGCCTTGAAGCGCTTGCCGGAAGTATTCGTCTGAATGACCGTCCGCTCCATCTCAACCGGCATCTTGCGGGGCTCGCCGTAGCGGCTTCCCAGAACTTCCGAAACACCCTCAAGATCCAAGGCAATCGTAAGCTTCGAGATGGAAATCTCACAGGTTTCGTCTTCCAGCTCGATATCGCCTGATGCGAGTCTCAGCTCGACCAGGCAGTCTAGTTCGCCATCCTGATCCGGCGCTGCCTTCAAGCGAACCACGAGTTCGCAGAGCTCGGTTACGGAGTTGGTCGTGCTCATCAAGCGAGGCCGATCATTGGAACGAAGCTGGTCTGCATCCTATTCCTTGCAAACGTAGACGGCGCCCCCAGCCGCGACGAGCGCAACGGCACTTCCGGCAATGACAGCTGGTGCAGACAGGATGCCCAGAGCGGTCGTTGCGGCTGTTCCCAAGGTGCCGGCGATGTAACCGCTCGAGCCTGTCAGAATGACGGCACCAGAGCTGTGCGTGACCGCCGTGACACCCGCTGCAGCCATCGCGCCGGATGTTCCGGCGCTGGCACCCGCTCCGACGCCGCTTACCGCCAGCACCACCTCCTTGCCGGCATTCACGCGCTCGCAAAGGGTGCGTGACGGCTGTCGGCAAACGCCATATGCGTCCCTCGCACCGACCTCATACCCAAGATACTGCTCAGTCTCCTCATCATAGGACAGACAGAACGCCGCGCGCTCCGCCACGTTCAGTTCCGGGGTTATATGCTTGAGGATTGCATAGCTTGGGCACTGGCCACCCCAGCCGGAAAAGAAGATCTCCCGGAAGGTGGTGTTGTCGACCGCTTCATCGAATCCCGCCCCGCTCGAAGGATCGCGCAGGATCAGCTCTTCCCCATTGACGATGGCTGTGCAGGCATCGGGGTCATCTAGCCTGAAAGGTCCATTGGCCAGTCTCTCCTGTTCTGCCGCATGCGCTAAGAGGTTGTCGCGATGAAAGTCCAGGGTATCGGAGTTGCCGACGTCGGGCGATTCTGCGCCGGCCTCAACAATCTCAGCCTTGAGCGCGGAAGCCGCTGCAAAAATGATCGACACGGCCAAGGTCGAAGTCTTGAAAAAGTTCAGCATGGAAACCACTGCGCAAACACTGTTGTAATTCGTCGTCCCATGTCGCGGCGATTCAGGCAAGCGGACATAGAGCCTTTCCCAACATATCTGGCATTCGAGGCCATCAAGATCGACCAGCGAGGCGATGTCGCGCTTGTCGAACTGACCGCCAGCGCGAGCGATCGGGCGGCGACGTTCCGGATGGCCCGCGAGATGCTGAGAGAGGATGGCTGGGTGCGGGAGAACCTGCGCGATGCCACCTTCGAGCTCGCAGTGGGATCGTCGGACGCTCCCTGTCCAATCGACATGGGCCATGAGATCGACGCGCTGGACAAGCGGGAGCCCTTGCTGGCCCACTTCTCTCAACCATGAGATCGCGATGCCGAAGTTCCTGGTTGGCCGCCGAGGTGCTTGGGACCTCTGGATGGATATGGGCGGAACAGGCATGGTGAAGTAGATCCACGATATGGACGGCATGACGACGGCTGTTGAGATCCAAGAGATGATCCGAAATGCGCCAGACGGCGTTTCTGGGCGGACTTTGGGTCGAGGGGCTGATCGGTTAGTTCATCCAATCGCACAGCGGAGGACTCCCGGCACGGGTCGCGCCGCCCAATGATGCGCGCCGCCGATCCCTCCTCCACCCTCGACGTTCCGCACGGGCGGCACGTGTATGCGGCGTGAGACGGGGATTGCGCAGCCCCGCGCCTCCTCAGGTAACGGACAGAGCCACTCCCCTGTTCGGGGGCAGGACAGCAATCCCTGCTTACGCACCCTGCCCGCGCCCAGATGAGGCGATCAGCAATCGTAATCGTCGCAAAATGATCGAAGTCCTCAGCGGACCGGAGACCAGGCCCCCTATCCGGCCTGATCCGTCATCGGCGGAATTTCGATTGCACCACCGCGATTTGGACCTTGAGCGATGACAAAAAAGCAAAAAATCCCTCGATAGTGGAACATTTCTGCTCATCCCATTTTGCAACTTCAGCAATCGCTAGGAAAACAGCGATCGGCGTTGGACTTCGCGGCTCATTCCGGTGCCTTAAGTCCCAGAAAATGCGACATTTCGGGCCTCAAATGTTCCATTTTCTGATCGCCATGGAATATTTGACCGCCCAATTGAGACATCCGTCAACATTCCTGCTCATGGTTCGCGCGTGGTGAGACGCAATCATCGAGGGTGATCCTGCCGGGCATCCACCCCCGCGTCGTTCTGATACTCCGGATGGTAATCGCTGGTTGGAGAACAGCACCGTCGGAAGATCGAGACCAAGCCCAGTTTCGCTGGCTCGTCCACCAGTCCGCTTCCACCACACTGCTCCGGGCTGGACGCGTGCTGAGAGCAGGCGCTGGTCGGTCAGCGGCGACCCAAGCAGCATGCGGACGACCGCCCGTCAGAGCGGATCGGAGGGTGCCCGGGATGGCCCTTTGTGTCCTGCAGATGCGTAATACGGCGTGGGTGGGCGTCAAGCAACGCGCGCAGGCCGCCCACATCGCCTGCTACCCCCTCACAGCCCCTGAACGGCGCCTTGCAGAGTCATCTTGCACTTTTACTGGGTCAAACTGCGTCCAAACTAAAGGGCCATACACGGCGATATTTGAGGGGTCTGTGAGCGTGTCTTCCTGCGTCCCCAACATTCGACCTTCAGCCTCCCCAGCTGCGTTCTGCGATGGAGTGGCAAGAACCCAGGGTCTCTCCGTGCTTTCTGGGCAGCCTCGCACCGGAGAGGCGATCTATCAACAGAATGTCGACACTAGGTTGCTGGATAACATGTGATCTCTTGGTCGACTCCGACAGCGTTTGCGGATAGCATGAGAGCCGATAGGGAGACATCATGCTGCCCAGCTTCGATACCGCCACCGACCTGCGCGAGACTATCCGCAACACCGCGCGCCAGCGGCGGATCGCGCTTGGCCTGACACAGATCGAGCTGTCTCAGCGATCCGGTGTTCCCTTGGGCACGCTCAAGCGCTTTGAACGATTGGGGGAGATCTCGCTGGCCTCGCTGCTGGCGCTGGCCGAGGCCATGGAAGCGCTGGAGGCCTTCCACGACCTCTTCCCCCTGCCCGAGGCCCGCACGCTGGACGATATCGAGCGTCAGGCCAAGCCGCCCGTCCGGGTGCGCGCGAGGAGCCGTCGATGAGCCGGGGGCGCCTGCTGGTGTCACTGGATTGGGATGATGGCCAGGAACGTCGGGTGGCTCAACTGGGCTGGGACCCCGCGGCCCGGCAGGTCGTTGCCGAGTGGAACCCGGCCTTCGTCGCCGATCCGTTGCCGCTCAGCCCACTTCTGGTCCGCCAGCCGCAGGCCCTTCTGCGACCGCGCGGGCGGGGCTTCGGCGATCTGCCGGGCCTTTTCGGCGACAGCCTGCCGGATGGCTGGGGCCGATTGCTGATCGACCGCAACCTCGCCGCCCGAGGCCGCGCGCGGTCCGAGATCACTGATCTGGACCGGCTGGCGATGGTCGGCACGGGCGGGATGGGCGCACTCGTCTATCGGCCTGAAGAGGCCCCGGATGCCGCTGAGGACATCAGCTTGGACTGGTTCGACCGGCTCGTGCCCTCCATCGGCGAGGAGACCAGCGCCGATGATCTGGACCGTCTGCGCGCGATGGCCGGCGGCTCTCAGGGCGCGCGACCGAAATTCGTGGCGCAGCTGTCCGATGACGGCACCCGGCTGCGCGACCACCGCCTGACCCTTCTGCCGGGCTGGCGCGCGGTTCTGGTCAAGCGGCGCGCCATGACCGACGCGCCAGGCGCCGCCGAGGCGGAGGCCGCCTATGCTGCCATGGCCCGCGCTGCCGGGATCGAGATGATGCCGACGGGCCTTTTGCACGCGCGCTCGGGCGAGGCCTTCTTCGTCACCGACCGCTTCGATCGCGTGGACGGCCGACGTCTGCACGTCCAGACGGTCGCGGCCCTCTTGGACGTCGATTTCCGCAATGCGACGCTGGACTATGCCGAATTGCTGAAGCTGGTGCGGGTGATGACCCGCGATCAGCGCGCGGTCGAACAGATGGCCCGCAGGATGGTGTTCAACATCCGCGCCCAGAACCGGGACGATCACCTGAAAAACTTCGCCTTCATCATGGGTCCGGACGGCGCGTGGCGACTGGCCCCGGCCTATGATCTCAGCTTCAGCAGCGGACCTGGTGGAGAGCACACACTGACCGTGGCGGGCGAGGGCCGTCATCCGGGCATGGCGCAGATCCACGCGGTGGGCGCGCAGTCCGGTATCAAGTCCGCTCGCATCGCTGAGATCATCAATGAGGTGGACGCGGCCCTGCTGGACTGGCCACGCTGTGCCGAGAATGCCGCCGTCCCGACTGACCTTGCAAGGCGGATCGCGGCGGCACTCGAGGCGGCCCGAGCCTGGTAAGCGACACAGATATGGAACACGACCGGCGGGAACCGAAACAGGCCTCTCCTGCTTTCGCGAGGGAGACCTGTTCAAGAAACGTTCCTCAGTCTTCCCACCACAGGAGACGGTATCCTATTACCACAAAACCAGTCTCCAGTCAAGCAGCGTTGCTGGTTCCAGCCCTGCGGCACTCGCCGTGAAGCGCCTTCGCCGCGTGGTGAGCTTGCCTGGTCATCACCCACAGATTGTCGATGCCGAGCGCCGCCTTCGTCTTCGCCTGATCCTTGAGGCAGTAATCCATCCAACCGGATGCACATGTCATGGGCTTCATCACGAGTTGTCGATCACCCCCGATCGCTCCGACAGCGACTGACGCGGCCTTGCAAAGCGCGGCCCTGAGCCTGTCGCGCTGATCCCCTGTGAGGCCTGCTGTTGCGACCGCTCCGTGTGTATGGACACGAGATTGGGTGCCACAGCCGTCGGGCGTCACCTCTAGAGTCATGACGAACTTGAGACTTGGCAACCCGGCGAGACCGAGTTGCTTGCTCAGCGCCTTTTCAAAGACGCGGCGGGGGTCTTGCAGCCGCTGGGTGGACAACTGCCTTGGAATGCCGAAGTTCAGGCTGAGGGCCTCGCCCCCATCCCGTTTGATAGCCTCCATGGCCAAGCCGACCCTTTCGGTCCGCCGAAGGTTCCGCCACGTCTTTTTGTAGAGCGCCGAAATGTCGGCTGCCTTGCGTCGCGCCTTGCGTGACGGTTCGGGTTTGACGGCAAGGGTGTTCGCAGCCTTGGATGGAGCAATCGGGGTTGGGTTGAACCTTCCGGAACGAGGCTGACCCGGGGCGACGATGGATGGCTCGCCAGCGATATGCTTGACCTCGTCTACCCCGTCCTGTGACGTGAAGAGGATTGACATGGGAAGGTAGGAGTTAGGGGTGGGTTCTGCACACTGACGCGATTGATCCTGTCGAGTCTGGAATCCCTGCCAGCATTGGCTGGAATGGGCTCCACGACGAGACGTGAGAGAGACAACTTTGCACGATGCGTCCGCCGTATCGGCGCGAGTTCCGGATCGCTCGGGAAGGAGGGCATGCCCCTTTGCGTCGCAGGCCTGCTCGTCGCAAGACGTATCGCCGATTGTCAATGGGCGTTGGTCGCCAGCAAAGCCGGCGGCAGGTGATCCAGTCATGTTCGTCTCATTGTGCGCGGTGCGCAGTCCGTGGTGGTGGGCAAGAAAGATAAGCTACAACTTATCATTTTTTTATGAATCGTCAACGATTTTCCACCCCTCATCTCGGACTGCGAGTGACGGACACGCATTGCGGATGCAGCGCAGGCCGGAAGGGTCGACCAGCCACGCGCGCCACGTCGGACCTGTCTGACTCCAGTCAGGCGCATCCTTTGGGCTATTCATCCCTCTGAAGCTCCATGGACGCCTATTCACGCGGCAGCGAAGATGACGCTCTAGGCACATCGCCCTGCAGCCCGAACCGACTGCAGAGCGGTGCAATCTTCCAGTCCCAAAACCATCCTCGTCAACTGACGCATAGACTTCCAAGACTTCGCCTCGACCTGAGATCAGTGTAGATCCCGAACGCCTGCAGCCGCGCACCGGCTGGTTTCGTGGCAGTCAGCGATTTTCCAGAGAGGCCACATGAAGAACCCCCATGCCGACACCCCTGCCGCGATATTCCTGCGACGACAGATCGAGCTGATCAGCCATAGAAAGACCCAGAAGGAGATCGCCCATCAGGCGGGTTTCGTGAACGCGAACATGATCAGCCTGCTGAAGAACGGTGCCAGCAAGATCCCCCTCGACAGGGTGCCCGACCTGGCGCGCGCCATCGAGGTGGACCCGGCATATCTGATGCGGATCGCCCTCGAGCAGAGCATCGGAACGATGGCCTCGGTCGCGATTCTCGAAGTCTTCGGCACGCCGACCACCGTGAACGAGCGCGCCTGGCTGGACGAGATCAGGGAGGCCTCGGGCGATACCGACCCCAGGCTGACCGCCCAATCCCGGACAGCGTTGCGGGCGGTCTTCGGGAGGTGACAGGCAGGCCGGCGGGCCCGCTGGCTAGGATCGCACGCTGGGGAGCATTCAGCTGACGGGCACGCTGCCCCATGGCCCGGCGCAGGGATGGACCATCAGGACGCGCAGAGCGAGGTGCAGGGCACCGGGCACCTGCGTAGCCCAGCTGCCGACTAGGATCACCCCGCACGCGGCCGGCCACCAAAGTGGAGGGTCCGAGCAGGGAAATGGTCAGGGGTCCCAAAGCATCCCCGTCGTCTCGACGCCCGTTTTCTAGGACTTCGACCTTCCCGACGACTGCGCGCCAACTCCCAAGCACATGTCGCGGCACCGGCCGCTAGATTCGTCTCATCAGCCAATGTTCAAGAAAGAGACGACCATGCCCAACCCCTATGAAACCACGCCTGCCGCCGTGTTTCTGCGCCGCCAGACCGAGCTTCTGGCGCACCGCAAGACCCAGAAGACGATCGCGCACGAGGCGGGCTTCACGAACGGAAATCTGATCTCGATGTTCAAGAGCGGCGCATCGAAGATCCCCCTGGACCGCGTTCCGGCTCTGGCCCGGGCGCTCGAGACGGACCCGGCCCATCTGATGCGCCTGGCACTGGAGCAGGCTGTCGGGAAGACGGCCTCGGTGGCGGTGCTCGAGACCTTCGGCACGCCGACCACCGTGAACGAGCGCGCCTGGCTGGACGAGATCCGCGACGCGTCTGGCAACACCGACCCCAAGCTGACCACCCGATCGAGGGGGGCTCTCAGGGCGATCTTCGGCAGGTAGCTTACGGTAGACCAAGGGGCGCGAGGATCGAGCGCTGCCCATTCCTCAACCCCGACGCAGGGACCGAGGCGACCTGCGGTCGGTCCTTACCCTTTCCACAATGCTGGACCACGGGACCACGGGCCCAGACGAAAGCCTCTGCAGTCATGTGGCCAGAATGAATGACGCAACGTTAACTCGGTGCCAGAAAGGTGGCCAAATCAGGTGCCAGAGATCTGCATAAGGCATTGATTTATATGACACCCACCAGAGTTCAATCCTCTCTCACAGCACCATTTTAATCTATGAAATTTTCTGGAATGTCCGGCCTCACAGCTTGGCTTTCGCCGCTTCCAGGGGTGCGGCTGGGCGTCCATTTGGACACTAAGGCCCGACATTCGTAGCGCTTTGGCAATGGCTTGACGGCGAATTTCCGGGGTTATCCGCAGCAGAATGATTTCATGCTCGCCCCGGTGATCGCACGCAAACGCAGCACCTTCGCGCTGGACAGTGATCTCGTAGACGAAGGGATCATCGTGCCAGATTCCACGGTGCCCCAGCGTGAAGCCCTGCGCTACCTGTCGGACGTGGTTCACACCAAGCCAGAGCCAGCCCCGGCGTCCTGGCCGCGAAAGATCCGGACCCGGTCCGGTAGATGCTCGACCAAGGAGGCCGGGCGGCTGGATCTGAATCTGCGAAAAAGCTTGGGTAGCGGTGGTGATCGATCGCGTCGTAACCGCTTAATTCCGAGACCGCCGCCGTCCAGAACATGCCCCATGAACGGCTGCCGGTTTCGTGGACACGAAGATAAGATCGTGAAAGGAACTGGAGATTGGATATGACGAGACGAAAGTTCAGCCGTGAGTTCAAGACAGAGGCCGTGAGGCTGGTAAACGATCGGGGCGTAGCGGTGTCGCAGGCGGCCCGCGACCTCGACCTGTCCGAGAGTGTGGCTCGTGCCGCTGGATGAGGGAGCTGAGTGTAGCCCCGGCCACTGCCTTTCCCGGAAACGGACAAATGCGGGCCGACCTGACGGAGATCGCAGCCCTAAGAAAGAGGTCGTCCGGCTCCTGGCGGAGCGTGACATCCTCAAGCAGGGTAAGAGCATTTTCCGCCATTGGTGCAAGGACAATGGTCGAACGCTTATTTCGCGCGCGAGGCGACATGAGATTCGCCTTCGTTGCAAGGAGGCGCAGAAGAACTTTGCGGCCTTCGCACGCTTAATCGAGAAGGTGTGGGGCAAGAGCGGTAACAGGGTCAATGATGGCTGGTTCAGGCACCTGATCGCAAAGGCGATCATCTTCCGGAAACTGGAAAAGCTCGTCTCGGCCCAAGCCTAGTATGAGGGCGGTTACCGGGCGAACATCGTGACCTATGCGATCGCAAAGGTCGCCGCCGACGTGGCTGCGAGGGACAAGGTGGTGAATCTTGCGCGGGTCTGGCGCACGCAGGCCGTGCCGCCCATGCTGGAGGGGGCGTTGCTGACAACGGCGGCCGAGGCTCAGGAGGTGATCACATGCCCATCCGCCGGTGTGCGCAACATGAGCACCTTGAGGAGAATGGCTTCAACCGCGACGCGGCGGACGCCTAACAAGGGTCAGGGCAGTAGTGCTCGGACCGCCTTGGCGATCTGTCACACCTGGTATGGGGGACGGCGTTGCCGACCTGGTGATATTGCATCGTCCGCGGCCCGGAGGAGGAGTAGTCGTCGGGAAAGGTCTAATGCCGCGCTGCCTTGCGTCCGGTCAGCGACCGGCACTGCGAAGGATCGGGGTGTTTGAAGTCGTGCCGATCCTTGGATGTGCGGTTGGTCACGGTCGTGGATGACCTGATCCCGGCCTGTGTCCGGAACCGGTCGGCGCAATCTCCGCTCTCTCAATTCCTGTGCTTGGGATACGGCAAGGCATATTGCATTGCCAATGTATCATCACGAACACAGTGGTGCCGGCCGCTCCAGGATCGAAACGGTTGCAAGAGCTATCGGCGTTTGCGTAACTGTTCCGCGCGTCGACCCATGCGTGCGCGTGACGGACAGTCCGTGTCAGACGCGGTCAGGTCAATCGAACGAGATGGTTGTCCCACGCGGGTCCACCCGTCGTCAAAGGCCGAAACGTCGTCGCACCGCAGTTCCAGAGGACACCGCTGCCGTCGCTGACGACAAAGCCATCTGCCGAAGGCGCAACACCACAGACGTCCGCCCTGACATGGGTCATCCGATGCGTGCCGTCCGGATTATGGATCATCACGACGCCCCCGCGCGGCGAGGTCACCGCGACCATTCCGTCATCGGTCATCGCGATCGATCCGGCGTAACCCTTCATGCGCTGAGCCTCTGACTGGGGCGGTGGGCACAGGACGAGGGACGTTCCGGGCCGCCACAGGCCCAGTTGGGGGACATCATCGGACGGATCGCCCTCCCACTGCATCGCAAAGGCAACCAGACCGTCGGCACCCAACGCCAGATGCCGGATCGAATTGCGGCGGAGACTGTCGGGCAGTTCGGCCTGCGTGTCGATCCGCCCATCAGCCGCGATGCGTGTAAGGTTCGGACGCATGCTGTCGATGTTCAGCTTGGTGCGGTCGTCCGGGTCCGTGGCGATGCCGCCATTGGCCACGATCAGGGCGCCATCGTGCTGACGCTTCAGGTCGTGGGGTCCGATGCCCCCCGAAGCCCACTCGGCGATCCGCGTATATCCGTCAGTGTCCCACAGACCGATCCGACCCTCGGATGTCCGGGCAACGACCTCGGATGTATAGAGCACGCGACCATCTGCCGAAAACACGCCATGCCCATTGAACTGTCGCCCGTCCGGCGGCGTGATGCGGTGCTGGACGGAACCGTCATGGCAATTCAGTACGATGGCGAAAACTCCCGGCCGGCGGGCAAAGGCCACGGCCTGCGGTTTGCGGGGGTGTGCCGCCGCCGCATGTCCACGACCGGGCAGGTCGATCGCGAAAAGACTTTCACCCTGCTCCGTAACGCCATGCAATACATGCGTCTGGCCTGATTTTCCGGCCACCAGGAACGCCGGGCTGCCGACATCGGCCCAACTGCGTGTGGGGACCGTCAATGCGGCCAGCCCGGCCAGAAACATGCGACGCGTTGCCATCAGTCACCATCCATCGCGTTGAACCCCAGGGTCACGCCCAGGGCTGATCCCAATTCCTCCAGCGCGGTCAGGCGCGCGGCCTCGACCGATTGCTGCAGGACTTCGACCTTCAGGCGCCCCTGCGGGGTGGACACCCCTGCCAGCTGCGGATCGTCCAGATCGCGGGTCTGATCGATCGCGTGTTCCAGCGATTGCACGGTCCGAGGTGCCTGATCGGACAGGGCCACCACCATTTCCCGGATCGCCTCCAGCGACAACTGGACGTTGACAAGGCTGCGGCCCGAGGCTGTGGCCTCTGCCCGTTCGGGGGCCGGGCGATCAAAACTGCCCATAGGCCGCCCAAGACGCTGGTCCTTGATGTATTCAAGGCCGGTGATGACCTGTGTAAAAAGCGCCTGTCGCGCCTCGTCCACGGACAGAAAGCGGGCATTCTGCGGATCGCCGGCCATCAGCAGTTGCGGCGCGAAATCGTCCTGCCAGCCATCGCGCAATTCAGTCGCCAATCGTGCAAGATCGTCCGAGGTCGCCCGGATCAACGGGCAGGTTTCCATGTCCCATGGCTCGGCCGGAAACAAAAGCCGTTCCAGCCCGGTCAGACCGCGCGCCGCGACAGATTGCTGGGCCATTGCCGTAGGGGTCAGCTGCGCCGCATCGCTCTGCAGCAGTTCCCGCTGCGCCTGCAGGCCCCGCCTTTTGGGATCGGGCCAGAAACTGATCGCAAGGCCCCTGCCCTCTTCTTCGATCGGTCCGATGCGGATGTGCTGAATGCCCATCCAGTCGTCATAGGCCGCCTGATACGCGGGGATCAGCGTCTGCATGTCGCAACCGTCATTCGCGGCCTGCGCCAGCCTCTGCGTCGATTCGGCAAAGACCTGGTGTCGCGGCAGGATATGGTCGTCGACCACGTCCGGGACATCCGCCCTTGCCGTGGTCGCGAACAGTGAGATCAACACGATCAGGGGTCGCAGCATCAAAGGCTCTCCAGAAAAAGGATCAGGTCTTCGCGGTCAGAAGCCGGCAGGGCCACGACACCGTCGCGGGCTGCGGCGGCCTCGCCGCCATGCCACAACAGTGCCTCCAGCAAGGATCCGGCCCGGCCGTCGTGAAGAAATCGGGTATGGCCGCTGACCGCCTTGGTCAGACCGACCCCCCACAGCGGCGGCGTGCGCCATTCCGTGCCTGTCGCGCGCCCTTCGGGACGATTGTCCGCCAGGTCGGGGCCCATGTCATGCAGCAAAAGATCGGTATAGGGCCAGATCAACTGAAAGCTCTGCTCGGGACGATCCTCGAGGCGGTGGGTCACGTGTTTGGGCGTGTGGCAGTTCGCGCAGCCCAGCTGATGAAACACCGCCTTGCCACGCAGCACCTGCGGGTCACCCGCCCCGCGCCGTGCCGGAACACCCAGATTGCGCGCATAAAAGCTGACCAGATCAAGACTGGGGCCGTCGACCTCCAGCCCGTCGCGCTGACCCGGCTCCTCTCCGTGAGGCGCGTTCAGACAGCGGTCCTGCATCGGCGTGCAGTCCCCGAATGGCTGCGGGTGCAGTGGATTCGACAGACCCATATCGCCTGCGAAAGCCTCGGCCGACTGGTCGATCACCGTGGGGTTGCCTGCCTTGAGGCCGAACCGGCCCAGCATCGGGGCATCGTATGCGCGTGACATGACAATCTGGGGCCGCCCCGAAATACCGTCGCCATCGGCATCATCGGGGTCAGCGCGTGCCAGGATGTCGGCGGCCGGAATGGCCTCCAGCAGTCCCAGCCCGATCATCTGCGGCGCGATACGCGGCGACAGCATCACGTCCGCTGACAGCGGGCCAAAGCCCGGGTCCACCACCGCATAGGTCGGGGCACGAAGAACGACCGTCGTTCCGTCCGCCAGGGTCATCGACCGTTCGGTGTGGGTGATCTGCATCTGTCCCTCGGCTGGCAGGCCGAAGGTTGCGAAATCCTGCAATTGGCCGCCATAGATGGGATCCGGGCTGGTTGCGTGCCAATCCGGGATGCCCACCGGGCTGTCACCGCCCGGCACCGACAGGCGCAGGAACATCGATACCCCGCCATCCATGTCGTTCGCGGGCGGGTGGCCGCGCCCGTCCTTCAGGTGACAGTCCTGACAGCCGCGCGCGTTGTAAAGCGGCCCCAATCCGTCAGAGGCCAGCGTCGAGGCGGGCGAGGCCACCCAGGTCTTGCGAAAAAGCGCGTTCCCCAGCTTAAAGTCCATCTCATGCGCAAAGGGCATGTTTGCCGACGCCTGACTGAAGGCATCGGCAGTGTCGATGGCGCGCACCGTGGCGGCACCGGCGGCATTTTCCTCGAACGGCTCTGCTGCGTCAAAGGACGTGGGCGGCGACAGGATGGCCGCGATGCGGGCAGTCTCGGCCGGCGTCCGATCAATCACGGACAGATGCCGGTCGTCCAGTTCCTGTCCCGATGCGGCGCCGGTCAGCAGACCTTGCACCAGAAGCGGCGCAACCCACATGCGCCAGGTTCGCAGCGTCCCGGACATGCTTACTGAAAGACCGCCGCTGGATTGTCCAGGCTGTCCGATCCCGCAACGTCGATACCGGAAAGCCCCAGCACGCTGACCGCGCGCTCTATCGAAGCGGTCTGGGTTACCAGCGCATCAATGGCGGCCATGATCAGCGCCTCGCCCTGGACGTTGCCCGCGGCCAGCATCTGGTCATAGGCCATTCCACCCTCGGCTGCGGTCTTGATCGCCTGCAATGTGCCTACCGACCCGTCCAGTTCGGCGCGCAGTCGCGTGTCGACAGCAGGATCGGCCTCCGACACCAGATCGGACAGGGACGGTCCGCTGATCACGGTGCCGTCCACCTGGGTGTAGGTCCCGAGATAAACGTTCCGGATGCCCAGCCCATCGTAATAGTGGCTGTTATGCGTGTTGTCGGAAAAGCAGTCGTGCTCTTCCTCGGGGTCGTTCAGCATCAGGCCAAGCTTCATCCGCTCTCCGGCCTGCTCTCCATAGGACAGGCTGCCCATTCCGGTCAGCATCGCCAACAGACCCGCGCGCGGGTCCTGAGTGACTGCCAGGCGTCCTTCACCACCGTCGCCCCAGGCAGCCGTCATTTCCTGCAGATCGGTGATCAGCAGGTCGGTTGCCGCCTGCAGATAGGCGGCGCGACGATCGCAATTGCCGCCTGTGCAATCAGCGCCCTGAACAAAATCGGTGTATGGACGATCGCCCGCACCCGGGCCGGTCCCGTTGAGGTCCTGCCCCCACAGCAGAAATTCGATGGCATGATACCCCGACGCGACGTTCGCTTCGATGCCGTCAGCCTCCTGCAGCGTTTCGGCGATCAGTTCCGGCGTGATGGCGGTGGCGTCGATGGCCGTGCCGGACAGGGTGAATTGTGGCGAGGCGATTACGTTCAGACCCGCCAGGTCGTTCTCTTCGTTCTGCGCCGAGCCATCGGCGACATAGTCGATCAGCCCTTCGTCCAGCGGCCATGCGTTCACGCGGCCTTCCCAGTCGTCCACGACCGCGTTTCCGAACCGAAACACCTCGGTCTGCTGATAGGGCACGCGTGCAGCGATCCAGGCCTGGCGCGCCGCCGCCAGCGCCGCCTCTGACGGTTCGGCGATCAGTGTTTCCACCGCCCCGCGCAATGCGGTCGCGGTTTTCAGGCTGTCGCCATATTGCGCATGCGCCATATCCGCGTAATGCGCGACCACCTGACCCGGGTCGGCCGCAACCGCCGCAGTGGCAAAAAGAGACGTCGAGACAAGATAGGCGGCAACGCTGACTTTCATGGCAATCATCCTGTGAAACGATGCATTGCCACCTTTCATAAGGCAGCAACAACGCCGCCCTGACTAGCGCCGCGACCGATCGAAGTAAAGGCGATTAATTTGATCGGATTTGATTGCCGGCGGGGTTATCGCGCATTTCGCACTGCCGGTTCACGACGCCCAGCTGGGTCGTGGTATGTGTCTGCAGCCGGACAATGACCGCGTGAACCAGACGGATCAGGTGATCACGGAAACCGGAACCATGGCCCATTTTCATGGGACAACCACGCCTGACCGCGCAGAAATGCGTCATTCGGGCCGTCGTTCCATCCGCTGTCCGAATGACGGGTCATCAATCGTGCAACATGTCCGGCGGATTTTTGACTTATGAGAGCCAATTGCTGTTTTTCCGGCAACCTTCGGATGCCAGCAAGGCTTTTGAGGACGGCGCTTTGTCGGCATGGTCGCCACCGGGAAAAGACGTCTGCACGAGATGACGAACAGGTACGATATCATCAACGCCGATCCACCGCAGTTTTCGCTACTCCCAACGCCAGCTTCGTCTTCGGCAACGCGCCGCGCGACCCACCAGCAGCCTGCCATGGATCAAGAGGCGTGGTCTTGTTTCGACCGCCTTAGGTACCGTAAAGCCCAGACGACACCCACGACCAGAATACCCAGCACCAAGAGCCCGGCAATGCCGCAGCCCAGCATCATCATGCCTCCCATGTGACCATTCATCATGTCCATGTGAGTATCCTTTTACGATTGGGTCGGACAACGGTCCTGACCATGGCACGTGGCGATCGCCCCGCTTATCAACACGCACAGATGGGTCGCGACGACCCCTGCAATCATCAGCGCGCATTCCATCACCATTTCAGAACGACAGTTCTTTAATTATGAACTGCGGCAAGTCGGTACAAGAGTATCAGCGGGGATCGTTTTTGAACATGGCTGGCATCTGGGTAGAGGGGGGTGCATCCACTAGGCTCTGGACTCATAACCAATAGATAACGGTTGCATCGAGCGCGATCGCCCAGAGGAAGACCTTTGGGCACCTGTCATACCGAGTTGCGACACGTCGCTAGTCCTTGAGCCTGCCGAACATGATCTCGATGCGATTGCGGCGTTTGGAGCGACGCTTGTCGTATTTCACGGTTGTCTTGCGCTGCTTGCACCCCGGGACGCAGGCGCGTATCCCGTTGTCTTCCAACGCTTTTCGGAACCATTCGGCATCATATCCGCGGTCCCCGAGCAGCCAGTCGACATCCGGCAGGCTGCTCTGGGACGCCCGCGCGTCGATGTGATCGCTGACCTGCCCGGCGGCAACGAAAAGGTTCAACGGCCGGCCCTGGCTGTCACAAATGGCATGCAGCCTGGTGTTCATGCCGCCCTTGGTCCGACCGATCAGGCGACCGCGCCCCCCTTTTTCACGCCCATGCTGGTCACGGTGCGGTGTGCCTTGAGGTCGGTCGCGTCGATCATGACGGTATTCTCTTCGCGGCACTCTGCGGCCAGGCCGGCCACGATCCGGGCAAAGACGCCCTTGTCACTCCATCGCTTCCAACGGTTGTAGAGTGTCTTGTGCGGACCGTATTCCGCAGATGCATCACGCCAGCACAAACCATTGCGGTTGATAGAGATAATCCCGCTCAGCACCCTGCGGTCATCGACCCTTGGCCTGCCGTGGGACTTCGGAAAACAAGGCTCCAGACGCGCCATCTGCGCCTCGCTCAGCCAGAAGAGATCAGACATATCACCGCTCCGTTTCCAGAACCCTGAATCACGCAGCCAATCTGAAATCGATGGGTCCAGAGCCTAGGTAGGCAAACGCAGTGACATGCAGCAGTTCTAAAGCTGCAACGCGGATCAACGAATGCCCGCCTCCCCTGGCCCTTTTTCAAAGTGTTCAAAATCGATCAGCCATGCGCCGTGGCATGCTGTTCATCGAATCACGAACTTCGTTGCGGTGGACCGGACACCATCACGTGACATCGCGTCGGGCGATGGCGCGTCCGGACCACAGCGCCATAAAAGGCCGATGCCGCATCTGACATGCGGCTTCGGCCATATTGGGTGGAAACAAGACAATGCGTTGGTCGTTTCGCGGCCTATTCGGCGGCGATCGCCCCATCCGTCATGCGGTCCAGCGCCTGTGCCATTCCGTCCAGCGCCTGCTCTGCATCATCCAGATCATAACGGTCGGTCAATGCATCGACCGACAGGTAGCCGACGTTCGTGACACCGTCCTGCTGCCAGATCAGGACGCGCAGTGGCAGGTCCAGCGCGGCGCGCGGATCGGCCTGCATCAGCGGCGTGCCGATCTGAGGGTTGCCAAAGATCATCACGGTCGCCGGGTCCATCTGCAGCCCGGCATCAGCCGCGGCGGCCTGATGATCGACGCGCGCGACCAGGGTGGCGGGACTTTCATCGATGATCGCCTCCAGCCGGTCTGCGGTTGCCGCGACATCATGCGGGCTGGCCTTGACGACCCAGTCGTCGGCATGTGCAGTCGTGGCGGCGGCAAGGCCCAAGGCAATGGTCGCAAGAAAATGGCGCATTCAGATGTCCTTTCGTGACTGTTCCGGCCCATCTTGGGGCAGTCGGGCGACAATCGCCATTGAATCCCGACATGAATACGAACACGCATGCGTGGGGCACAGGCGCCCGCATGCCCCAGGGGAGTAGCAGATGGCAGTTGCAGACAGTTCCCGGATCCTGCTTCTTGGGGCCGGGCACGCGAACCTGCTGGCCGTGCGCGCGTTGCGGTCAGCGTTGCCCACGGCGCGCATCACCGTCATCGACGCGGCGGCGCAGGCCCATTACTCGGGCATGTTTCCCGGATGCATCGCCGGTCATTATGGCCCGGACAAGATGCGGATTGATCTTGACCGTTTCGCAACAACGCACGGCGTATCCTTTGTTCAAGGGTCGATCATGGCGGTGGATCCGGTGGCCCGGCAGGTGTCGTTGGGCGATGGAACGATGATGTCGTATGATATCGCGGCGCTGGATGTGGGCAGCCATGGTGCCATGCCCGAAATCATGGGCTTTGCCGACCACGCCATCGCCATCAAGCCGCTGGAGGCGTTCACCGCGCGGCTTTTCGGGACCGACCCGACGGCGCCTGTGGTGATCATAGGCGGCGGCGTGGCCGGTGCCGAAGTTGCCCTGGCACTGCGCCATCGCGGAGCCCGGAACGTCACCGTGGTCGAGGCAGGTCCGATGATCGCCGCGGCGCTGCGACCACGCGCGCGTCGTTATCTGACCGCGGCGCTTACCCGGTCCGGTATCCGCGTCCTGACAGGCGCAACAGTTGCTGCGGTTCATCCTGATGTCGCCGTGCTGACGGATGGAACCACGATCAATTCCGGACTGTCGATAGGCATCGCGGGCGCGCGATCACATGCGTGGATGGCCGAAACCCTTCCTGTCGATGATGCCGGATTTGTCCGTGTCACCCCGACATTGCAGGTAGAGGGGCACCCGACGCTGTTTGCGGTGGGCGACTGTGCCGCGATGGTGCATGCGCCCCGCCCCAAGGCGGGCGTGTTCGCCGTTCGCCAGGCACCGGTGCTGGCCGCAAACATTGCCGCGGCGATATCGGACCAGCCGCTGCAGCGCTACGACCCGCAGCGTGATTACCTCAAGATCATCTCTCTGGGCGATCGGCTGGCGCTGGCCGAATGGCGCGGGCTGACCTTGTACGGGGCGTGGCTGTGGCGGTGGAAGGACCGGATCGACCGCCGCTTCATGGCCAGCCTGCAGGATTGACCCGTGCCAACACATAAACGTGAGCCCCGTAACATTTCCCCCGCGCATGAGACATGAGCAGGGACACACACCGCAGGAGCTACCATGATGCAGCGTCGTTCTTTTCTCGCCACAGGGGCGGCATTGGCCGCAGCAGCAGGCCTCCCGCATGCGGGCATGGCCCAGCAGGGCGTCCGCGTCGCCTTTGACAACGCCTGGCGGTCCGTGGACTTTCCACGATTGGCCTCGACGCGCTATGGCCTGGGTGGGGGGACGCTGTCGATCGCGGCTGATTCCAGTTCATCGCTGGTGTATCGCGCGGTGCCCGATGCCGCGCGCGGCGCACGGGTGGCCTCGTGGGCGTGGTCCGTCACAGCCAGCGTCCCCCCCACAGACCTGGCGCGCAAGGGGGGCGATGATCGCAACGTCTCGGTCTATTTCGTGTTCATGGATCAGCAGGCGGCGGCTCGTTTGTCGCCCGACACCTCGCCACAGCGGTTGCTGACCAGCCGGTCCGCGCGGACGCTGATCTATGTGTGGGGCGGCAATCATGCGCCGGGCGCGATGCTGGCCAGCCCCTATCTGCGCGGGCGGGGCTTCACGATCGCCCTTCGCCCCGCAGGGACGGGCGCGGGACGCGCGCAGGTCGATCTGGCCCGCGATTATGCCACGGCATTCGGCGAGGCACCGCAGGTGCTGGTCGGGCTGGCGGTCTCGGCGGACAGCGACGACACGAACACGCAGCTGCGCGCCAGTCTGTCGGATCTGGTCCTGGGCTAGCATCGCTGCGCGCCCCTGCCACCGGCGTCCATCCGGCTGGATCAGCCCGGGACAGACGCGGCAGCCGGACGACCATCAACTGTTCTGGACGCCACCGACCCGAGACGCATGTCGTGTCACGATCAACCGGCGCAGAAATGCGCCGATAAAGATCACGGTCAGCACCATCACGACCGTCGCCGCGGGCGCGCTGTCCAGATAAAAGCTGATATAGGTTCCGCCCAGCATCGCGAACACGCAGACGATCAGCGACACCGCCATCATCCGATGAAAGCTGCGGACCAGCAGGAACGCGATGGCCCCCGGCGTCACCAGCAGCGCCACCGCCAGGATCAGGCCAACCGATGATAGCGTCGATACGATCGTCAGCGACAGCGCGCACAGCAGTCCGTAATGCAGCACGCGGATCGGCAGGCCGGAGGCCTGCGCCTGTGCCGGGTCAAAAGCGTGCAGCAGCAGATCCTTCCATTTCAGGGCCAGAAGTCCGCTGACCAGCAGACCGATGATCCCCGATGTCCACAGATCGGCGGACCCCACGCCCAGCATGTTGCCGAACAGGATGTGGTCCAGATGCTCGTTCGTGGAAATCGAGGTGTACATGATGATGCCCAGCCCGAACATGCCCGAGAACACGACACCCATGACTGTGTCTTCCTTGACGCGGCTGTTATGGGCCAGAAACCCGGTGGACAGGGCGCACAGCATGCCCGCCGCAAAGGCCCCCACCAGCAGCGGCAGGCCCAGAATCCATGCCAGAACGATACCGGGCAAGGTCGCATGGCTGACCGCATCGCCCATCAACGCCCACCCCTTGAGCACCAGGAAACACGACAGCAGCGCCGTGGGCGGCGCAACCATCAGGCAGATCCAAAAGGCGTTCTGCATGAACGGAAACTGGAACGGCAGCAAAAGCGTGTCCATCACGGGTGGGCCTCCTCGGCCGCGTCCTGGGGACGCCGTTCCAGCGCGCGCGCGGCCTTGCGGCGGGCCGCAAGCATGCCGTGCTTGGGCGCAAAGACGAACGCGATCAGAAAGATCACCGTCTGCAGCGTCACGATGACGCCACCGGTCGCCCCATCCAGAAAATAGCTGGCATAGGCCCCCAGGAAACTGGTCACCGTGCCGATCAGCACCGACACCATGATCAGGCGCGGAAAGCGGTCGCACAGCAGATAGGCCGTGGCGCCGGGCGTGACGACCAGCGCGATCACCAGGAACGCGCCGACGGTGATCATCGCCGCGACCACCGCCGCCGACAGCAGCATGAAAAAAACCGCCTTGAGCAGGTCGGGGCGCAGGCCGATGGTGCGGGCGTGGTTCTCGTCAAAGAACACCACCATCAGGTCGCGCCATTTCAACAGCAGCACCGACAGGCAGACAAAGCCGATGATCGCCAGCTGCAGCGTGTCGCCGGGGGTGATGGCCAGGATGTTGCCCATGATGATCGTCTGGATCGACACCGAAACAGGTGACAACGACACCATGAACAGCCCCAGCCCAAAGAACGAGGTAAAGATGATGCCGATGATCACGTCGATCTTGAGCCCCGACCGGCCCGACATGAACAGCATCGCCCCCGCCGCCAGCCCGCCCGCCAGAAACGCCCCCACCGCAAAGGGCAGGCCCAGCATATAGGCGCCCGCCACCCCCGGCACGACCGAATGGGACAGCGCATCGCCGATCAGCGACCAACCCTTGAGCATCAGATAGCACGACAGAAAGGCGCAGACACCCCCCACCAGCGACGACACCCACATCGCGTTGAACATGTAGCCATAGGAGAACGGCTGAAGAAGAACGTCGATCATTGCGCGTCCTCTGCGCGACCCGCGGCGGCGGTCCGTTTTTCGCCGTAATGGACAAAGGGGCGTTCGTCGTCGCTGATGATGCTGACCTCGCGGCCGTCATCGTCGTGATGCAGATCGCCGCCGCCAAGCGTGAAATGGCGCAGAACGCCGCCGAACGCCTGTTCCAGGTTGTCGCGTGTGAACGTCGTGCGGGTAGGACCGTGGGCCAGGACCGTGCCCTTGACCAGAACCGTCCGGTCGCAGAATTCCGGCACCGAACCCAGGTTGTGGGTCGATACCAGCATCACCCGCCCCTCGGCCTTGAGTTCGCGCAGCAGGGTGATGATGCGTTCCTCGGTCCTGACGTCGACGCCGGTGAACGGCTCGTCCAGCAGGATGACCTGACCGTCCTGTGCGATGCTGCGGGCCAGGAACACGCGCTTGCGCTGTCCGCCGGACAGCTCTCCGATCTGGCGCTTGCGGAAATCGCTCATGCCGACCCGGCCCAATGCCGCATCGACCGCCGCATGATCGGCACGGCGGGCGCGCCGCAGAAAGCCCATGTGACCGTAACGGCCCATCATGACCACGTCCTCGACCAGGACGGGAAAGGCCCAGTCCACCTCCTCGGCCTGTGGAACATAGGCGACGAGGTTCGCGGCCAGCGCCTGTTTGACCGTCCGGCCCAACAGCCGGATCTCTCCGCGCGCGGTCGGAACGAACCCCATGATCGCCTTGAACAGGGTCGATTTCCCCGCGCCGTTGACGCCGACCAGCGCCGTGATGGTGCCACGCGGGATCTCGAAGCTGGCATCGTGCAGCGCAGTGTGCCCGTTGCGATAGGTCACCGTCACGTCGCGGACCATGATACCACTCGCTGCATCACCGCCGTCGGCATCGCGCATCGGGTCGGGGGAAACGTCTGGCATCGGTATCATCCTTGTGGCGCGGTTTCGCGCGGTTCGCAACGCGGGTGTCCGCCGCGGCGAACGGTGGGCCGGGTCGTTGGTGCCCGTCGATCAGTTCATCTGCTGCGCCAGCGCCGCCGCAATGGTTTCGGCATCGACGCGCAGCAGATCCAGATAAGTCGGCACAGGGCCGTCCGGTTCACTCAGACTGTCGACATACAGCATGCCGCCGTATTCGGCGCCGGTTTCACGGGCGACCTGCTGGGCGGGGGCCTGATTGACGGTGCTTTCACAGAACACCGCCGGAATGTCGTGTTCGCGCACGGTGTCGATGACGCGACGGACCTGCTGGGGCGTGCCGGTCTGATCGGCATTGATGGGCCACAGATAGGATTCCTTCAGGCCGAAATCGCGCGCCAGATAGCTGAAGGCTCCTTCGCAGGACACCAGCCAGCGGCCTTCCTCGGGCAGGGCCATGATCTGTTCGCGCAACGGGCCGACGGTATCGGTGATCTGCTGTTTGTAGGCTTCGGCATTGGCGGCATAGGTCGCCGCATTGTCCGGATCATGCTGCGACAGCGCGTCGCGGATGTTGTCGACATAGATCGTGGCATTCTGCAGCCCCATCCAGCCATGCGGATTGGGTTGACCCTCATAGTCGCCTGACGAGATCGATATAGGCTCGATCCCGTCCGTCAGGATCGCGGACGGCATGTCGCCCAGGTTGCCGATGAACTGTTCGAACCACAGCTCCAGGTTCAGCCCGTTGAACAGCACGAGATCGGCGTCCGACGCGCGCACGATGTCCTGGGGGGTGGGCTGATAGCCGTGAATTTCGGCCCCCGGCTTGGTGATGGAGACGACTTCGGCGGCGTCCCCGGCCACGTTCTGGGCCATATCCTGAAGGATGGTGAATGTGGTCAGAACCTTGAACTTGTCACCCGTGTCCTGTGCGGCGGCCGGTATGGCCATTGACGCAGCCGTGGCAAGAACGGCGGACCGAACCGTGAAAAGGCGCATGGATGTCTCCTGACATTGTACAAACACGGTAATCGTAATGAGAAGCACTCGCAAGTGTCAATGCATATGAGAATTGTTCTCAATTGATCGACCATGCTGGGGTGACCCACATTCCGCCCTGCATGGCGATCGAGGCGTGCCTTACCAGTTCAGCAGAGTGCTATGGCACAGTGTCAGGCTGGTGGTTGCCCGCGACACGGCAGCGCGTGTTCACGATCAGGGGCGGTCTGGCAGCAGCCGCCATCCAATGGACTGCGGGCTACAAGGCAGCCTCGAAAGACGATCAGCAGTTCTTGCCGCACGGCGTCTGCGGCAAGACGTGCGGTGGGACATCGGCTGCGTTTGTTCAGCAAACGGGCCGTTCGCGCAGACCAGCATGCGCCGCCAAAACCACCATTTCGACAGACCGCCTTGGGCGCGTGCCGCATGGACCACCGATGCGAATGGCCACATGAGCGTCGAAGTGCAGAAGAGTTGAACAGCTTGGCGATGGACGGCCCCGTCATTGTTGTTTAGCGTGGTTGTGGGTCTTTTCCATACTTTGACACCCCTGCCAGGGTGTCGGGACCGTGTGCATTGGTGGAGCGTATCGTGGACAATGCATCTGAGACGACGGCCTGTCCAAGCTTTGCCACCGCACCGGACCGTCACCAGTTGTACCTGACCGAGGCGCATCGCGACAATCTTGCGATGATCAAGGCATGGACCAAGTTCGACCGCGGCCTGCTGAGCCTGTCGGGTCCAGCCAAGGTCGGCAAGACCGTCCTCGCGTCAGAGCTTGCCGCCCTGCTCTCGGGCAGCATGAATGTCGCCCGCGTCAACCTGGACAGGCCCGGCATCGACCTAGCCCAAGAGGTGCCCAAGGCATTCGGCATCAATGCTGCAGACCCGCTGGACGAACTGGCGCGGCTTTTCGCCCGGTGCCGTGCGTCCTATCGCAAATGCGTCCTGATCGTCGACAATGCACATCTGATCTCGGAGGCCTCGAAAGAATTCCTCGAGCAGTACACGGCGGCATCGGGCCTGCCTCAACCACTTTATGTGCTGCTGGTCGGGCGCGGAGAGGCGACGGCGCTGCTTGCCCCCCCTGTCCGGGAGGAGTTGCGCCGCAGACTCGGCGGCCACCTGCGCATGCATCCGTTCTTGCCCGCAGAGACGTCCCAGTACATCGCCCATCGCTTTCGCGCCCGCAAATGTCCATGCCACGAAGGCAACCAACCCTTCGATGCCGGCAGTCTGTTGCTGATACACATGGCATCCGGAGGGTATCCGGGGCATATCGACAATCTGGTCAGGTACTGCCTGTCACAGGCAGGCGGACACCCGGGCGATACGTTGGACGAGCGGTTCGTTCATGCCTGCCTCGCCTCGATGGCGCAGGCGAAAACGCTTCCCTATCCCTTGCCGGAGCTGCCTTCGGGTGAGCATGAGGACCGGCCGACCGCGGCCGAGACACCCACATTGCTTGCATCGCTTCAGGGCAACGCAGCACTGAAGACGCACGAATTTCACGATGTCATCCCCCAGGACGATCCGCTGCGCCGACGCTGGCTGACACCGGCTTTGGCGGGTGCTGCGACCGTTGGTGTTATCGCTCTGGCCGGAACCTGGATCATATTGGGCAGGGGGCCTGCCGATCAATCGATCCCTGTTCAGACAGCCGCTGTTCAGCAGCCCGCCGCAGAGCCTGCACCCCCTCCCGTCGTTCAGGCCGATCCCCCTCCCGTCGTCCAGCCCGATCCACCGATCGCGCAGCTGGACACGCGTGTCGAGGACGCGCTACCCGACCCGCGGCAGCTGCTGACCCAAGCACTTGCCGTGGGTGGGGACGATCCGGAATCGGCGCTATGGCTCTATACCCGGGCCGCGCTTTGGGGCAGCGAGCGGGCCGCCTATTACCTCGGTCAGCTCTATGAGACGGGTGTCGGGGTCGAGGCCAACGTGAACAGCGCGCGTGCGTGGTATCGCAATGCCGCGCAGATTGATGGTGCCGCAGCACGCCTGCGCGATCTGGAAACGGCGCCACCAATGCCGGCAACCACCGACCTTGTCGCCGCAATGCCGGAACGCCAGACGATCCTGGCTGGCAGCCAGTCCGAATTGTACTGGCGCGGGGCGTCCGGAACAGACGCATCGCGCTATCTGATCGAGTTCGTCGCAGCGGGCACGCAACAGGTCCAGGAACTGGAAACCGACCTGACAGCAGCCCTGATCGGACAGCCGGTATCCCGCTGGAGGGTCATCGCATTGCGGCGCGACGGAACACCGGGTCCGGCATCGCCCTGGACGGCCGCCAACCAGCCCTGACCATCAGCACGGCCACGCAGATGTCGCAACGATGGCACGCAGGTTGAATGCCCGTTCGGACTGCGCCTGATCCTAGGGCGTTTCGACGCTGCAGTTTGCAACATAGTCAGGATCGATGCCGCGACTGACACAGGTGGAAACGTCCCATCCTGACGGCATGTCGGTCAGGTCGACAGATTGCCATTTGGGATGCCCCTCGCGTCGCAGCGTATCGATGTTGGACAGCATCAGCGAAGACAGATCCGACACCCCGCGGCAACTGTCCTGATGATACCGGTTTCCGCGGGGATCATAATCATATGTCATCAGCACTGCCTTGACGGCGACGGTCTCTACTGGATCGGGCTGAAAGCCATAGGTGCCGCCAGCCAGCGTCGTCGGGGTGTACACCGCCTGCAGCGTCGTGTCCTGGACCGGCAAAAGGTGAAACCGTTCGCCGTCGATCGCGTTTGCGGAATACAGAGTCGCGGGTGCACCCGCGACATAGAAAAATGCATCGATGTCGCCAGCCTCCAGTTGCGCAAGGGCGTCGTCAGGGGCGATGGCGACCACTTGGGCAGGCTCGATCCCCGCCAATGATATCATCAGCGACGCCGTCAGATATGTGCCGCTGTCCAGCGCACCGATCGCGACCCGCTTTCCGTTCAGGCCGCCGAACTCTGCAATGTCGCGACGTGCCAGAATATGGACTTCCTCCTCGTACAGGGGGAATGCAATCCGGACGCCGTCGACCGCACGCGCGACCGTGGGATCATCCACGGCAAATGTCTGCATGTACTCCAGAACATCGCTTTGAACGATGCCGAACTGGGTGTTCGGACGCTCTCTCAGGGCAAGCAGGTTTTCCAGCGAACCAGCCGATTCAACGACATCCAGGGTCGTGCCGCATTGCTGCATGATCGCACTCAGATCGCGACCGAACTGGATATAGGTGCCTGCCTGCAACCCCGTCATGATCGACAGGTCGGCATCCTGCGCATTGCCGCCGAATGCGATGCCGGAGGCCGCACAAATTCCCAAACCAAGGCGTCGCATGAAGGTAGAGACCAGCATCGTCGTTTCTTTCGGTACAAGGTGTGTCAACATCCATCCAGCCCAGCCAAAAGGACGACCAGAGCCTGTCGGTTGATCGGGTCCTGAACCTGACGCAGTGCCTCGACCGTGCACTGACCCTCGACCAGAAGATCGCGCAGCTGGTCACGCGCAGCCGGCGATTCAGGCAGTCCTGGCGTCGTCGCCAGGACTGCGCTGACCTGATCCGCATTGCGCGGTTGCAAGGCAACGCTGTCCTCGGCGGCCTGCGGTGGCGTGGGCGGTGTCGTGGGCGCGGGCACTGGCGGCGGTGACTGGGGTTCGGGTTCCGCGATCGCGGCGGGCTCTGGCGCGGCGGCGGCGGCGTCAAGTTGCGCTTGCCGGGATGCCACCTGAGCGGTCAGACTCTGGACCTGCTCTGCCAGGGCGGACGACTGTGCCTCTTGTGCGACGATCCGGGCCGCCAGGTCTTCGGACCGTTCCAGATCGGCCTGCATCGCATCGCGCTGGCCGGTCAGGTCAGCCAATTCCGTCCGCAGTTCGCCAAGCTGTGTCTCCAGGCCCTGTCGCGCCGAGGCCAGATCCGCCCGCCCGGCCGTCACGCCCTCGATCTCACCTTCCAGCGAGGACAGCCGCTGTGCCTGCTGCTGCTCGGCGGTGCGAAGGTCTTCGGTGCGCGCGATCAGTTGATCAGCCTCTGCGCGACGGGCGTCGATTGTCGCCGACAGCTCTGTCAGTTGCGCCTCTGCGGCGCTGATACGGTCGCTCAGTTCGACCTCCTGGGCCCGCACTCGTTCGATCTCGCTGCGGATCGCGCTCTCGTCAGCCTTGGCGGCGGCAAGATTTTCCTGTTCCTGAGCAAGCTGACCGGTCGATTCTTCGATGCTAGTGGTCAAATCGCGCAGCGCCGACCGGGCCGCCTCCACCTGCGGTTCAAGTGCCGCCGCCTCGGTCTCCATCTCGACGATGATCTGACGCAACGCATGTGCCTGCGCGATACGCTCATCTTGCGTTGTCTGCGCCCACGAAAACCCTGTCGCGCCCAAAAGGCCGACGGCTGCCAACGTTGCCACCGGAATACGGGATACCAAAAACACGATCAAAATCCTCCGTCGGGCGATAATGGTAAGGCACGACCGTTTGTCAAGTTTGCCAGACGTGCCTACCCCTGCCCTGTGCACGGCACCCATCAAATCTCTGCGACATTGCCGCCACAGCAGGACGTGGAACTACCGCAGCGGGCATCAGCCGACCGATAGTCTACCGTTGCGGGACATCCCTGACGCCCCATGCAGCGGTCACATGCGACCCGACGGATGCGCCCCGTTTCCGCCATGTCGCAGAGAGCCCGTCCCGGTGCGCGATATCACCATCAGCAGTCGTGCCACGGTATCAGCAAAGTCCCACCCGCCGCCGAATGGCCTCATCGCGCAGTGAGATCTCCTCACCCAGATAGGAATCCGCATCCGGGCCGCACATCCAGACCAAGGTTCGTGCAGGCCATTCGGGTGGAATATGCACGGCCCAGTCAAGCTGGCTGACCGGGTTCATACCACTGTCGCGGATTGCCGCCTGCATGTCGGTGGCCACCGTGCCGGGCGACAGACTTATCGCCCGTATGCCGTCGGCATGCGCCTCCAGATGCAGGGACCGGGTCAGCATCAGCGCACCCGCCTTGCTGGCGCAATAGGCACTCCATCCCTGCTGCGGGGCGTGGGCCGCACCCGATCCGACGGTCAGGATCGTCCCGCCACCCTGCCCCCGCATCAGCGGAAGCGCGGACCGGATGCCGTGGAATACACCCTTCAGGTTGACGTCGATCGCGTCGCTCCAGTCATCGGGGTCCGCGTCGGCCAGCCCGGAGATAGGGCCGATCAGACCGGCGTTGTTCACCAGAACGTCCAACCGTCCGGTCCTGTCGCGCAGCACACCCACCGCGTTGTCCATATCGCCGGCCCGCGCAACGTCACCCGACAGGGGGATACCGTCGATATCATCCGCCAGCGCAGCGACCGCATGGGCGTCACGCGCCATCACCCCGACCGTGGCACCCGCCATGGCAAAGGCCCGCGCCGTGGCCGCACCAATGCCCCGGCTGGCCCCGGTGACCAGTACCGTCTTTCCTGCAAGATCGATCATTGTGTTTTCCCTGCCCCGCGATGTGATTTCGATACGCATCCTACGCACTCCCTTTGCGTCATTCCACTGATCGCGGTCCGCGCTCCGAACGCCAAGGGACAACCGATCATGGGCGCGGACGCAGCACGGCAGGCGATCGTGGCCTGCGCATGTGAACCGCCTGTGCAGGATCATCCGGCGGGTGTCGTTCATCGTTGCGCAATGACGCGGGACAGGCATTGCCGTGGCCCGGACAGCCTTTCGGCCTGCCCGTGCGGCGATACGAGGCGGTCAGCGGTCCCCCCGTATCAGCGCGGCCCCGTGACATGCACCATCACCGCCGCAAAGAACACGGCGCTGGCCGTCATGACAAAGACGTGCCAGATCGTGCGATGGAACCGCAGGCGCGGTGACAGGTAAAAACCAAAGCCCGCCGTGTAAACGATTCCGCCCGTCAGGATCAGGCCAAAGGCGCGGGACGACATATCGTCGAACAGCGCGCCACCGGCCACGGCGCCCGACCACCCCATGACAAGATACAGACCGATGGCGGCGCCGCGCCAGCTGTCTGGGGCAAGACTGCGCAATCCTGCGCCGCCAAGGGCACATCCCCAGATCCATGCCAGGAACCAGCCCGCCGGTTCGGTCGCCGTCAACGCAAACGCGGTATAGGTGCCGGCGATCTTCAGATAGATTGCCGAATGGTCCAGCCGTCTTAGAACCGGGCTTAATCGGGGCATGTGGTTCGCGTTGTACAGGGTGGAACACAGGATCATCATGACAAGCGTCGCGCCATAGACGGACACGCCCAGCACCGACATGGCGCCGCCGCCTTGGGTCCATGTCAGGGTCACCAGAACCGGAACCGCCAGCACCGCAGCCCCAAGACCGATCAGGTGCACGATCAGGTCGGAAACGGTCTCGGCACGGCTGTAACCGTTGCGCTGCGGCATGATGCGGATCCTGTCGATGACGTCACTGCATGCTAGGACGAAATGGATAGTCTGGAAACAGTCGGGGCCAGTCATCCGTGCCGCGAAAACGCCCGGGCGCCACCGCCGCGGCACCCGCAATGTCCGGCGCATGGGCTGCGGCACAGAAACACGACCGGCGTTGGTACCGCAAAACCGCCAGTCCAGCCACAGCGGCACCCGACACGGCGCACAACCGGATGCCGCATGGACGGACCGACAGCGGCAAAGGAACACCGAAACACGCGCTGAGTCATCGGCGGTGGGGCATGATGTAGGTATTGCGCCCGGTCCCTGCCCGATCACAGGCCAGAACCGCGACGGGCAACCCCACAGCACTGCGACGTCGATCGTCGTGTACGGCCATCCCCGCTACCATTCAGGGTCGAATTCAGGCAAGCCGGCCAGCCGAGTTTCGGAAAACGTCGATCCGACACGCGACGTCGTATCCATGCTGTCGCCTCATTTCAGCATGGTCAGGGCTACGATTTTGGCGACAAGGGGCCGTCTCCGGCAACAGATCACGGGGGCTGCTGGGTTCGACCATGCGTAGCGCACGATGGTTCTGGCTGTGGCATCGATTGGCTTGAGGGTCTGTGATCGCAAGCCGGTCGGGGATCTGGACGCGGCGGGAATGACGAACCGCCCGCCTGGACCACCGTGCGGGAATGCGTTCTGGAACGCTGACGGCATCATTGCCTGTCGAATGGGCGCGTATCCGGCAGCAATGAACATGTTGAAGATACAGAATTGACATGTTGAAAACTGCTGCCATCATCGACGGATGTATGACAAGCAATCCCCGTTTTCAGCGATCAAACTGACTGGGCGGCGCGACAGCCTGGCCGACAGTGCCTATGCCACGCTTTGCACCGCGATCATTGATTGCCGCCTGCCGCCGGGCAGCGCCATCTCGGAGGCCGAGATGAGCACACGGTTCGCGTTTGGCCTTGCGGCCGTTCGCGCAGCGATGATGAAGCTGACGGCCTCCGATTGGATTGCACCCGACGGCAGGCGCGGCTCGATGATCCTGCCGGTATCGGCCGCGCATCTTGCGGATCTGACGGCATCCCGGCGCTGCCTTGAACCCGCGCTGCTTGATCATGCGCCACCCATCGACCTGGCGGACGAACTGCGTCTGCGCGCGACGGTGCATCATGCGGCAACCGCGCAGCTGACCAAATCAAACCGTCAGGCGCTGCTGCATCAGGAACGGGCCCTGCTGGGTCTGATCGCGCAGTCGGTCGCCCCACCCCGGATCAGGCGCTGGCTGATCGACACGTGGGAATTGTCCCTGCGCGCGGATCGGAATCTGGAACAGGCATTCGGCGTACAGCGCGACCCCCTGCCGCTGGCCGCGCTTGCCGAGGCGCTGGCCAAGGGCGATGCCCCCGCGGCGACGGTGTTGCTGGACGACATGCGGCACGCCTTTGACCATCGCGCGGCGCGGGCGCTGGCCCGCAGCGCCGCGCCCCTGTCCACCGCCCCGACCAATCAACAGCCTAATCGTTCAGCCACGGCCCGACCTGCCGCGCCTAAAGCTGGTGCATCGCGCAAAACCCGTTCATTCAAAGGAGATCCGGCATGAGACTTGTTCCCAATACGCTGTTCGCCGCCATTCTGACCGCAACGACGGCGCTTACGGCGCCTTCGGTCGCGCTGGCCGATGCGGAACGGTTGGTGATCGATCTGGTCAATGAACCGACGACGCTGGATCCGCACCTGCAATGGAACCCCGACAGCTATTACGTTTACCGCAACATCTTTGATAATCTGCTGACCCGGGACGACGCGGGGCAGATCGTTCCGCAGATCGCCACCGAATGGGAACAGGTGTCAGACACCGAGACGGTGTTCACGATCCGCGACGGCGTACAGTTCCACGATGGCAGCCCGCTGACGGCAGAGGATGTAGTCTATTCCATCCAGCGCATCACCGACCCGGAATTCGGCTCTCCACAGTTGTCGCAATTCGAGAGCATCACCAGCGCCGAGGTGCTGGACGACGGTCGCGTGCGCCTGACCACCGCGACCGGCTATCCGGCGCTGTTCGCCCAGTTGGTCAAGCTGTCCATCGTACCCAAGGCGATCGTCGAGGATCTGGGCCGCGAGGCGTTCAACCTGGCGCCGGTCGGGTCAGGCCCCTATCGGTTCGACAGCTGGCAGCGCGGGGTCGAGGTGGGGCTGGTCCGCAACGACGACTATTGGGGCGATGCCGGGGTCTTTCCTGCGGCGGTGTTCCGCGCCGTGCCCGATGCCTCGACCCGGGTGGCGAACCTGACGTCGGGGGCGTCGGACCTGGTGGTTGGCATGGACCCCGACCTGTCCCTGCAGCTGGAGGCCGCCGATGGCGTCAGCCCGTTGTCGGCGCTGACCGAACGCGTCGCCTATCTCAGCGTGAACCGGGCCAAGCCGGGGTTGGACGACGTGCGCCTGCGCCGCGCCATCGCCCACGCCATCGACCGCGATCTGCTGGTCGAAGGTCTGCTGGGTGGTTTCGACAACCCCGTTGGCCAGATGCTGACACCTGCCCATGTCGGATGGGTCGAGGGGCTGGAGGGCGTGCCCTATGATCCCGACGCCGCCCGCGCCCTGATCGCCGAGATCGGAGAGCCTGCAACGCGGCCGTTGGGCTTTGCCACCGCGCCGGTCTTTGACCAGCGTATCGTGCAGGCGATTCAGCAGATGCTGGGCGATGTCGGCCTCTCGGTCGAGATCGAGATGACCGACATGGCAACCTATCTGCAGAAATCGCAAAGCGCGCCCGAAGATGCCCCCGACATGGGCTTTGGGCGCTGGTCATGCGCCTGTCAGGATGCGGATGGGGTTCTGTACCCGCTGCTGCATTCCAGTTCGTCCTGGTCGCGGGTCCGCGATGACGATCTGGACAGCCTGCTGGAAAATGCCCGCTCGCAGATGGACCCGGACGCCCGGCTTGCCCTGTATAGTCAGGTGCATGAATGGGTCGCCCGGGAGGTGCCCCAGGTGCCGCTGTACCAGGCCGCAATCCTTTATGGTGCCTCGGACAATCTGGACTGGACGCCGACCCCGAACGAAAGCCTGTTCCTGAACCGGATGGGCTGGTCGGAATGATCACGGCCCGCGCCCCCGGACAGGTCGCGCAATGAGCCGGTTTCTGATCCGGCGGCTGATGCAGGCCGTGATCTCGATCCTTGGGGTCACGGCGCTTATCTTTTTCCTGCAGCGACTGGCGGGTGATCCTGTCCTGCTGATGGTGTCCGAGGGCGCCAGCCAGCAGGCCATCGATGCGCTGCGCGTCAATCTGGGCTTTGACCGACCCGTGCTGGTTCAGTTCACCGACTACATGTCGGATCTGGCGCGGTTCGATTTCGGGCGGTCGATCGTCCAGCAGGTTCCGGTGGTCGACATCATCGGGTCGCGCCTGCCCTACACGATCTGGCTGGCGGGCGCCGCGCTGACGCTGGCGTTGGGGATTGGCGCGCCGCTTGGGGTTTTCATGGCGATGCGCCGCGACCACCCGCTCAGCAGGATCGGCATGGCCTTTGTGCTGGCCGGTCAAAGCCTGCCGACATTCTGGAGCGGGGTCCTGCTGATCCTGCTGTTCGCCGTGACCCTGGGCTGGTTGCCCGCCTCGGGCGCGCGCGAAACGCAAAGCGTCATCCTGCCCGCGATCTGCCTGTCGCTGCTCAGCATGGCGACCTTTGCCCGCGTGACCCGGACCGCAGTTCTGGATGAACTGTCCAAACCGTATATGCGCGCCGCCCGTGCCAAGGGCCTGTCCATGGGCCAGGCCGTGCGCCGGCACGCGCTGCGCAACAGTGCCATTCCGGTGATCTCGATCGCGGCGCTGGAAATCGCCAACCTTTTGTCGGGGGCGGTCATCGTGGAAACGGTCTTTGCCTGGCCCGGCCTTGGCCAGCTGACCATCCAGTCGATCGCCGCGCGCGATTTTCCCATTGTTCAGGCCATCGTGCTGCTGGGCGCTTTGGTGTCGATCGGCCTCAATCTGGCGGCTGACCTGCTGTACAGCGCCGTCGATCCCCGCATCCGGCTGGAGGGGGGCAAATGATCGCCCGGGCCCGCCTTGTCCGCTGGCTGCCCCCGCGGCTGTGGATCTTTGCGGCGTTTCTGGCGGCGCTTTCGCTGGCGGCCGTGTTGGCACCCTGGGTCGCACCCCAAAGCCCCGAGGCCCAGAACCTGCTGGGGCGCCTGCGCCCGCCCGGGGCCGACGTGCGGGGCATCACCTACCTGCTGGGCTCGGACGAACTGGGGCGCGATCTGTTGTCCCGGTTGATTTACGGCGCACAGGTGTCGCTGACGGTGGCGGCGCTGTCCGTGCTGGTCAGCGGTACCATCGGCACGGCGGTGGGCATGATCGCGGCCTGGTCCGGTGGCTGGACCGGCACCATCATCATGCGCGTTGCCGATATCGTGCTGTCGGTCCCCGCGATCCTGCTGGCGATCATCACTGTCGCCATCCTTGGACCGGGATTCATCAATGTCATCGCGGTGTTGGCCTTTACACGCTGGCCGCGCTACGCGCGCATCGCCTATGGTCAGACCCTGGGGCTGATGAACCTGCCATATGTCCGGCTGTCGCGTTTCATGGGGGCGTCCACGCTGCGCGTCCTGCTGCGCCATATCCTGCCCAACATCATCGGCCCGATCATGGTCGTCGTCACGCTGGAATTCGGCCTGATGGTCCTGTTCGAGGCAGGCCTGTCCTTTTTGGGCCTTGGCGTACAGCCACCGACGCCCAGTTGGGGCGCGATCCTGTCGGCGGGGCGCAACTACGTCACCACGGCCTGGTGGATCGCGGTCTTTCCGGGCCTGTTCCTGTTTCTTCTGATCCTGTCGGTCAACGTCCTGGGCGATCACGTCCGCGACGTCGTCGAAGGCAGACGCTGAACCGCATTCGAAAGGACCATCCGATGACCCGACCCCTGCCCCTGCCCGGCGCCGACTTTGGCGGCAAGCGCGTGATCGTGACCGGTGCCGCCGGCATTTTCGGTCGCTGGATCGCAAAGGCCTTTGACGCGGCGGGTGCCACGCTGTTGCTGTCGGACCGCGATCAGGGGGCGATGGCGGATGTCATGGCGACGCTTCAGCGCCCGGCGCTGAGCCATGTGACCGAACTGACCGATGCGGCATCGATCGACGATCTGGTGGCGATGGTCGGTCGCGAATGGGGGGCGGCCGATATCCTGGTGAACAACGCCGCCGTCTATCCCAGTGGGTTCCTGCTGGATGTGGATGCCGATGAATGGGACCGCATCTTTGACATCAACCTGCGCGCGCCGTTTTTGTTGACCCGCGGCATCGCAACCCAGATGGTCCGGCAAGAGGTCCACGGCAACATCGTCATGATCTCGTCCGGGGCATCGCGCAAGATGCGCACCACGGCGGCACCCTATTCCATTTCCAAATCCGCGCTGGACAGGCTGACCAAAGGCTTTGCGGTCGAGCTGGCGGAATATGGCATCCGCTGCAACGCGGTTGAGCCGGGCTTTGCCGCCGGCAGCACCGCCAGTCCGCTGACGGACGCGCATGTGACGGCTGTGACAGGCTCGATCCCCCTGGGCCGTGCCTCGCGGTACGAGGACGCCCCGGCGGCGGTGATGTTTCTTGCATCCGATGCCGCAAGTTACATCACCGGAGCGACACTGTCGGTCGACGGCGGCGGGTCGGCGGGCCAGATCCTGGTGCATCAGGACAAGAAGAAGGCCTTGTGATGGACCGCCCCCGCTATATCTGGCCAGAGGGAAAGCGGTCGGCCGCATGTTTCAGCGTCGATGTCGATGCCGAGGCGCCTTGGCTTTGGGCGAACCGTGCGGGCCTGCCGTCCACGTTGGGCCAATTGGAACAGCGTCGCTTTGGCCCGCGCGAAGGGATCTGGCGCATTCTGGACATGCTGGATCGCGTCGGCGTCAAGGGCAGCTTTTATGTGCCGTCGGTCGTCGCGGAACTGAACCCCGGCCTTTTGCCCGCGCTGTTCGACCGGGGCCATGAAATCGGCCTGCACGGGCATCTGCACGAATTGGTATCAGAGACGACGGACGACCGGTTCGAGGCCGCGCTGGACCGGTCGTTGCAGGTGTTTCACGCCCAGACAGGGGTGGTTCCGACCGGATTTCGGTCCCCGGCATGGGAAATGACGCCCACGATGCTGGCCGCCCTCCGGGATCGGGGTCTGCGCTATGACAGTTCGTTGATGGGCTATGATCACCCCTATCAGATCGGTGGTTTGGTCCAGGTGCCGGTGCAGTGGCAGATCGATGATGCGATCTATTTCAAGTTCGTCGGTGGCGGTGCCGACCGCTGGCCACCCGAACCCGCCCGCGCGGTCGAGGCCGGATGGCGCGACGAATTCCAGGCTGGCCGATGCTTTGGTCAGTTGTTCATGATCACTGTGCACCCCTGGATCTCGGGGCGTGCACAGCGCGTGATGATGCTGGAACGGCTGCTGGCCGATATCGTGGCTGCAGACGACGTCTGGTTCGCGACCGCGGCACAGATCGCCGACTGGCACCTGTCCGCGAACGAGGGACGCTTCATGGCCGAACCGGGACTGCAGGCGTTGAACACGGCCTTGGGTCAAACCGCATCGGAGACAGGCGCATGACCTCGACATGGGAACCCGGCAAGACGATGGTCCAGGGGCGTCACGGCATGGTTGCCGCTCAGCACAAGGTGGCCGCACAGGCCGGCGCAGATGTGCTGGCACGCGGTGGCAATGCGATGGACGCGGCCGTCACGACGGCGTTGGTCCTGTCGGTGGTGGAACCCTGGCTGAGCGGCATCGGCGGTGGCGGCTTTCTGCTGTGGCGTGATGGTCGCGACGGATCGGCACGCAGCCTGGATTTCTCGATGATGTCGCCACGCGCGCTGCGCCCGCAGGACTATCCGCTGGTACCCGGCCGTGATGACGACTGGTTCAACTGGCCGCAGGTTCAGGGACAAAAGAACCTGATCGGCGTCCATTCGATCTGCGTGCCCGGCGCCGTCGCGGGCCTGTCCGAGGCACTGGAGGCGCATGGTACTATCAGCTGGGCCGAAGCGCTGGCCCCCGCGATCGAAGAGGCCGACAAGGGGCTGGAGGTCGATTGGTTCACCGCCCTGTGCCTGTCCATCGACGCGGGCAATCTGCTGACCGATGCGATCTCGACGCGGATCTTTCTGCCGGACGGGCGCGCGCCCTCGCTGGCCGAAGGTGGTGCGCGCCGACGTCTGCCCCTGACCGAAAAGGCCGCGACCCTTCGGCGTCTGGCCAGTGCCGGGCCACGGGATTTCTATGACGGCCAGATCGCGCGCGATCTGGTCGCCGATATCGCTAATCTGGGCGGCTGCATGGGGACCGATGACCTGCACGCCTATCGTCCGCGATGGGGTACACCGCTGCGGCAGGCCTGGGCGGGCGGGACCGTCCTGGCGGTGCCCGGCCTGTCGGGCGGTCCCGCGCTGCTGGATGTGCTGGCGCGGCTGGACGACCGGTCCGGGGACGTACCGCAGGCGCAGGACTATGCGGCGTTTGCCGATGCGATCCGCGGCGCCTATGCCCGGCGCCTGACGCAGCGCGGCCATGCAGGGTCAAATGTCGATCCGGGGTGCACCACGCATCTGTCGGTCATCGACGCCAACGGGCACGCCGTGTCGCTGACCAACACGCTGCTGTCGCGCTTTGGGTCCAAGGTGACGTCGGCGCGCACGGGCGTGCTGTTGAACAACGGCATGATGTGGTTCGACCCGCGACCGGGGACGCCGAACGCCCTGGCCCCGGGTGTGCAGCCGCTGGCCAACATGTGTCCCGTGCTGGCCGAAATGCCGGGCGGCGGCGTGCTGGCCATGGGCGCTGCCGGGGGACGGCAGATCATGCCCGCGATCGCGCAGTTGCTGGCATTCCGGCTGCGACATGGCATGGACCTGGGACAAGCGCTGTCGCATCCGCGCCTGGATGCGTCGGACCCGCGCGTTCGCATCGACCGTCGTGCGCCACAGCAATCGGCGGGCCTGATCGCGCGCAACCATGATGTCCAGGTGGTCGACGACATTCTGTATCCCGTGCAATTTGCCATCCCCAGTGCGGTCGAACGCCGCCCCGACGGGCTGTTGCAGGGGATGGTCCACCCCAACCATCCCTGGTCCGCCGCCGTCGCCGCGGAGCCGCAACCATGAGCGTCGTGCTGTCCTGTACCGACCTGCGTATCGAGATCGATGGCCGGCCGGTGGTGGATGGCACATCGCTGTCCATTGCGGCGGGCGAGACGCTTGCGCTGGTCGGTGAATCCGGATGCGGCAAAAGCATGACCGCGCTTGGCCTGATCCGCCTGCTGCCGGATGTCGCCCGCCAGACTGGCGGCCGGATCGACCTGCAGGGCGATCGGCTGGACACGCTGCCCGAACGCCGGATGAACCGTCTGCGCGGCGATCGTCTTGCGATGATCTTTCAGGAGCCCGTCGCCTCGCTGGACCCGCTGATGCCTGTCGGGCGCCAGATTGCAGAGGCGTTGAGCCGTGACAGGTCCCTGACCCATCCGGCGGTGAACGCCCGGGTGCTGGACATGCTGGTCCGGGTCGGCATCGACCGCCCCGAGGTGCGTGCCCGTCAATATCCATTCCAGCTGTCGGGTGGCATGTGCCAACGGGTGATGATCGCCATGGCGATGATCCGTCGCCCGACCCTGCTGATCGCAGATGAGCCGACGACGGCGCTGGACGTGACGATCCAGAAACAGATCCTGGAGCTGATGGCCGATCTGCGTCAGGAAACCAAAAGTGCTGTTCTGCTGATCACCCACGACATGGGTGTGGTGTCGGAAAGCGCGGACCGCGTGGCGGTCATGTACGCCGGACGGATCGTCGAAACAGGCACGGTCGCACAGGTTTTCGCAGCGCCACGACACCCCTATACCGCGATGCTGCTGCGTACGATCCCGCGCCTGGACCGACCGCGCAAGGTCGCCCTGCCCGCCATCGCGGGGGCGGTGCCGGACATCCGCAACTGGCCCGATGGCTGTCGGTTTCACCCCCGCTGCCCCCTGGCCACGGATCGCTGCCGTACCGACACGCCGCCGCTGGCCCCGGTCGCGTCAGGTCACCAGACCGCCTGTTGGCATCACGACCGCATCGCAACGGAGCTGACATGAGCCATCCGATCGTCTCTGTTCGCGACCTCAAGGTGCATTTCCCGGTACGCGGGGGGCTGCTGGGTCGGGTCACGGACCACGTCCGCGCCGTCGATGGTGTCAGCTTCGATCTGATGCCCGGACGGACCGTGGCAATCGTCGGCGAATCCGGCAGCGGCAAATCCACGACCGGATATGCGGTGATGGGCATGCAGGACCCGACCGAAGGGCAGATCATGATCGACGGGCGCGACCGCGCGCAGATGTCACCCACCGAAAAGATGGCGACCATGCGCCGGCTACAGATCATCTTTCAGGACCCCGCCTCGGCGCTGAACCCTCGCATGACCGCCTATGACAGCATCGTCGAGCCGCTGCAGATCCACAGGGTCGGCAATGCCCGCGAACGCCGCGCGCGGGTGGCAGAGCTGTTGGATCTGGTGGGTCTGCCCCAATCCTCGGCCGGCAAGCTGCCGCGAGAATTTTCGGGCGGACAAAAGCAGCGCGTCGTCATCGCGCGCGCGCTGGTGCTGGAACCGCAGGCGGTCATCTGCGACGAGGCTGTGTCAGCACTGGACGTCTCGATCCAGTCCCAGATCCTCAACCTGTTGCTGGATCTGCAGGCCCGCCTTGGGCTGGCCTATGTGTTCATCTCGCATGACCTGTCGGTCGTTCGCCACATTGCCGACGACATCCTGGTCATGCAGGCCGGGAAGGTCGTCGAACAGGGTCAGACGGACGCCATCTTTCAGGCCCCCCGCCACAGCTATACCCGACAGCTTCTGGCTGCGGTTCCCAAACTGTGATGGTGATGAACGGCCATCGTACGGCCGCATGATCGCAAACCGGTGCTGCGCGAACGAAACGGTGTCGGGTTGTACCACGGTGCACGGGCCGCACCCCGCCGCACGGCGACCAGTTCCCGTATCGGAATACCAGCCATACCAGTGGTGCGTGACCATGCCGGGACGTCATCCCCGATCCGTGCCGCCATGGGCCGGTCATGACATTGGTGATGCCGATGTTTGAGGCAAAATCAGATGGCCGCGTGCGAAAGAGCGGATGGCATTTGGTTCACGCTTGCGTGGCAAAGCATTCTTTGGTTGGATCAATTTATGGAACATTCCGTCGCCATGAGAATCGCTGATCTGGGCGGCTGCTGCAGCCCGCTCACGGCGTGCAAATCTCGGCGCCGTCTTCCCAGCTGGAAGTCGCGTTCCTGCCGCCTGTATGTTACGCTGTTGCACACCATCGGCAACGACAGGCACTGATCGGGGCTGCCCCGACCTACGGATTCCCACGACTGACAGATTCTGAATGGACGCGCCGCAATGCGGCTTTGGGTCTCCGCTGTATCGTTCTCATCATCCTCAACAGGGAGATTCAGGCATGGACCTGAACCGTCGAACCATGCTTGGCATGGTCGGCTCGGGTGCTGTCATGGCTGCGTCGGGGTTTCCGACGCTGGCACAGGACAGCCGCGAGCTTGTGATCGTCACCTATCCCGGGGCGCTGTCCGGGCCCCACCGCTGGCTGGCAGACCAGATGGAGGCGCGCCATCCCGGCCTGCGCATCCGGCTTGTGCCGTCCGACAGCCAGGACATCGTGGCCCAGATCAAGGCGGCACAGGGCCATGTGCCCTATGATGCCGGGCCCAACGATGAACCCCCGCACCTGATCGGTCTGTCCGAGGGCTATCTGGCGGCACGCGATGACGGCCAGATACCAAATCTGGCGAATGCGCTGCCACAGTTCGTCACCAAAAGTCAGGGCGCCGGGGTGCCTGCGACCTATTCCCTGGTGGGACTTGCCGTGAATACGGATGTCGTTCCGGAACTGCCGGAAAGCTGGGCCGATCTGTGGTCGCCCCGCTTTGCCGGGCAGGTCGGCATTGCGCGGACGTCGTCGAACCTGGGCCTGGCCACGCTGGTTCAGGCGGCAAAGACATTCGGCGGCTCCGAAGACGATCTGGAGATCGGCTGGCAGAAGCTGAAGGAACTGTCCCCCCGTGCAGCGCGGTCGCCCGCCGCCCTGACCCAGATGCTGGAGCGCGAGGAAATCGCCATTGCGCCCTTGTGGAACAACAACACCGCCGGGCTGTCGCAGATGGGCCTGCCCATCCGGTTTGTGAAACCGAATGACGGGCCTGTGGCGATCCTGTCGTTCTTTTCGGGGTTCAGAAAATCGGCGCATCCCGAACTGGTCGCCGAATGGCTGAACGGCATCCTGTCCAAAGAGTATCAGGCCCACGCGGCAGCTGCGCCATATTACTTTGGCCCTACGGTGACGGGCGTCACCGTCCCGCCCGAGGCGGCGGCGTTCACACCCGGTTCGGCCGCTGAAATCGCCGCGCTGCAGACCATCGACTGGACCAGGATCGTGCCGCAGCGATCCGAATTGGTCGACCGCTTTGACCGCGAATTCTCGATCTGATCCCGTCATCGAAAGGATGAACCCCATGAGCATTTCCCGTCGTCGTTTCCTGGGCACAGGTGCCGCGCTTGGTGCCGCCACCTTTGCAATGCCCGGCCTTGTCCGCGCCCAATCCGCACGCGAACTGATTGTCGTCAGCTTTGCCGGCCAGTTGCAGGAACCGCATCGTTGGCTGGCCGACCGGATGGAGGCCGACATTCCCGGTCTGACCGTCCGGCTGGTGCCCAGTGAAAGCCAGGACATCGTTGCCCAGATCAAGGCCGCGCAGGGTTTTTCACCCTATGACGTCATGCCCAACGGTGAGCCGCCGCACATGATCGCGCAGACCGAGGGATACATCGTCCCCCTGGATGTCGCGGCCGTTCCCAACGCCGCAAACATCCAGCCGACATTCATGAAGCTTGCAAACGGCTATGGCGTGCCCACCAGCTATTCTTTGATCGGCATCGCCTATAACGAAGCGCTTGTCGAAACGCCGCCGACGTCGTGGGAGGACATGTTCGCGCCTGAACTGAAGGGGATGGTGGGCTTTCCGCGGGCATCGTCGAACCTGGGGCTTGGGGCCTTGGTGGCGCTGGCGCGCCTGCGCGGTGGGTCGGAATCCGATCTGGAACCGGGCTGGGCCGCGCTGGAGGAGTTGCAGCCCGTGATCGGTCGGTCGCCGTCGCAGCTGATCCAGATGTTGGAACGCGAGGAAATCGCGATGGCGCCGATCTGGAACAACGACGCGGCCGGCGCGGCCGGCAAGGGGCTGCCGATCCGGTTCGTGATGCCCGATCCGGGACCGATCGTCGTGCTGTCGATCACATCGCAGATCGACGGGACGCAGCATCCCGATCTGGTGCATCAATGGATGAACCGCCTGCTGTCGCCCGAATATCAGGCCCGGGCAGCGGATAAGCCCTATTTCTTTGGCCCGACCGTCGCGGGTGTCGAGGTCCCCGCATCGGCCGCCGAATACACCCCGACCACGCCCGAGGCCCTGGCCAGCCTGCTGACGGTGGACTGGTCCGTCATCGCCCCGCAGCGGGGCGAGATCGTCGACCGCTTTGATCGGACATATTCATGATGCAGGCTGCGGATCTGTTCATGAAGAACGATATCGGGCGTCAGCCCGATATCCTGTGCGGACTTTCCCCTAGGCTGGCCGTGCTGCACGACCGTGCGGCAACCGTCGCCGCGGACGGTCCGGCGGGCGGTGTCTGGGTGATCGGTTGCGGCGACGGGCTGTTCGCCGCCGAGGCCGTCGCGCAGACCGCGCGGCAGGCGGGTCTGAATTGGCAGGCCGTCGGTCCGATGGATCTGCTGGTCGAGCCGGATCGCGTCCAACCCGGCGACGTCGCCGTGCTGATGTCGATGTCCGGCAATGTCGACCGCACCGTCGAGGCCGCCCAGCTGGTGCGCGACCGGGGCTGTCGCCTTTTGGCGATCGTCAATGGCGATGGTGGGCGCCTGGCGCAACTGGTGCCCGACCGCTGGTCCATGGATCTGGCCGATCTGGCACCGTTCCTGTGCGGTACATCCAGCTTTGCCGCGACCCTTGCGGCGCTGCTGGCGGTCATTTCAGGACTGTCGGGGCGTGCCCACATCGATCTGGGCGACAGTGCGGCTGCGATGGCGGCTGCCAACAGCGCAGCCGATCGGATGATGACCGGCATCGACCTGAACGCCATCACGGGATTGCGGTATCTGGCATCGGGCGCCACGCTTGGCCTTGCGCGCTATGGCGCGGCCAAATGCGTCGAGGTCGCCGCCCGTCCCGTCTGGACCGCCGAACTGGAAGAGTTCGCCCACAGCCAGTTCTGGACAATGTCACCCTGTGATCTGGTCGTGCTGATCGCCACCTGTGCGACCGAGGCGGACTATGCCGATGCCTCGGCCGATGCGCTGGCGCAGATGGGGACGCGGACGCTGGCCCTGGACTGCGACGATGCACCGGTCACGCGCGCAACGCTCCGCCTGACGGTACCGCAGGCGGGTCCAGCGGGGCTGTGCCACCTGCCGGGGCTGCAACATCTGGCCTATGCCGTGGGCACCGCCGACGGTCTGGACCCGAACCGCCGCCTGCACCTGAAAGCGGACAAGACCCGGTTCCGCACCAGCCGCATGCTGACACGACGGTCCCTGCTGGGCACCGGAACATGACCGACGTCGCCGTTCTGGGCTATTTGTCCATTGATACCTTGTCGCATGGCCACGGGGTCGCGGCGCAACAACCCGGCGGGGCCGCACTTTATGCGTCCCTTGGCGCGCTGCGCGGCGGGGCAAGCACCGCAATCGTGGCCAGCGTCGGACCGGACTGGCCCAACGACTGGACGGGCGCGCTGTCGGGTTGCGGCATCGAAACACATCGTGTTGCGCACCGCCCCCATCCGACCCGCCGGACACAGATCCGGCACGGGCTGGGGGCGCGCCAATCACCCCATTTCGGTCGCCAGGATTGGCTGGCCGCGACGCTGGCACATCGCCCCGACCCGCTGGGCGCCGATGGTCGGGTCATGGTGGCGACCCCGATGCCGGTCAGCGTGCTGGCAGCCATTCTGGACGCCGCGGGTGACCGTCCGGTCGTTGCGGACACGTCGGAATGGGTGGCCGGCACACAGGCCGCCGAACTGATCGCGGTGCTGGGTCGCCTGACCGTCTTTGCGCCCAGCTGCGAGGAAACGCGGTTGTTGTGCCCCGGCCTTGACGACGATCATGCCGCGCTGGCGCTGGCGGTATGCGGGACAGTCATCATACAGAAACGCGGTGCGCAGGGATTGGTGATCGTGCAGGGCACGGACCTGCGGCGCATCCCCGCCCATCCCGCCCATGTCGTGGACCCGACCGGTGCCGGGGACGCCGTCGTCGGCGCCATCGCCGCAGGCCTTGCCCGGGGCATGACCCCGTTTGCCGCCGCGCGTTCCGCCATGGCCATCGGCGCAATGGCTGTTTCCGGTCTGGGGCCATCGGGTCTTGGCCTGCGCGTGCCCGAACAAACCCTTTCGGAGGAGATCCCATGAGCGATCTGGAAATCGACCGGCTGTCGAAACGCTATAACAAGCTGCAGGTGCTGACCGATTGCACTCTGTTGGCCCAGAGCGGCTCTGTGGTGACCCTTTTGGGGCCCAGCGGCTGCGGCAAGACCACGCTGTTGCGCAGTATCGCAGGGTTCGTCGAACCCGATGCGGGGCGTGTGATGGTGGGGGGGCGCGACATTTCCATGCTGCCCCCCAACCGGCGCGAGGTGGCGTATGTCTTTCAGAACTATGCCTTGTTTCCGCACTTGACCGTCGCACAGAACGTGGCCTACGGCCTGACCATCCGCCGTCGCCCCCGGGCAGAGATCGCACGACGTGTCGACGAGGCATTGGGTCTGGTCGCATTGTCCGACTTCGGCGGCCGCTATCCAAAGCAGATGTCGGGCGGCCAACAGCAACGCGTGGCCATCGCCCGTGCGTTGGTGCTGGAACCAAAGGTTCTGCTGCTGGACGAGCCTTTCAATGCGCTGGACGCGCAGTTGCGTCTGACCATGCAGGTCGAATTGCGCAAGCTGATCGACCGGATCGGCATCACCTCTATTTTCGTGACCCATGATCAGGCCGAGGCGATGATCCTGTCGGACAAGGTTGCGGTCATGCATGGCGGACGGATCGAACAGCTGGCACCGCCACTGTCCATCTATGATCAACCATCGACGTCCTTTGTGGCCGATTTCATCGGTCGTGCGAACATCATGCCGGTTCAGGTCCGCTCCGGACAGACGCAGACACCGCAGCCGGTGCCCACACCCCGCGCCGATGGACCCGCCGTGATGATCGTGCGCCCCGAGAATTTCGAGGTGGTGCCCGGCACCGCGACCGGCTGGCCGGGCCGCATCGGTTTTGCCACGGCCCTGGGCGCAACCATCGAATACGAGGTCGATTGCGGCATGCCTGACGCCCTGCGCGTCTCGGTCGCGCGGGCGCCGGGTGCGGGACCGCTGGCACAGGGGACGGACGTCACGCTGCGCCTGCGATCGCCGGATCGCGCGATCGTTCTGGCGGGCGAGGCCGCCCATGTCTGATGCGACAACGACAGCCCTGCCCCGCCGCCGCATGTCCTGGCGCCGGCGCATTCTGGAGGGCGGCGGCTTTTGGCCAGCCGTGCCCGCGCTGGTCTATCTGGCCGTGTTTCTTGTCGCTCCGATCGTGACACTGCTGGGGTTCGGCTTTGTGACGCTGGACCGTGGACAGGTCGCGGATGGCAGCGTCACGTTGGAACACATGGCCGGTGTGCTGACCGATCCACTGGTCTGGCGGCTGACATGGCGCAGCTTTTGGGTGGCGGCCGTGGCGACGACCCTGACGTTGATCCTTGCCTATCCGGTCGCCTATGCGTTCAGCCATGTGCAGGGCATCTGGCGCACGCTGTTGTTGGTGGCGATCATTTCTCCGTTGCTGACCTCGGCCCTTGTGCGCGCCTATGCGTGGATCGTCATCCTTGGCGGTCGGCGCGGACTGTTGAACCAGACATTGCTGTCGACGGGCCTCATCGACCAGCCGCTGCAGATCCTCAACACCTCGATGGCGGTGCTGATCGGGATGACACAGATCCACCTGCCCTTCATGATCCTGCCGCTGCTGGCCGTGCTGGCCGAACGCGATCGCCGGTTCGAGGAAGCGTCACTGAACCTTGGGGCGGGTCAGGTCGCGACCTTTTTCAAGGTGGTCGTCCCCATGAGCCTGCCGGGCATCGTCGCGGGGTTCGCGCTGGTGTTTGCGGTGTCCTATACCAACTTCATCATCCCGCAACTGCTGGGTGGAGGCAACTACTCCACATTGGCCGTTCAGGTCTATGAGCAGACCATCGTGGTGCTGGACTGGTCGCGGGGTGCCGCGTTGGCCACGCTGCTGCTGGGCAGCTGCTTTGTGATGATCCTGTTGATCACCACGGTCGGCGCACGCCTGACCCGGTGGAGCGAGGTTCCCAGATGACACAGTCGCCCATTGATCGCATCGGCAAGGTGGTCCTGATCGCGCTGGCCGGCCTGTCGATCCTGCTGTTGGTCGGACCCAGCATCATTGTCATCGCCATCTCTTTCGAACCGCGCGGCTACATCGCCTTTCCGCCATCCGGGTTCTCGATGCGCTGGTACGGCGAGGTCTTTCAGAACCGGCAGCTGATGGACGCATTCCTGACATCGTTGCGCATCGCGGGACTGGTCATGCTGGCGTGCCTTGCATTGGGGATCCCGGCGGCCTTTGCGGCGATCCGGGGACGGTTCGGTGGCAAAAGCGCACTGAACGCTTTCCTGCTGTCGCCTCAGATGATGCCGGGCATGGTGATCGGTATCGCCACGCTGTTCTTTGGCGCCTATTTCGCATGGCGACAGTCCGACCTGATGCTGGTCGTCAGCCTGTCTGTCTTTTGCCTTCCGTTCGTGGTGCGCATCGTCATGGCCCGGCTGGCCGCACTGGACCCCGGCCTGGACGAGGCCAGCGCCAATCTGGGTGCCGGGCGCGCGCAGACGTTCTTTCGCATCACGCTGCCCCAGCTGGCACCGTCGGCCATCGCGGCGGCGGCGTTTACCTTCATCGAGGCGTTCGACAACGTCACGGTGGCGCTGTTCACGTCGGATGTCAGGGCACGGCCCCTGCCGGTCGAGCTGTATTATCTGGTGCAGTTCGAAAGCACCCCCATGATCGCGGCAATTTCCGCGCTGCAGATCGGGTTCTCACTGATCGTCTTGGTCATCCTTGCCCGCACCATCGGGCTGGACCGGATCGGGCGATGACAATCATGGACGATACGATGACAGACTTTACTGCACGCCTGCTGGCGCTGACTGCCGAACCGTCGCGCGACGACGCCCACAACGAGGCGCGCCTGGGCCGCGTCCAACGCACCCGCGACGAAATGAGCGGCCAGGGCAACGCGATCCGCGACACGCTGACCAGTGCCGCACCGGGTCTTGACGCGCTGGGCCGGATGGCTGCCGCTACGCCGTTCCGGCAGATCGCCGTCCTTGGCTGTGGCGACAGCTGGTTCTCGGGCATGGCGATGCGCCACGCGATGGAGGCCGCGTCAGGCCTGCCGGTTCTGGCCGTACAGGCGCTGGACCACGCGCACTATCCCTCGCTGGCGGTCGGTCCGGGCACGTTGGCCATCGGCATCAGTTCGGGCGGCAGCACCCCTGCGGTCATGCATGCCATGGCCGCATCGGCACGGCAGGGGGCGACCACCTTGGGTCTGACCAACACCGAAGGCAGCCCGATCACCCAGGCATGCGACCGGTCGCTGATGGTCCGTGCCACCCGGCGCGGCTGGCCCACGCAGGCGACATCCGCGACCATGGCGCTGCTGGTCGAGATCGCAGCCCGCATCGGACAAAAGGGCAGCCACACGGGTCTGCTGGACGACCTGGCGGAAATGATCGACGCACAGATCGACGGCCTGGATGACCGTTGCCAGACCTTGGCGCGTGGTATCGCACCCGCCAATCTAGTGCTGACCACCGGCCTTGGTCCCAACTTTGCCGCCGCGGGGATCGGCGCGGCCAAGATCCGCGAACTGTCTCCCATCCATGCCTTTGCCCTGCCGCTGGAAGAGGTCCACCACTACCGATCGTTCAAACGCGGAGATCCGGTCATCGTGATCGCAACCGATCCCGCGTCCCGCGAACGCGCTCTGGACACGGTGCTGGTTGCCCGGGATGCAGGGGCCCCGGTCATTGCCGTGCTGTCCGCCCCCGCCCCGCATATCGAGGCCCGCGCCCACTGCCTTCATCTGCCACCCCTGCCCGCAGGGTTCGAACCGCTGGTCTCGATCGCGCCGCTGCATCTGCTGGCCTATCATCTGGCGGTAATCCGTGCCGAGATGGGTCTGGGGGCACCGTCGAACCTGATCGAACCATCATGACCGCACCGATTGCGATCGCGTGTGGCGGTATCCTGATCGACAGCGTCGTGACGGCCAGCGGCACCGTGAACCAGAACGCCCTCGGCGGTAACGCGGTCTATGCCGCAGCCGGTCTGCGCCTGTGGCTGGGCGCGCACCGGGTGGGGATCGTGGGACATGTTCCCGCAAACTATCCCCCCCGCCTGCTGAAACAACTGCGGGACGCCGGCCTTTTGACCGACGGAATCCACAGATCGCATGTTCGTGTTCGCGGGCCAGAATGGTTCGTTTACGCATGCGACGGATCACGCCGGGACGAAATGTCGTCACCCGATGACGGCGATTCCGATCCCGACTTTCCCACCTTTCGGCGGAGCCATCCCATTGGCGCGACTGACGTGCCGGCCGAATGGCGGGCGGCCAAAGGGGTGCATCTGGCCGGCAACGATCCTCGGGCAACGCTGGACCTGGCGGTTGCGATGCGCGGCGCGCAGATCACGCTGGACCCCGGCGCACGCGCCGGCGATCTGGCCGCCCATCCCCGCAGCGCGCAGATCCTGGCCGCCGTCACCGCCGTGATCCCAAGCCTGAAAGAGCTGCAGATCCTGACACCCGGGCATGACCGGGCTGCGGCCTTGACGGCCCTGCATCACGGCGGGGCGCATCTGGCCCTTGTCAAGCTGGGCGCCGAAGGCGTGCTGCTGCGCCTGGCCGATGGGGGCCTGACCACGGTTCCTGCGCTTGCCGTGACCGCCCTGGACCCCACCGGGGCCGGAGACAGCTTTTGCGGCGGATTTCTAGCGGGATTGCTGCTGGACAGGGATCCCGTGACTGCGGCCTGCATGGGCACCGTCGCCGCGTCCTTTGCGGTCGAAGGTTTCGGGCCGGACGCGTTGCTGGCCGCGACACCGGAACAGCGCGATCACAGGCTGGATCATCTGTTGGCCCGCATCGGGCACCACGCTGAAACATCGATGAAAGAGAGGTTTCCATGACCCACCCGGCCCTGACCCATTCCGCAAACGAACCCCTGGTGATCGGTGCGCTGCACCTGCCCGACCTGTCGGTGAACCGCGACCTGACCCTGTCGCAGCTGGAGGATTTTGCCCTTCGGAATGCCGAGGCGTTCGTCGCAGGCGGAATGCGCCGCATCATGTTGCAGGATCAGACACGCCAGTCGGGTCCCGCCGCCCCCGAAACGATCGCACTGACCGCCGCCATCGGTCGCAGCCTGAAACGGGCGTTTCCGCAGATGTCGCTTGGCATCATCGTGCAAGCCCATGACGCCGAGGCGCCACTGGCCATCGCCCGCGCATCAGGGGCCGATTTCGTGCGCCTGAAGGTTTTTGTCGGCGCCGCGATGACGTTCGAAGGCGCCCGTGATCCCCTGGCCGTGCGCGCCGCCACCTATCGCCATCACCTGCGCGCCGATGACATCGCGATCATGGCCGACGTGTTCGACCGGACATCGCGCCCGCTGATCGACGTTGACCCGTCGCAGGCTGCGGTGGCGGCACAGAAATACGGCGCGGATGCGCTGGTGCTGACCGGAACCAGCTTTGCCGACAGCGTGGCAAGGGTGACCGCGGCGCGGCAGGCGGGTGTCAGCCGGCCGATCCTGATCGGCGGCAGCGTGGATCAGGGCAACATCTTGCAGGCTCTGGCGGCGGCCGACGGGGCGATCGTATCGACCTCGCTGATGTCGCGACAGGGGGGGCTGTCTGCGCGGTGGGACCACGACCTGATCGCCCGCCTGATGGATACGGTGCGCGACGGAACGCCCGCATGACGGACCGCCGCGACTTTGCGCCTGCCCGCCCACGGCCCGACATCCGCTGGCCCGGAGGCGCCGGGCTGGCCGTATCGATCGTCGTCAACATCGAGGAAGGCGCCGAACTGAGCCTTGGCGATGGCGATGAAGCGAACGAGCATATCTATGAGGCGGTCGAACAGGTGCATGACGCCACCGATCCCTGCATGGAAAGCCATTTTGAATACGGCCCCCGTGCAGGCTGGCCCCGCATCCGCGCCGTATTGGCCGAACGCGGCGTCCCCGCGACGCTGAACGCCTGCGGTCGGGCCATCGCCCGCACGCCGTGGATCGCCGCCGAGGCCGTGTCCGACGGGCACGAAGTGTCCGCCCACGGCTGGCGGTGGGAACGCCATGTCGGCATGGATCGCGACCTTGAGGCCGATGTGATTGCCCGCACGGTCGCCGCCATCACGCAGGCTGCGGGAACGCCGCCGGTCGGCTGGCACACGCGGTCGGCAACGTCGGACCATACGCGGTCGCTGCTGCGGGAACAGGGCGGTTTTCTGTATGATTCCAACGCCTATAATGATGACCTGCCCTGGCTGCAGGGACAGCATGTCGTGCTGCCCTATGCCTTTGACACCAACGACATGCGGTTCTTCAACCGGGGCGGATTTGTCTTTGCCGAGGACTTTTCGCGCTATTGCATCGCGGCGTTTGACCGGCTGCTGAAGGAATCGGCGCATGCGCCACGGATGCTGTCCATCGGCCTGCACACCCGCATCATCGGCCGCCCCGCCCGCATCGCAGGGCTGGAGCAGTTCCTGGACCACGCATTGGGCCATCAAGGCGCCTGGTTCGCACGTCGCGACCAGATCGCCCATCACTGGCGCACGGCCTGTGGCCTGCCGCGCTGGAGCCCGTCAACATGAACCGCGATCTGCAGGGATATGGCGGTGTCTGGCCCGACATCCGCTGGCCCGGCGGGCATCGCTGTGCCGTGTCGGTCGTTCTGAACCACGAGGAAGGCGCCGAGATGCAGGTCGGCGACGGTGACCCGTCGTCCGAACGGATGGGAGAGGTCATCAGCGTCGTGCCCGCGGGTCGCGCAGATCCGGGTCAGGAACAGATCTTTGCCTATGGGCCGCGCGCGGGCCTGTGGCGGATGGCGCAGGCGCTGCGCGATCATGCCATCCCGGCGACGATCTTTGCCTGCGGACGCGCCGCAGAACGCGCGCCGCTTGGTCTGAGACAACTGGCGCGCGACGGCCACGAAATCGCATCGCATGGCTGGCTGTGGCGTCCGCATGCCGATTTCGACAGCGCCGATGCCGAAGAAGCCGCGCTGGCCCGGACCGAGGACGCCATTCACGCCGCAACCGGTCAACGCCCATCGGGGTTCTTTTGCCGCGGCGCCGAGAGTCCGTGGACGCGCGATCTGCTGGCTCGGCGCGGGTATCTTTATACGTCGAACGGTTTCGACGACGATCTGCCGTATCGCGATGCGGCCCACCCCGGTCTGGTGATCGTGCCTTATGCGCTGGACAGCAACGACATGAAGTTCTTTCATCCCAACGGATTTGTCCGCGCCTCTGACATGGTCGATTATGTTTGTGACGCGTTGGACGTTCTGATGGCCGAGGGCCGTGCCGACCAGCCGCGCCTGCTTAATATCGGCTTTCATCTGCGCATCTGCGGCCGTCCCGGTCGTTTCCCGGCCTTTACGGGGGTACTGGCGGAACTGGCGCGCAGACGCGACGATCTGTTCATCGGCACCCGTGCCCAGATCGCCCGCAGCTTTGCCGATCAGGTCCGCGTATGAGCGTTGCGCTGATCAATCCCAATACCAGCACCGCCACCACACAGCAGATGGTTCGCATCGCCGCATCGCATTTCACAGGCCGGATCGACGGCTTGACTGCCGCCTCGGGTGCGTCGCTGATCACCACGCCTGCCGCGCTGGATCAGGCCGCACTGGCCGTCATGGCCCTGCTGCCGCAGCTGGCCGGATACGACGGTGTGGTGGTGTCCGCCTTTGGCGACCCCGGTCAGGCCATGCTGGCCCGCAGCCTTCGGGTGCCCGTGATCGGCATCGCCGCAGCCGCCATGATCGAGGCGCGCGCATTGGCGCCACGGTTCGCGGTCGTGACCACCACTCCGAAACTGATTGGCCGGATAGACCAGCGGGCCCGCGATCTTGGCTATCTGGATGCCTATGCGGGGTGCTGGATCACGCCGGGTGATCCTGTGGCGCTGACGGCCGATCCCCACCGCCTGCGCGAGGCGCTGCGCGATGCGGCCCTCGCGGCGCTGGCGGCCGATCCCGCCATCGGCGCGGTGATCATAGGGGGCGGGCCGCTGGCACAGGCGGCACAGGCCATCGCCGGGGACGTTCCGGTTCCGATCGTCCAGCCCATTCCCGCCGCAATGCGTCTTGTGCGCGCGCGTATCGAACACAGGGACATGACGACATGACGCAACCACTGCTGATCGCTGCCGACACCATCCTGACGGGGTTCGATCGTGACGGTGAACCGATCCTGCTGGAGAACGCGGCGCTTGTCATCCGGGATGGCCTGATTGCCGATGCCGGGACCGCCGCCGCCATGCGACGCAAGCACCCTGACACCGATCAGACCGGCGGCGCCGGAACGGCGATCATCCCGGGCCTGATCAATGCGCATCACCATGTCGGCGTCACGCCTTTCCAGATGGGCGCACAGGATCAACCGCTGGAACTGTGGTTTGCCGAACGCCTGCGCATGCGCGACGTGCCGCCCGATCTGGACACGCTCTATTCGGGATTCGAGATGGTCGCGTCCGGCGTCACCACCGTCCAGCACCTGCACAGCCGCGCGCCGGGCGATGTCGCCGCCGTGCTGGATCGGGCGAACCAGATCATCGGGGCCTATGACCGCCTTGGCATGCGCGTCAGCTATTCCTTTGCGATGCGCGATCAGAACCGCATCCTGTACGACGACGATCAGGTCTTTCTTGATCTTCTGCCGGCCGCGATGCGCCCGATCGCGGCGCGGTACCTGGCAGGCTTTGGCCTGAACCTGGATGATCAGGCCCAGGTGTTTCACGAACTTCGCAAGACGTATCGTGACAAGGACCGCGTCGCGGTCCAGATCGCGCCCGCGAACCTGCACTGGCTGTCGGATGCCGGGTTGGAAATGGCTGCACGCCTGCATGACGCAACCGGTGCACCCATGCACATGCACCTGCTGGAGACGCCCTATCAACGCGACTATGCGGCGCGTCGGGGTCGTGGCAGTGCCGTCGAACAGATCGACCGGTTCGGCCTTCTGGGACCGGACCTGACCATCGGCCACGGCGTCTGGTTGGACCACGATGATCTGGCGCTGTGCCGACGGAAAGGCGTCTGCCTGTGCCACAACTGTTCATCGAACCTGCGCCTGAAAAGCGGTACGGCCGACCTGAACGCATTTCTGGCCGCTGGCCTTCCGGTCGCGTTGGGGATCGACGAGGCCGGCATCAACGACGATCGCGACATGCTGCAGGAAATGCGTCTGGCGCTGACGCTGCATCGCCCCGCAGGGCACGATGCCCCCGCCCCCACGGCCGCCCAGATCCTGCGCATGGCGACCCAGCATGGCGCCGCAACGACACCGTTTCGCAACCGGATCGGCGGCCTGGCTGTTGGGCAGGCCGCCGATCTGGTGGTGCTGGACTGGAACCGTGTCACCTATCCCTGGCAGGACCCCCGTACCGGATTTGCCGACGTACTGCTTCGCCGCGCCAAATCCGACGCCGTCCTTCAGGTTCTGGTCGCCGGTCGCAGGATCTTTGTCGATGGCGCCTTTGTCACGGTCGATCACAAGCAACAGCTGGACCGCCTGCGTCAGTGGCACCTGCGCCCCCGGACAAAGACGGACGACGAGATCGCCGAACTGGCCGACACCGCGCTTGATCTGGTTCGGGGTTACTATGGCACCTGGCGATAGTTACTTCAGCCCAGGCCACCATCAGGATCGGGGCTTGTTGAATGGCCGCGCTGCCATCAAACCCCGGTTTGCTGGTCGTCATCGCCACGCCGACCGACGGCCTGCAACGCACGCCATCATTGCCCCGTAGTTCTGTGGACCAACCCTGCGGCCATAAGGCGGTGCGCCTGTCGGAGCCGGTGTTGATCATCCGGCGTTCCACGCCCGCCGGACCCGTCGCCCGACAACCGCGTTCCGGACAACGCCGCCGACAGGGTCGACCGAAAACGGCCAAATGCATCGGCGGTAACCAAGGCCACATTGCCGCTCCAGCACTGAGCGCCCCCCTGTCAGGTCGGGTCCGTCGACATCACTGGCCGCTGAATGCGGTACGGCTTTCGATGGCGCATATCGATCGTGGGCTGGCTGATCTGCGGAATGCGGGATTGGCTGATCCGAAGCCGTTTGGAGGCTGTCTGTCTATCGCCCCGGATGATGTTCCCATCACCTCGGCGCACCCGGAATCATGGCCATCGATCAATGCCGTGCAACTGGCTCGCTACCTCCCCCGACGGTCCGGGGCCGGGAGAGGCCTGAACCCTGGCGCATGGCGATGGGGATGTATCACCAACGTCATGTTCGACCACGGCAAGGCGGATCGTTTGTTGGTGAATGGGGCTGCCTGCAGACATGGGACGGATGAAACCATGACCGCGCGGTATGTCCCGATCGATCCCGACCAACGACCACGGGCGGCATTCACCGCCCATGGCGAACAGCCGACCGCCATGGGTCAATTCAACACTGGGAACGACAGGCTGCCACAGGCGATGCCCTCAGCGACCTCCGGGCACCGTCCACAGTGGATGCGCGGCAACGGTCGGGTGACGCTGCCCGGCTGTGGAAACGTGAGCGGACTGGCCTGTCAGTTCAACGATGGCAGTTGGCTTCTCAGGAAATCAAAATGCCTTGCGGCCATGCCCTGATAATCACGCCAGCCATCAGCGGTGTTCTGAGCAACGGCATCCGACAATATCGCCAACGGGTCACCGCTCGATTTCGCCAGAATCAGAGTTTGCGCGGCCCTTTCAAAGAAATACAGGTCCTCGAATGCATCGGCGACGGTTTCACCGACCACGGTGACCCCGTGATTGCCCATCACCAGCACCGCCTTGGTTCCGATAGCTTCGGCGATGCGCTCGCCCTCTTCTGCGGCGTCGGCGATACCACCAAAGGACAGATCATACGCCGTGCGGCCATAGAACCGCGCCGTGTTGTTGTCGATCGGCACCACCGTCGGGTCCTTCAGGCACGCCAGTGCCGTCGCATAGGGCGAATGGCAATGCAGCACGACCCGCGCCTCTGGCCGACGGCGATGGATCGTGCCGTGGATGCACCAGGCCGATGCATCGGGTGCATCGGGCCCGGTCGTCGCCGCAGCATTGCGGCTGTCCAGCAGCAAAAGATCGTCGGGACCGATCGTCGCGAAATGCTGCCATTTCGGATTGAGCAGAAACTGCGCACCGTCGCCAGAGGCGGCGGCGCTGAAGTGGTTGCCGACGGATTCGCTCCACCCGAACTGGTGGCAGATGCGAAAGGCGTCCGACAGGTCCCGGCGCAGCGCGGCCACGTCCGGGGTGACGGATGTTTGCACATTCATTCCGCGAACCTGCCCTTGCTGACCAGAGCGCGATAGGTGGACCGCATCTCTCCGCGATCGACATAGCAGCCGCGCAGGTAACGCGACCCGCTGTCCGCCGAATAGGCAGCGCGGCCATGCACGATGCGGTGGTTGTCAAAGACCATGCATTCGCCGGCCTTCATCAGGAACCGCATCATGTAGCGGTCCTCCTGCAGCATTCTGCCAAAGTTGCAGAATGCGGGGTAATAGCTGTCCAGAACGGTCTGATCGAGATCAAAGATATCGGCCATGTGCTGGCTGATCGTCAGGCCCGTCACCTCGCCGCGTTCGTCCAGCTCGATCACGGTCTGACGCGAGCGCATGTCATAGGTGTCGTGTTCGCAATAAAAGGGAATCGCGACCTCGGACAGCAGGCGGAACCCTTCGGGATCGCGTTCGCGGAAGGCGTTCGCGACCGCCACGCCGTCGCTGTAGATGCTCTGGCCGCCGGCGACGGTGTTCGCGCGGCAGTGCAGGAACTGGACGCCCGGGGCGTGTTCCTCGGCCGGGGTGTCGGTGTGCAGCTCCAGCGCGGCGGCGGTATAGGCGGTGTTCGTCGGTTTGATATGCGTGCGTACGTCAAAGTAATCGCCAAAGAAGGTCGGGCGCACCTGGCCGATCAGATTGGCGGTCTCGGTCAGCCCGGCATCGCTGTCGGGCATGTCGGTGACGATGGCGAAACCCTCGACGATCAGCGCCTCGATCCACTTTGCGCGCGTTTCGGGATCGGCGACAAGATCGGGCTGCGAGAAGCGCGGTACATCCGGATAATGGTCGCCGAACCACGCGACGCGGGGCAGATCCGCCGGATCGGCGCGCGGGGTGGGCGTGGAGTACGCTTCCAGCCAGCCAAGCGGAAAGCGCGTGACGTGGTCCTCGTCGGCCCATGAGATCACAAGGGCATCGTTCTCGATCATCGCGGCCTTGGCGACGGGGCCGGTGGCGAGGTGAAAGATGTCGAACGACCGCTCTCTGGTGTTGGCGTTGAACGATGTGGGGCAGTTGTCCCGCAGCCAATAGTAATTGAAATAGTGCGCGCTGCCATCGGACAGGGTCACGTCCAGCCCCTTGGCCTTCAGTGTGACAACCTGCGGGGCGGAAGAGGTCGGTGCTGTCATCTCGTTCATCTGAATGCTCTGCATGTCTGGAGGGGGGAGGTTGGGTCACCGACACCATTTCAGAGTTTCTCTTGTGTCAAAAGACCGGTTAAGCTGAAAGTAGATTAAGCCACAGGTTAAGTTACCCCGATGGATCGACTGCCCCCCTTGCGCTTGCTGACGACCTTCGAGGCGGTGTCGCGTCATGGCTCCATGAGAGAGGCTGCGCTGAAGCTGAACGTCACGCAGCCTGCGGTCAGCCAGGCGCTGACTGCGCTGGAGGATTACATCGGCGCGCCGCTTATCGATCGCAGTGTCCGCCCCGCCCGACTGACAGAAACCGGCGATATCCTGGCCCGTGCCGTGCGCGGTGGCTTGGGACAGATCACGGCGGCGGTGGACCACATCCGCGCCCTGCATGACACCGCCAACCTGCAGGTGACGGTGTCATGCACCCTTGGGATGGCCAGCTATTGGTTGATGCCGCGGTTGCCCGCGTTTTATGCCGAATTTCCCGACATCACCGTGAATGTGCAGGCACCGGCCACCGACCTGCCGGTTCTTGCGCCAGGCGTTGACATCGCCCTGCGCTATGGTGTCGGAGGCTGGAGGGAGGGCCAGACACAGCAGTTGTTCCCCGAACAGGTCTGCCCGGTCGGCGCGCCCGATCTGGTCGCGCGCCTGCTTTCCGACCGGATCGGTCTGGACACCGCGCCCCTGATCCACGTCCGCAGCCAGAACAATCAACATTGGGCCGGGTGGGAGGATTATCTGAGGTTGCGGGGTATCACCCGTCACAACATGGTCGGGCAAAGTTTCAACAATTATGTGCAGGCGGCGCAGGCGGTGCTGGACGGACGCGGGATGATGCTGGGGTGGCGATCGATCACTGGAAATGGCGTGCGCGACGGGGCCCTTGCACCTTGGCCGGATGGCGGCGTAGATTTGGGAACCGCATACTATGTCACCGCAGCAGATGATTTGTCCGCCAGCGGACGCAGCTTTCTGAAATGGATCACCGGGCTGGACGATTCGCTCTAGCGCGCTTGATGCCTGCACTCCCATAGGGCGCTCAGCCGCCCTGCACCCAAAACGGACAGCGTTTGTACATTTTCTGCACAGCATCAGATCAGACCCCAGCAAATAGTTCAGCAACCCCATTGGGTCAAATGTCGTTGCTTTACTGCGGTTTCGATCTGACCCAACTTGGTCACAAATCTTGAATGACTACGATAGAGTTACCAGAGAAGAGATCGACGTGACGCGTTTCGCACTGTCCCGGGTCTGTTTCCGCAATGGGAATATGGTATGAAAACAGTGGCGCCCTGCAGATGTCCGTTCAGGGGCTCTGCAGCGCGTGATGCGCCGACCCGACACCAGATGCCCGCAATGTTTCCGGCCACCCCCAAGGCATGTTTGCTTTGCGCAACGGCCTGATCGACGGCTGATGACTGACGACGACACATGGCCCGTACCTGCCGTTTGGCAGGTGTCGGATACACAACAAAAAAAACAGAGAACAGGGAAATCGTAATATGAAAAACATCCTCCAGAACAATGGGATCAATCGCCGCTCCTTCCTGGGTCGCGCGTCTGCCCTTGCGATGACCGCCGCGTTCGGCAGCACGATCATGGCGACCGGTGCCTTTGCGCAGGAGCCCGTGAAGGGTGGCACGCTGAAGATGGCCCTGGGCGGCGGCGGCACCACTGACAGCCTCGACCCGGCGATTGCCGCGAACTCTGTGACGTTCCACCTGATGCGCATCCTGGGAGAACCGCTGGTCGATGTTGCAGCCGACGGAGCGTTGGAAATGCGCGTCGCCGAAGCGGTCGAAAGCGATCCCGAAGCCAAGGTCTGGCGCTTCAAGATCCGCCAGGGGGTCGAGTTCCACGATGGCGCGGTCCTGACGCCCGAGGACGTGTTGGCCACGCTGGAACGCCATTCGGACGAGGAATCCCAGTCCGGCGCCCTTGGCATCATGCAGGGCATCGAATCGATGCGTGTCGACGGCGACTGGGTCGAGGTCACGCTGAGCACGCCGAATGCCGACCTGCCCTATCTGATGTCCGACTATCACCTGCAGATCCAGCCGAACGGCGGGCGCGACGACCCGGCGTCCGGCATCGGCGCCGGCGCGTACAAGCTGACCGCGCATGAACCCGGCGTCCGCTATACGTTCGAAAAGCACGCGACCTATTGGGACAGCACGCGCGGTCACTATGACGCGGTCGAGTTCCTGATCATCAACGATTCCACCGCTCGGATGGCGGCATTGCAGTCCGGCCAGGTCCATATCGCCAACCTGGTCGAGCCCAAGGTCGCGGCCCTGCTGAACCGTGCCCCGAACCTGGAGGTCAAGAACGTCCCCGGCCGTGGTCACTATATCTTTGCCATGCACACCGACACGGCGCCGTTCGACAACCGCGACCTGCGTCTCGCCCTGAAATTTGCCGTGAACCGCGCCGAGATGGTCGACAAGATCCTGCAGGGTTATGGCACGATCGGAAACGACATTCCGATCAACGCCGCCTATCCGCTGTTCGAGGAAACCCTGCCCCAGCGAACCTTTGACATCGAAAAGGCCGCCGAACACTACAAGGCGTCCGGCCATGACGGCAGCCCGATCGTGCTGAAGGTCGCGGATACCGCGTTCCCCGGCGCCGTCGATGCAGCAGCACTATTCCAGCAATCCGCAGCCGCCGCCGGCATCCCGCTGGAGATTCAGCGCGTCCCCAATGACGGCTACTGGTCCGAGGTCTGGAACAAGGAACCGTTCTGCGCATCCTACTGGGGCGGACGCCCGGTTCAGGACCAGATGTATTCGACGGCCTATCTGTCGACCGCCGACTGGAACGACACGCGCTTTACGAACCCCGAGTTCGACGACCTGCTGATGCAGGCCCGTGCCGAACTGGACCCCGCCACGCGCGTCGGAACCTATGCCAAGATGGCGGCGATCCTGCATGACGAAGGCGGCGTCATCGTGCCGATGTTCAACGACTTTGTCGAAGCCATCAGCAACGACGTCCAGGGCTGGGTCGCCGATGGCGGTCAGGACACCATGAACGGACTGGCTCCGCACAAGACCTGGCTGGTTGCCTGACGTGCAGCGCAGTCCGATCGTCATATTGTTGGCCCTGCGTTTATCGCTGGGCCTCCTTTTGCTGCTGGCCGCGTCTGCCTTGATCTTCGTGGGAACCGAGATCCTTCCCGGCGATGTGGCCCAATCCATTCTTGGTCAGGGCGCGACGCCGCAAGCCCTTGCCAACCTGCGTGCTGAACTCGGCCTGAACGAGCCTGCCCTGACGCGCTATGTCGACTGGCTGACCGGTATTCTGCACGGTGACCTGGGCACCGCGCTGACCAACGGTCAGGACATCTGGACGGCCATGTCGGGACGGCTTGCCAACACGCTGTTTCTTGCATCCTGCGCCGCGATCATCGCCGTGCCGCTGGCGATCATCCTGGGCGTCATCGCCGTGCGCTATCGCGGACAGTGGCCGGACAAGGTGATTTCCGGCATCACACTGACATCGGTGTCGATCCCGGAATTCATGCTCGGCTATATCGCGATGTTCCTGCTGACGGTTCAGTTCCGCGTCTTTCCGTCGGTCTCCACGATCTATGACAGCATGAGCCTGGGCGAAAAGCTGAATGCCGTGGCGATCCCGGTTCTGGTCCTGGTGCTGGTCGTGCTGGGCCACATGATGCGCATGACGCGGGCCGCAATCCTGAACGTGATGCAATCAGCCTATATCGAGACAGCAGAGCTGAAAGGCCTGCGTCCGATCACCGTGATCGCCCGCCACGCATTCCCGAATGCCATCGCGCCGGTGGTCAACGTGGTCATGCTGAACATGGCCTACCTGATCGTGGGCGTCGTCGTGGTCGAGGTCGTGTTCGTCTTTCCCGGCATGGGCCAGTACCTGATCGATCACGTCACCAAACGTGATGTCCCCGTCGTGCAGGCCTGCGGCCTGGTTTTCGCCGCCGTCTATATCGGCCTCAACATGGTTGCCGACATCGTGTCGATCGTGTCCAACCCACGCCTGAGGCATCCGAAATGAAGGGTATTCCGATTTCCGCCCTGATCGGGCTTGGCTTTGTGTCGCTGTATTTCTTTGGCGCGATCTTTGCCGGCGCCATCGCACCATACGGCATGGCCGAGGTCGTCGGTGACGTCTGGGAGCCGGCATCGTCAGCCCATTGGCTGGGCACCGACAACATCGGCCGCGACCTCCTCAGCCGGATCATCTTTGGCGGGCAGACGACGATCTTTGTCGCCACCGCCGCCACGATCCTCAGCTTTACGGTAGGCTCCATCCTGGGGCTGACGGCCGCCGTCGCGGGTGGCTGGATCGATCAGGCGCTGTCGCGGTTCATCGACCTGGTCATGTCGATCCCGGCGCTGATCTTTGCGCTGGTGGTGCTGTCGGTCATGCCGGTCACCCTGCCCGTGCTGATCGTCGTCATGGGCCTGCTGGATGCGTCCCGCGTCTTTCGCCTGTCGCGCGCCGTTGCCGTCGACATCACCGTCATGGACTATGTCGAGGCCGCGAAACTGCGCGGCGAGGGCAACCGCTGGATCATCTTTCACGAGATCCTGCCAAATGCCCTGTCGCCGCTGATCGCGGAAATGGGGCTGCGGTTCATCTTCATGGTGCTGTTCATCTCGACCCTGTCGTTCCTGGGCCTTGGGGTGCAGCCGCCGCTGGCCGATTGGGGTGGCATCGTCAAGGAGAACAAGGACGGCATCGTCTATGGCATCCCTGCCGCGCTGATCCCCGCCTTTGCCATCGCGACGCTGGCGATTTCCGTCAATCTGGTGGCCGACTGGGTCCTCAGCCGCACCGCCAGCCTGAAAGGAGGCAGGGATGGATGACATCCTGCTTGATGTACGCGACCTGACGATCGGCGCGACCGTTTACCCCCCCGATGCCGCGCCAACCGACATTTCGATCGTGCACGGTGTCTCCTTTGCCCTGAAAAAGGGCAAGGTGCTGGGACTGATCGGGGAATCCGGTGCGGGCAAATCCACCATCGGCCTGTCGGCCATGGCCTATGGCCGTGGCGGCGTGCGGATCACCGGCGGTCAGGTGTTCCTGAACGGCCGGGACATCCTGAAGGAGGGTTCGGGGGGCTTGCGTGCCCTGCGCGGATCCGAGGTGACCTATGTCGCCCAATCCGCCGCTGCGGCCTTCAACCCGGCGATGCGGCTGATGGACCAGGTGGTCGAGGCGACGGTCCGCCACCGTCTGGCCACCCGCGCCGAGGCCGAGGCGCGTGCCATCGCACTGTTCGGGCAACTGGGGCTGCCGGACCCGGAGACCATCGGACAGCGCTATCCGCACCAGGTGTCGGGCGGACAGTTGCAGCGCGTGATGACCGCCATGGCGCTGTGCCCGCAACCGTCGCTGGTGATCTTTGACGAACCGACAACCGCGTTGGACGTGACCACCCAGATCGACGTGCTGTCGGCGATCAAAAAGGCCATCCACGACACCGGGGTTGCCGCGCTGTACATCACCCATGACCTTGCGGTCGTGGCGCAGGTCTCGGACGAGATCATGGTCCTGAAATCGGGCAGGACTGTCGAACATGCCGATGTCCGCCAGATCATCGAGACCCCGCGCGAAGATTATACGCGCGCCCTTGTCTCGGTGCGGTCGATCGATCACACCGAAAAGGAACCGGCGCCGCCGCTGCTGTCGATAAACAACCTGACGGCCCGCTATCCGGGTCTGTCATTCGACGTTCTCAAGGATGTGAACGTCCAGATCGCGCAGGGTCAGACGCTGGCCGTTGTCGGCGAGAGCGGTTCAGGAAAATCGACGCTGGCCCGTGCCGTCACGGGGCTGCTGCCACCATCTGCGGGTGACATCACCTTCGACGGCCGCGTTCTGTCGTCTGCCCTGAATGGACGCGCCCGCGACGACCTGCGCGAGCTGCAGATGATCTATCAAATGGCGGACGTGGCGATGAACCCGCGCCATACCGTCGGCACGATCATCGGGCGACCGCTCGAGTTCTATTTCGGTCTCAAAGGTGCGGCGAAACGGGCCCGCGTCCAGGAATTGCTGGAACAGATCGAAATGGGCAAAGGCTTCATCGATCGCTATCCGGCGGAATTGTCCGGGGGACAGAAACAGCGGGTGTGCATCGCCCGTGCCCTGGCCGCCAAGCCCCGCCTGATCATCTGCGATGAGGTCACATCCGCCTTGGACCCGCTGGTCGCCGACGGCATCCTGAAACTGCTGCTGGACCTGCAGGCACAGGAGGGCGTGGCCTATATGTTCATCACCCATGATCTGGCGACGGTAAAGGCCATCGCCGACCAGATCGCCGTGATGCACCGTGGCAAGGTCGTCCGCTATGGTCCCAAATCGCAGGTTCTTGCGCCGCCCTTTGACGACTATACCAAGCTTTTGCTGGCCTCCGTGCCGGAGATGCAGGTCGGCTGGTTGGAAACCGTTGTCGCAAGCCGGCAACAGGACGGCGCGACAAAGCCGCTCTAGACCGCGCAGGGCCCAATGGATCATAACCCATTGGGCCAAATGCCGTTGCTTTACTGAAAATACGATCCGATCCACCTTGGTTGCGATAATGATCAGCGCTTCGGACAAGGATACATCGTATATGAAAATCGGCTTTATCGGACTTGGCAACGTGGGCGGCAAACTTGCGGGCAGCTTGCTGCGCAACGGGTTCGACCTGACGGTGCATGACCTGAACCCCGCGCTGGTCGCGACGTTTGTCGCGCGCGGTGCCCATCCCGCCGTCAGCCCCCTGCAGATGATGCAGGATTGCGACGCGGTCATCACCTGTCTGCCGTCCCCCGCAGCATCCGCCGCCGTGGTCGAGGAGATGCTGCCCGCCGTCACGCCGGACAAGATCTGGATGGAGATGTCCACGACCGACGAGAGCGAGGTCAAGCGTCTGGCCGCACTGGTCAAGGCACAGGGCGGATCCGCGATGGAATGCCCCGTTTCGGGCGGCTGTCACCGGGCGGATACGGGCAACATCTCGATCTTTGCCGGCTGCGACCGCGCCACGTTCGAACGCATGCTGCCGACGCTGACGACATTGGGGCGCCGCGTGCTGCACACCGGTGACATCGGCACGGCATCGGTTCTGAAGGTCATGACGAACTATCTGGCGACGGCGAACCTGCTGACCTGCTGCGAGGCATTGGTCACGATGAAGGCCGCCGGGCTGGACATGAACACCACCTATGAGGCGATGAAGATCTCGTCGGGCACGTCATTCGTGCACGAAACGGAAAGCCAGCTGATCCTGAACGGATCGCGTGACGTATCCTTTACCATGGACCTGGTGAAAAAGGACATCGGCCTGTTCCAGAAGATCGCCGATAACCTGGGTGTGCCCCTGGAGATCAGCCCGCTGATGGTCGATATCTTCAATGATGGCATCGCCCGCTTTGGCGAGCGTGAGCTGTCGCCGAACATCATCCGTCGTCTGGAAGAAGCCACCGGCCTGCACATCAGCGCGCCCGGCTTTCCTGCGGAACTGACCGACGACGAGCCCGAGGAACCGGGCTATGAGGTGATCCCGACCGGCTTGTCAGCCCCGGCTGGCGCAAAGCAGCCTGTTCCGGCCGAATAGACCGGAAATCAGCACCAAACAAAAGCCGCCTGCGATCTGCAGGCGGCTCTTTTCGTTGACGATGTCGCGCAGATCAAAGCGCGAAGGGCGGGCGCACTTTCGTTTCCAGGTAATCCTCCAGCCCGAAACGTCCGCCTTCGCGCCCGTTGCCGGATTGCTTGAACCCGCCAAAGGGTGATCCATAGCCGGTCGCGTGCCCGTTGATATGGATCGATCCGGCGCGCAGCCGCCGCGCGACGCGCAGGGCGCGCGCCTCGTCGGTGGTCGACAGGTAGGCGTCAAGGCCATATTCCGTGTCGTTGGCCATGGCGATCGCGTCGTCCTCGGTGTCGAACGGCGAAATGATCAGAACCGGCCCGAAAATCTCCTTGCGCCAGACGGTCATGTGGGGCGTGACGTCACAGAATATCGTCGGACGCGCGAACCAGCCCGTCTGCAGCGCCGTCGGCAAATCATCCGGGCGACCCGGACCGCCTGCCAGCAGCCGCGTGCCCTCGGCGATGCCGGTCTGGATCAACTCCTGCACGCGATCATACTGGATCTGGTTGAAAAGCGGGCCGATGTGATCCCCCTCCTGTTCCGGATCACCGACCATCTGCGCCTCAGCGACAGTGCGCGCGATGGACAGCGCCTGGTCATAGACCGCGCGTTCGACCAGCATCTTGGTCGGCGCGTTGCACGACTGGCCCGTGTTGTAGAAACACTGTTGAACACCGTCGGTCACCGCGGATGCGACATCGCTGTCGGCAAAGATCAGGTTGGGCGATTTACCACCCAGTTCCAGCGTCACGCGCTTGATCGTCGGCGCGGCATCCACCGACACGGCGCTGCCGGCCCGGGTCGATCCGGTGAACGACATCATGGCCACATCCCGGTGACGCGACAGCGCCGCGCCGACCGACGGGCCGTCGCCAAAGACCAGGTTGAAGACGCCCGCGGGATAGCCCGCCTCGTGTATCAGTTCGGCATAGATCTGCGCGGACAGCGGCGTGTATTCCGACGGTTTCAGCACGCAGGTCGCCCCGGTCGCAAGGGCCGGAACGACCTTGAGGGCGATCTGGTTGACCGGCCAGTTCCACGGCGTGATCAGCCCGCAGACGCCGATCGGTTCGCGGCTGACGATATCGCCATTCGGCAGCACTTCCTCGTCCTCATGGGCCTCCAGCGCCGCGATGAACGCTTCCAGATGGCCCAGTCCCGAATCCGCCTGCGCGTCGCGCGACATGGTTGCAGGGGCGCCCATCTCTGCCGTGATCGCCGCGGCCAGATCGCCCAATCTTGCGCGCGTCACCTCTGCCAGCTTGCGCAGCAGGGCAAGACGTTCCTCTTTGGATGTCATCGAGAATGTCTCGAACGCGGCCTTGGCGGCGGCAACGGCGCGGTCGACATCCATGGCATTGCCCAGCGACAACGTACCGATCTGGGCGTTGGTGGAAGGCGTGACGATGGGCATGGTCTCTTGCGCGACAGGTGCCACCCAAGCGCCGTTGATATAGAATTTGTCTAGCGTGATCATTGCTTTCCTCCACGGGGGGTAACATGAAACTGATCCATGGTCAGATGCAGTTCAGTGTCGACATAGGGCATCGCTGCAATCGCATCGTCGTCCAGTTCCAGCCCAAGGCCCGGAGCCCGGGACGGAATGATATAGCCGTTGTCCCATTCGATCGTCCCCTTGACCGCCTGCATGTAGGGGCCCTCGAACGTGCCGATGCTTTCCAGAATCAGGAAGTTCGGCGAACAGGCGGCGATCTGGATGTTGGCGGCCGCGACGATCGGCCCGCAATACAGGTGCGGCGCGATCTGCACCTGCCGCGTTTCGGCCATGCCGGCGATCTTTTTCGCCTCCAGCAGGCCACCCACGCGGCCCAGATTCATCTGCAGGATCGACGCCGCGCCGGATTCCAGCAGCCGCGCGAATTCGTATTTCGTGCACAGCCGCTCGCCCGCCGCCACCGGGATCGAGGTGAATGCCGACACGATCGCCATGTCGGCGGGGTTTTCGGGGGGAATAGGTTCCTCGAACCACAGCGGATCAAAGGGCTCCAGCGCACGCGCCATGCGCTTGGCGCCCGACACGGTGAATTGTCCGTGCGTTCCGAACAGCAGATCGGCGCGGTCGCCGACGGCGGCGCGGATTTCCCGGCAGAACGCGACGCTGAGGCTGATATCCTCCAGCCGGGGCTGATGCCCGTCAAATATGGTATAGGGTCCGGCAGGGTCGAACTTCAGCGCGGTAAAGCCCTGGTCGACCATGCCCCGCGCCACCTCTGCCGCGATGCCCGGATCGTTATAGGCGTTGGGCTGCGACGGGTCGGGATAGACGTCACCGCTGGCGGGATAGATATAGGAATAGCTGCGCAACCTGTCATGAACGCGCCCGCCCAACAGTTCGTATACCGGCTTGTCCGCCGCCTTGCCGACGATATCCCAGCACGCCATCTCCAGCCCGCTGAACACGCCCATGACGCTGACATCGGGACGTTGGGTGAACCCGGCGCTGTAGGCCTTGCGGAACAGCAATTCGACATGATGGGGATCGGCCCCCGCGAACTGTCGCGCGAACATGTCCTGCGCCATGGCGCAACAGACCTCCGGGCCAAAGGTGGCGTTATAGATCTCTCCGACGCCGGTGATCCCGCATGCCGTGGTCAGGCGCACAAAGATGAAATACCGCCCGCCATGCCGCGGCGGCGGGTTCCCGACGACAAATGTCTCCAGCTTATCGAGCCGCATGCGTCCCCCTTTGCGTGTTCCGGCAGGTCATCCTGCGTCCTGTAAGATCAGATCGGCTGCCCGCATGGCGAGCATCATCGTCGGTGCATTGGTATTGCCCGAGGTGATGTTGGGAAAGGCCGAGGCGTCGACCACCCGCAGCCCCGGCACCCCGTGCACCTGCAACCGCGCGTTCAGCACGGAATCTGCCGCGCCCTGACCCATCCGACAGGTGCATGTCGGGTGATAGACGGTGCCGGCCCTGTTGCGGAATTCGGCCAGCAGGGCGTCATCGTCCATCGTGTCGAACCCGGTCAGCTTGGACGCGGCGGTCAGGGATTGCAAAATGGGTGTGCGCGACAACGCGCGGATGACGCGGCTGGCGCGGACAGCGGCATCGCAATCCTCGTTCGTGGACAGCGAGTTGGGCTGAATGGCGGGCGCATTGCGATAATCGGCAGAGGTGATCTGAACCGATCCACGGCTGGTCGGGCGACAGACCTGAGCCGACAGCAGATAGCCCGGATCGCGGTCCACGATCACCTCTCCGGCCGGAGAGACCTCATAGGATGCGGGGTTGCAGAACAACTGGATATCAGGCGCGTCCTGCCCCGTGCCCGACCGGACAAAACCGCCGACCTGATTGACCGGCACCGCCAGCGGGCCACGCCGTGTCATCACGTAACGCATCCCCGCCGCCAGCCGCCCCAGGGGATGCCCCAGAATGCTGTTCAGCGTCTTTTGGGTGGCGCGGAACTGATAGGACACGGCAAGATGGTCCTGCAGCCCCTGCCCCACCTGCGGCAGGTCGTGGCGCACCGTGATGCCCTGTCCGCGCAGCAGTTCCGCCGGCCCTATGCCCGACAGTTGCAACAGTTGCGGTGAATTGATCGCACCCGCGCTGAGGATCACCTCCTTGCGCGCCGTGACCCGGTGTGTCCGGCCTCCATGCGCATAGCTGAGGCCCACGACGCGGGCGCCGTCGAACTCCAGCCGCATCACATGCGCGCGGGTCTGCAGGGTCACATTGGGACGTTTCAGTGCAGGGCGCAGGAATGCGTCCGCCGATGACCAGCGCATCCCGCGCCGGACATTGCTGCGATAGAACCCGACGCCCTCGGCCCCATCCGCATTCATGTCGTCGATGGCGGCAAACCCTGCCTGCTGCGCGGCGGTCAGAAAATGCCGCGAAAACGGGTTCATCTGATCCGCCAGGTTCTGCACCCAGACAGGACCGCCCGCATCGGGCGCGTCCGACCGCGTCTCCATCCGGTCATAGGTCGACCGCACGTCGCTCCAGCCCCAGCCATCCGCCCCGGCCGCGGCCCAGTCATCGAAATCGCGTGCCTGACCGCGCACATAGGCCATCGCATTGATGGAGCTGGAGCCACCGACGACCTTGCCCCGCGGCCAATAGCTCTTGCGTGCGTTCAGCGCGCCATCGGCCTCGGTGTGATAGCCCCAGTTCAGGGCAGGCTTGGCATAGTTGATGGCATAACCGACGGGTATCTTGATCCAGAACTGGCGGTCGCTGCCGCCTGCCTCCAGGACCAGAATACGATGCTTGCCGCTGGCAGAGATCCGGTCGGCCAGCACGCATCCCGCAGATCCTGCGCCGACGATCACGTAATCAAATTCACTAGCGGTCATGACTGCCGGCCCTCGGACGGTTGTACAGTCCGCTCAAATCATCCGTGCATGAATTGCGCAAACAACGGATATGATCGCTTAGCCCTGATCGATTTTAGGCTTATGGCATTGCGTCAACGACGGAAGCTGCCAAAAGAGGCTGGCACACAACATGGACACGATATGCGCAGGTTGCCCCACGTCACATGGCTCCGCTCGTTCGAGGCGGCGGCGCGGCACAGTTCCTTCAGCTCTGCCGCCGAAGAGCTGAACCTGACGCCTGCCGCGGTCAGCCAACAGATCCGCCTTCTGGAAAAGCATCTGGACATCCAGTTGTTTCGCCGCCTTGCCAAAGGCGTACAGCTGACGGATCTGGGCGTGGCCTATGCGGTCCCCGTGCGAAAGTCCTTTCAGGAGATGCAGGCGGCCACCGATGGCCTGTTTCGCGATCAGCAGCGTTCGGTCATACGCGTCCGCTGCTCGATCTCGTTCGCGGCCCTGATCGTCGCCCCGTTGCTGCGCCAGTTCTGCACGACGCATCCGCAGATAGAGGTGGAACTGTCCACGACGGTCTGGGCAGACCGGATGAACGGCGCACATATCGATCTGGATATCCGCTATGGCGAAGGCGGCTGGACAGAGCACCGCGTCCACCCGCTGCCCGTCGACAGCGCCGTCATCGTCTGCCACCCGGATTACGCCGCCGTCCTTGGCCCAACCCCGGTGGAGGAAATCCTGGCCAAAGCCGCAATTGTCCAGATCGGCGGCTCGGAAACCGACTGGGATCGCCTTTTTGAGCTGTGCGGTTTCCACGGGCCAAGGCCTGCGCATTGGATCAAGGCCGATTCATCGCTGATCGCCCTGCAGATCCTTTCCGCCGGCCATGGCTGCGCGATCATCAGCAAAAGCTTTGCCCGGCGCCATATCGAGGAGGGACGGCTGGTCGCGCCGATGGATCTGGAAATCCCGATGGGCGCGAACTTCAAGCTGGTCGAACATGACGATTCCGCCGGGCGCGCAGACGTCAAACTGTTGGTCGACTGGTTGTTGCGCCAAAAGCTGTGACTGCAGGGAGGCTGCATCTGCCGTCACAGGTCAACGCTCCTGATCGCGCCTCCATTGGCTGCACCGCCGTATCCCGATCTGGCAAGACGGCCTGTCGGGTTCAGTGTCGCCATCCGTCGGTCACGGTGATGCGTGCCGACTTTGCGGCACGGCGCCCCGCGTGCCAGAGGCCGGTTGATGGATCAACACGGTGCAATCCAACACCAGTCCGCGCGTCAGGGTTGCGCAATGCCCGCCTGCGATCACGGTCGGGGCGCGCCCGCACCGACGTCAGCATACCCCGCATCAGGGCCACCGGACGCACAGACCTTTCGCCGCCTGCAACGGGTTTGGGCAACGGCAATCCGGGGTAAGAACGCGTCTTGCCGCGGTCATGCGATAAAGTTGACTGAACCGACCGCCATTGAACGTCGCCGCACTGTTCCGTCACAAACGACGATACGACATGCCGTTGCCCGGTCTGCGCGGTGCCAGCGCACGGCCGATCACCTTTGTCGCAAGGAAACGGGGATCTGCCCATCGACAGGTCGGCACAGGACCGGTCCCGCCTGTCTGGTCGCAAATACTGCCGTCGTCCAACGGACATGCGGATCACCGGGCCGCCACATCGGAGAAAAACGCAGGGGTCGACATTTCCGCTCTGTTCGCAAGGTTCCCGCAAGCTTGGGCGCGCATGACTGACCGCATCGAAACACGATGACGGAGACCACCATGCGGACCCCCCTTGCTGCTCTGCTGCTGGCCGGACTGGCCTGCCCTGCCCTTGCGTCCGAACGCTGCGACGTACCGCGCGCCGAATGGCGCACAGTGGAGGAATTGACCAACGACCTGACGGCGCAAGGCTGGACGGTCAACAACATCAAGACCGAGGACGGCTGCTACGAGGTCTATGGCCATGACCAGACCGGCGCCCGGGTCGAGACCTTTTTCAATCCCGCCACGTTCGAGGCGGTGGGCAGTGATGACTGACAAGATCCCGGTATGGGACGGCTTTGTCCGTCTGTTCCACTGGTCGTTGGTCGCATTGATCGCCGGGGGCTGGCTGACAGCGGACGGGCCGAAAATCTGGCACGAATGGTTGGGCCATGCCACCGCCGCCCTGATTGCGGCGCGCGTTGTCTGGGGGCTGGTCGGCCCCCGCCATGCCCGCTTCACGGATTTCGTCCGTGGGCCGCGCGTCGTGCGGGCCTATCTGCGCGACCTGTGGCACGGGCGGGAACGCCGCTCTCTGGGTCACAACCCGGCTGGCGGGGCGATGATCGTGGCGCTGCTGCTGGCCGTGGCGGGTACCATCCTGACCGGCTGGCTGCAGACGACCGATGCCTTTTGGGGATCATCCGCAATGGAAACGGTCCATGGGGCGTTTGCCGGCCTGATCCTGTTGCTGGCGGCGCTGCATGTTGCGGGCGTCCTGGTCGAGAGCCTGCGCCACCGGGAAAACCTGGTTCTGTCAATGCTGACGGGCACCAAACGTGCGCTGTCGGACAAGGATCGCCCATGATCGTGCGCCTGTTGAAACGGGTCGCCGTAACGCTGGCGATCGGGTTGGTCATTGCGGGCATTGCCGCGGTCGGATGGGCGGGCTGGCTGCAACACACGGGCAACCTGCATGCGGTCGTCGCGGGACAGGTCTATCGCTCGGCCCAGCCCTCGGGACAGCGCCTGTCGACCTGGACGACGGCATATGGGTTTCGCAGCGTCCTGAACCTGCGCGGACAATCCGATGCGACCTGGTATCGGCAGGAACGCCGCGAGGCCCGGCGGCTGAACCTGCACCATGTCGATTTCGCGATGAGCGACGATCAGCAGATGACCCCCGCCCGCGCCGCAGACCTGATATCACTGCTGCACGCGCTGCCCAAACCCCTGCTGATCCATTGCAAGGCCGGGGCCGACCGCACCGGCCTTGCCGCGGCGCTGTATCTGGCCAGCCTTGGACATCCCGAAGCCGAGGCCGAGGCGCAGATCTCGTTCCAATACGGCCATGTATCGCTGCCTGTCAGCGCCGCCTGGCCCATGAACCTCAGTTGGGAAGCACTGGAGCCCTCCCTTGGATACGACAGTTGAAAACACTGCGATGACCGCAACCGACATCCCGACACGACCCATCCATCCGGCCAATCAGCGCCGCCGCATCAATGTGCTGCGCGCGCTGTTCCTGGCGGCCATGCCGCTGGTTCTGGTCGGTTATCCCCTGTGGCCGGCCCTGCCCGCGGCGGCGCTGCATGTCACCGGCACGATCATGATCTTTGCGGCGATACTGGGCCGGTTCTGGGCAACGCTGTACATTGGCGGGCGCAAGAACGACCAGCTGTTGCAGGACGGGCCCTATTCCATCTGCCGCCACCCCCTGTATCTGTTTTCCGTCATCGGCATCACCGGCTTTGGGCTGGCGTTGGAAAGCCTGATGCTGGCCTGCCTCTTCGGGCTGGCGGGCGCTGCCGTGCTGCATGACATCGCCACGCGCGAAGAGCGCTTTCTGCAGGCCCGTTTCGGGGCGGTTCACGACACATATCGCGCCCGCGTTCCGATGATCCGCCCACGGCTGTCGCATTTTCACAGCGCCGCACAGGTGCAGGTGCGACCCCAGTTGCTGTGGCGCAATGGGCGCGATGCCCTGGTCTTTCTGGCGGCCCTTCCGTTGGCAGAGGCGATCGATCTGACCCATCGCATGGGGCACCTGACCCTGCTGGCGCTGTGGTAGGCGGGTATCAGGGCGACCAGTGGCGGTCAGAAACGCAACACCACCGTCGCCCTTCCCGTGGCCATGACGTGATCCACCGCGATGCCCTGTGCGCCCGCCAACTGTGCCACGATCGCCAGCCCCAGTCCGGCTCCCTGCGACATCGCCGATTTCTCGAATGTCGCATGGCGGAACACGGCCCCCGGACCAACCGCATTCGAAATGCTCAGCACCGGCCCGGCCTGCAACAGCACCCGGATATCGCCGGTCCCATGGGCCGCGGCATTGGCCAGCAGATTGCGCAGGATCATCGCCAGCGCATCGGGATCAACCGGGACCGGCACATGCGCCTGTTCGCCATCGTCAAAGATCACCGGGATGCCGGTTTCGGTGATCACCAGACGCACCACCCGCACCAGATCACAGGTGCCCCTGCCCGCGCCTGCGCCCGGATCCACGGCCTCGGCACGCGCCAGCTGCAGCAGACGCTCGACCAGATGACCCATCCGTCCAAGCGCGCCCGCCAGCCGATCCGCCGCGTTCGCATCGGCCAGTCCCGCGGCAATCAGTTGCGCCTGTGCCGATGCGGCAGCCAGCGGTGTCCGCAATTCGTGGGCGGCATTGGTCGCGAATTGGCGCTCCGCGTCGATCCGCGTGCGGATGATGTCCAGATAGCCGTTCAGCGCCTGGGGAATGGGTGTCAGCTCGACCGGCAGGTTTGGGGCGGCGACCGGCGACAGGTCCTGTGCCGACCGCCTGCGCAGGGCGTTCGCGAATGCCGTGGCCGGGCGCAGGGCCGACCCCACCGCCCCCCGGACCGCAACCAGCGATGCCACAAGCACCGGCAACATCAGCGCGACCAGCCAGCCCAGACTTTCGACCAGCTCTTCGCGCCGCCATGCGCCACTTTGGCCGACCTCGACCGTGACCGGGCCGTCCGTCAGCCGAAACACCCGCCAGCGGCCGCGGTCCTGGCCGCCATCGTCTGTCAGGGGCGGCCATGGCGCGTCAGAGATCAGCCGACCCGCATCCGACAGACGAATCGCCACCTCGTCGCCGGGCGCGACCGGGCCGATCTGTCCGGCCCCCTGATACAGCGCCAGTGACAGGCGCGCGGCGGCCGCAAGGCTTTCATCCATCAGCTCTGACATTTCATGGGCGATCACCGTCGCGGCCAGGGCCACACCTGCCAGCCATGCCAGGCAGGCCCCCGTCACCACCCGGCGCACCAGACGACCGCCCAGGGACCATGCCGCCGTCATGCAATCAGATACCCAAATCCCCGTCGCGTCTGAATGACGTCCGCACCCAGCTTGGCGCGCAGGCGCGACACATAGACCTCGACAGCGTTCCCCTCGATCGCATCGTCAAAGGTATAGAGCCGCTCCTCCAGAACCGGTTTCGACAACACCCTGCCCCGCGCCGACAGCAATGCATCAAACAGCGCCCATTCGCGCGAGGTCAGGCGTATCTCGGTCTCTCCGCGATACAGGCGTGCGCCGCCCCGGTCGATCCGCAGGCCCCCCAGACGGCTCTCCGTTCCCGGATCGCCCATTGCGCGGCGGGCATGGGCGCGCAGCCGCGCCTCGATCTCGGCCAGATCATAGGGTTTCACAACGTAATCGTCGGCTCCAGCATCCAGCCCCGCAATGCGTTCCGATATCTGGTCACGCGCCGTCGCAATGATCACCGGCACCCGGTTGCCGCCCCGCCGCAGGGCGCGCAACAGCATCAGCCCCGACCCGTCCGGCAGTGCCAGATCCAACAGGACCGCGTCAAAAACCGCCACGTCCAACGCCGCGCGCGCGCCGTCCAGATCGGGCGCGTGATCGACCGCATGACCCTGTGCCCGCAGGAACCGGGTCAACGCATCGGCAATATCAGCCTCATCCTCTATCAACAGAACGCGCATGGCAGATTTCCCTGAGCTTTGCATACAGGTGCAGGGCCGTGCCGGCCTGATCAATCACAATCGTCCGGTCATGAAAATATTGCGCCACCGGGGCGATCTGCAAGGTTGTTGCAAGGTTCGCGTGTCAGGGCGCGATCACGAACCACAGACAGAGGTCCGGTCATTCACGCACGACACCCTTCATCGGACCATGCCCCGCGTCGAACGACGCCGGCGTTCGGGGCGACCGTTGCACCGTTCGGTGCCGCCAGCCTGCGGACCGTGAGACGCGGCCTGTCCCAGGGCTATTCGCGCCGCGATGGGGGTTCGCGCGCTGATGTTTCCCGGCAGGCAGGTGATCCCGATCCACGGGTATCGGCCACCGCCTGCCCGTGGCCGCCCCGCCCCGACATCGCCCAAACCCCACGCCGGCAGCGGCGCGCCGTGATCGGAACCAGCCGCGACAGGCACGCGAATGGCAAAACCGGCATTCCGCTGCAAAGCGTCGCGGTTCGGGCACCGTTGGCGCGTTACGGGCGTTTACCACCAGAATGGCGCAATGTTGCGCCTTATACCGCGCGCCTTTCCGTTTCGGTCGGGCCCCAGCTACGAATGACAGGTGCTTTATGACCCCTTTGGATGACAACAGGCCACGGCTGCTGTCCATTGCCACGGCGACGCCGCCTAACCTGCTGCATCAGCAGGATATCCTGACGGAATCGCGGGCCCTGCTGCAATCGCGGTTTGCCCAGTTCGACCGGCTTGCGCCGGCATTCCTGAATGCAGGCATCGACACCCGCCATTCGGTAGTGCCCTTGGGGTGGTTCCGTGAGACGCATGGATGGGTGGACCGGACGCAGGCCTATGCGGACGGCGCCACGCGGCTGTTCTGCGACGCCGCGGGTCAGGCGCTTGAACAGGCGGGGCTGCGCGCCGATCAGGTCGATGTAATCGTGACCGTGTCCTCGACCGGAATCGTCACGCCCACGCTGGAGGCGCTGAGCGCAAAGCAGATGGGGTTTCGACCGGATGTCGTGCGGGTGCCCGTCTTTGGTCTGGGCTGCGCCGGGGGCGTGTCGGGTCTGGCGATCGCCGCCGATCTGGCAGTGGCCCGTCCCGCCGCGGTCGTGCTGATGGTCGCGGTCGAAACCTGCACCGTCCTGTTCCGGCTGGACCGTCTGGCCAAGGCCGACATCATTGCCACGGCCCTGTTTGGCGATGGCGCGGCGGCCGTCGTGCTGCGCGCCGGCGTTGCCGCAGATGGTCCCCGCCCCCGGATCGGGCAGGGTCGCCAGCACATGTGGCCCGACACCCTGGGCATCATGGGCTGGACGGTCGAGGAAACCGGCCTGGGCGTCATCTTCGACCGATCAATCCCCGCCTTTGCCGAGGCGGAGTTGCGCAGCGCGATGAACGGCCTGTTGCCCGATGATCCCGTGGACCGCTATGTGTGCCATCCGGGCGGCGCCAAGGTCATCACGGCCTTGGAAACCACGCTGTCACTGCCGGACGGGTCGCTGGACGCGGAACGACAGGTTCTTGCGCGCAACGGCAACATGTCGGCGCCGACTGTCCTGTTCGTGCTGGATCAGGTTCTGCGCGACGGTGCCACCGGGTCGCTGGTGGCACTTGCGCTTGGCCCGGGCTTTACGCTGTCGGTTCTGCCGATCACGGTCGACACACATGACTGAGCATGCATTGGCCGTTGCCTTCATCGCGTTTCTGCTGCTCCAGCGGGGTGCGGAACTGGTGCTGGCCCGGCGGAACACACGTCGCCTTCTGGCGCGTGGCGCGGTCGAACACGGTCGCGGGCACTATCCCCTGATCGTGGCGATGCATGCGGCATGGCTGCTGGCCATCTGTGTCTGGGGTTGGTCGAACACAGTCAGCCCCGGCTGGTTCGCCGCGTTCGTCGTCCTGCAGGGCCTAAGGATCTGGGTGCTGGCCAGCCTTGGGTCGCGGTGGACCACCAGGATCATCGTGCTGGACGAACCGCTGGTGATAAAGGGTCCGTATCGCTGGCTGTCCCATCCGAACTATATGGTTGTCATCGCGGAAATCATCGTCGCGCCGATGGTTCTGGGCCTGTGGGCGGTGGCGATCGTCTTTACCGTGCTGAACGCTATCGTCCTGAAGATCCGCATCCGCAGCGAAGGCCAGGCGATCCGCCCTCCGGCATGACGCCACCGTCGGGAGGGTGCTTATGATCCGACCGGCAAGCACGGATATACCCACCGCCTTGTCGGCAACAACCCATGCCCGTCACATCGGGAGGGGTCGCGGTCTTGCCGCCCGTGGCGCGGGTCCGGTCCCGACCTCAGCGATGCGCCAGATAGTCCGCAGAGACATATCCCGCAACGCTTGGCCTGTCGGTCAGCGTGACCCGACACCAGACCTTGCCGGCGTTCGTCACACAGCGCTGCCGGGTCAGACGCGTTCCGTCAGGCAGACCGATGATGATGTTGTGCTCCAGCCCGGGACCCTCGCGCAGCTTCAGAAGCTCATCGGGTCCGGCGCCTGCAACGACGGCGCCCGATCCGACCGCGCAGCCGGTGGCGATCACAACAGCCAGAATAGCAGCAAAATGAACTCGCATTGTCAGACCTCGAACGTTTCCGCGTCATTACGACACCATGGCCGCAGATGACAACAATCAGGTTGCGAACGCTGCGCCGTGCACCGACCGCAATCGCGTGGTAAAATGGCATCGCATAGACCCTGACATCGCGCCGACACGTCGCGATATGGTCGCCGCTGACCGCAACAGGGTCGCCATGATATTGTATCTGCACAAGCGCGGATGGTACGAAGCGGCGATTGCCTCAACCTCTTCCCCCGGCTCAGAGTTCATGGGTTGATGGCGCACAATCGGTCCATTTATCCCGCGAACCGTTGCCGTGCGTCGATGGACGGCGGGCCTCGAATGCCACGATCCATGGCGATCACCATGACATCGCAGCGTGATGAAACATGGACCAGCCCCGTTCCTATACAATCGCTGGATTCATCGCAGTGTCAGCAAGATCTGTTTCCTGACCACGACAGGCCACGCCTTTGGGAAGATCACTCCACAGATGATCATGATACCTGCGACCAGTTTCGGTACGCGGCGCACAATTTTCTTGCAGAAAATGGGTCGCCCCTGCGACATTGATCGCCAAACCGATGCGGGTACTGCGCAGGCCAAGATGGGATCGCGATCTGCGACGCAACGCTGTCTGCTCACGGCTTTGGCGTCGTGGCAGCCCCAGGGATCATAACGAACGCTTGGCCATTGCCGACATCGAACCGGCAGGGCATGCGATGGCACGTTTCCTCTGAATGTCAATGACCGAACGAACAGGGTATCGCACCTGCAAAAACGCCCGCGCCGATGTGCTGAACACCATCGAATGTTCCCATGACCCGCTGCGCCGCCATACGATGCCAGGATAATTCAGTCCGGTACAGTTCGGACCACATGCCCTGCTGACGGAAGTTGCCGTCCATGAACCACGCAGCAGATCACCTCGGTCCCGCAGGCGGATCAGAGGGACACCGCGACCATATACCGTGACCCCATGGATATTGCCTGACCCCTACGCCCCCGGGAAGTCAGGTCAGGGTTTGACGGGTGGCAGCGGGCCTAACCACATCTGGGCAGGGTACGATGCCGGACCAAAAGCGGCGGGGATAAACACAGGTGCGGGACGCGACGCCACGCCGCGAACGACGTGCGTCGGGCCGTGACGGCCACTGTCAACGCGACCCGGACCCAGCACGCCGCCATACCTATGGGCGGCACGGCTGGGCAGGCGATCGTACCGTCCGCGGGGCGGATCGGGACAATCGGACGGGGCGCAGTTGCCGGGATTCAGGCGCTACAGATCCTCGATGCGGATACGCGCACGAGAGCCGCCCAACGATTGGAACGCCCGCTGGCGGCAGGTCAGGACCAGCACCTGCTGGTCGGCGGCAACACGGTGCAGGGCGGTGAACATCGCCTCGATCCGGTCGTCGTCGGTATGAACCAACGCGTCGTCTAGGATCACTGGGACCGGTCGCCCGGCCTGCGCGAACAGCCGCGCAAAGGCCAGCCGCGTCAGGATCGCCACCTGTTCGCGGGTGCCCCCCGACAGGATGTCCAGCGCCTCGGCCTGGCCGTCGCGTGTCAGGGCATGGGGCAACAGGGTCTGGTCGTCGATCTGCAACGCCGCCCCCGGATACAGGATCGACAACAGCGGCTGCAACTCGCGCAGGACCGGCTTGAAATAGGCGTCGCGCTGGCGCGTGCGCGCCTGGTCCAGCGTGTCGCGCAACCGCGTCAGGGCGGCCATCTCGGCCCCATAGCGGTCGGCGCGGGCCTGTGCCTCGGCGCGCTGGCCGGACAGTTCGTCCAGTGTCTCCTCGATCCCCTCCTCGGCCAGCACCTCGATCCGGGTGTTCAGCGTGGCCAGATCACGCGCCATCGCATCGGCGTCACGGCGGGCCTGTTCAGCGGCGCTGGTTGCCCGCGACAATGCGGCCTGGGCGGTGATCAGGTCCGGGGCCGCATCGGCCAGGGTGCCACACAGCCGTGCGGCCTCGGCGCTGCGGGCCGATAGGTCGGGCAGCGTCGCCGCCAGCGCATCCAGATGCGCCACCAGATCGTCCATCGAGCCCGCCTCGGCCACGACATCGGCCATGGCGCGTTCGGCGGACCGGCGCTCTCCCTCGGCATCGGCGCGGGCTTCGCCAGCAACGGTGGCCGCATCATGCGCGCTGCGAGCAAGGGCCTGCGCCTGGGTTTCGGCGGCGTCGGCGGCGGTCAACAGGGGCTCCAGCGTGGCCGCATCCTCGGCGTCGGCGGGGACGTCTGCGGCCTCGGCGGTGGCAAGCGCCAGCGCCTCGCGCATCGCATCCAACCCCTGCGGCGACAGATCGTCCAACGCCTGCGCCCCCTGTCGCAACGCATCGTCCAGACGCGTCGCGCGGTTCAGCCGGTCACGCGCCTCGGCCAGATCGGCCGCCCCGCAATCGTGCAGCGCCTGCGCAACGTCGCCCTGCGCCTGCGCCAGATCAGCAGCCAACGCCGCCCCCTGCGCGGCCCCGGGATCGACGCTGATCGCGCCAAACCCCGGCAGCGATACCCGCATGCGCCCCGGCACGGCCCACACACCGTCGACGGCCGTCCCGTCGTCCAGCATCGCGTGCGGACCGTCCGCGTGGAATTCGATCGTCACCGCCTGCGCCTCGGCCCGCGCGACCAGTCGGTCCAGCACCGTCTGCGCCTGATCCAGCCGCGCCATCGCCTTGGGCGTGATGATCAACCGCGCACGCTGTGCCCGGTCGGCGTGCAGTTGCGCCTGCAACGCCTGCGCGCGGTCCAGCCGATGGGTCAGATCGGCCACGCGCGCCCGCGCCGCCAGGGCCAGCCGTGCCTGCTGCGCCCGTGTCAGGCGGCTGCGCAAATCACGTGCGGCCTGCGCTGATTGACGGTGCGCATCGGCAGCGTCGGCGTCGCGCAGGGACAATGTCCGGGCCCGGTCGCGGGCGGCAACGGCACGCGTCTCGGCCACGCGCAACGTTTCGCGGGCTTGGGTGACACGGTCGGACAGCTGGCGGATCTGATCAATCTGCTGGCGGGCCGCCGTCTCGACCACCCGGGCCAGCTGAAGCTCCTGCTGGGCCTGCGCAAGGCGGTCGGCATGCTTGCGGGCAACCTGATGCGCCTCTTCGGCCTCTGCGACGGCGGACAGACGCGCGCGGGCGGCGTCCGGATCGGTCAGGCGGGCCAGCATGCGCATCACCTCGGACCGGCGGGCCAGATCACCGGACAGGCGCGCGGCCTTGTCACGGGCCTCGACCTCTGCACGCGACAGGCGCTCGGCGTCGTCCAGCGCGCGATGCCATTCGCCGCCCGCTTTGGGCCGCCCCGTGGCGGTGGCCAGCCGCGCCATCTCCTGTCCCACACGGTCCAGGACGGCATCCATGCGCCGCCCCCCGGTCATCATGTCGATCTCTCCGGCGACCGAAGACAACAGATCCCGCCGGGTCCCCAGGTTGCGGTCCCGGTCTTGTCTATCGGCCGCGCTGCTGCCTTCGGGTTCCAGCCCCAACAGGCCCTGACGCACCCATAACAGGCCCGACGGCCCCGCCAACCCGCCGTCCAGCATGCGGTCGATCCACGCCTCGGCCTCGTCCTCCTGCGCGATCAGGCGTCCCTGCGCGTCGGTGATCCGCGCCTGCGCCCGCGACAGGAACCGCTTGTGGATGCGGAACCGCCCCTGCGGCAGGTCGATGTCGACCGCAACCTCGGGCGCGCCGCCGGCATGGGGCTGCAGCGCCTTGACGGGGGCGCGGCTGCTGCGGTGTCGTTCGAAAAATAGCGCGTGCAGCGCATCAAAGAACGTCGACTTGCCGAATTCGTTCGGCTCGGACAGCACGGTGATGCCGTCGCCCAGATCGGTCAGCACCGCCCGGCGTCCGGCAAAACGGCGGACATTGGTCAGCTCGATCCCGCGCAGTTTCATGCCTGAACCTCCTGCGCAAAGCTGTACAGCCGCGACAGCGCCGCGGCAGAGATGTCGCGATCCGCCTGCGACCGCTGCGGGTCGGTCATGTCGGCCAACAGGGTGTCGGCGGCATGGCGCAACGCGCCCGCACGGTCGATCAGGTCCAGATCATCGGGCCGCGCCTCGACCTGCAACGCGGACAGGTCGGCCGCAAACCAACCGTAATCAGGCGCGATCGCCTGCAGGGCTGCGTCCAGCGCGGCGCGGTCCGACATCGCCAAACGGCCCCCGGCGGTCACGCTGACCAGATGATCGCGCGCCCGTTCCGTGGGCAGCGCCCGGGTCAGCGCGGCCCGGGTATCGGCACCGGGCAGCAGGTCCAGATGCGGGCGGGTCCACCGGAACTGACCGATGGGCACCGGCTGCGCGGTGACCTGCCCGCCCAGATCGACCAACAGCGCCCCCGCCGGGCCGTCATGTTTGAAGCTGTCGGCCTCGGGCGCGCCCGAATACCAGGTAGCGGGGCCGATCTGGCGCTGTCCGTGCCAGTCGCCAAGGGCCAGATAGTCCAGCCCCGACCGGGCCGCGCGATCAGGTGGGATGATCCCCGCGCGCCCATCACCGTCGTCGAAATCGGTGACCGGGCCATGGCCCAGCCCGACACGCCGCACGCCCTCTGGCGTGGCGGCGTCCATCGCCTGCGTCAGGTCGCGCCCGGCGCGGCGCTGCGTGCAGGGCGCGGGCAGCAACCAGACGTCGCCCGCCAGCGCCACGGGGTTGTCGTCCAGCAGCGGTTGCAGGTTGGCCGGCCCGTCGGTCGCGATGCGCCGCCACAGTTCCGTCGCGGCCAGGCTGTCGTGGTTGCCGGGCAGCATGATCCAGCGGATGTCGGCCTCGTCCGCCATCGCCCGCAACGCCTGGCGCAGGGTGTCCGGCGCCGGAGTTTCCGCGTCAAAACTGTCGCCAGCCAGCAGCACGACTTGTGCACCCCCCTGCCGGGCAGCCTGCGCCAGCCGACCGATCGCGGCATGCCGGGCCTCGCGCAGGCGGTTGCGGATACCCTCGGGATAGCCGCCAAATGGCTTGCCCAAATGCAGATCGGACGCATGCAGAAACCGGAATGTCATCTATGAAAATCCTTGTCGGTCACTCAGGTCGCGGTCAGGGTCGCAGCTTGATCTGCAACCGCAGCGGATCGTCGCCCATATCAAACGCCGCTTCGTCAAATCGCGGTGGGCGAAGGCGCGGCGCGGGCCTGACGGAAATGCCCCACCGCTCCTGCGGCATGCCCAGAACATTCGTGTCCAACCGCCCGTTGGCATTCGCATCATGCAGCACCGCCACGGCATAGCGTCCGGGCGCCACGCCGTCGAACGTACAGACGGCCGATCCCCCATGGGGCGATGCGGCAGCATGGGCCGCGCCCGGTCCATCGGGAAACCCCCCGGGATCGGCGTGCAGGCTGCAGGCCAGCAACCCGCTGTCCTTTGGAATCCCCGTCACCATCACGTCGATGCTGGCGGCGTGGGCAGGCGCGGCCAGGGCGGTGGCGGCGATCAGCGCCGTGATCCCGATCCTGCGACAATGCTGCATTCGTTCCCCCGTGGCGTCCCGACCCGACATGGCGGGCAGGTCACCACGAAATGCGGTCCGGAACAACCTGTGCTGGGTGCCGCCATGCCAATGGCCGCGCCTTTGCGGGCGCGGCCATCCACAAGTCATCGTGATCCCGGCTCAGATCTGGCGTTCAGGCATCTGCACGACCAAGCCGTCAAGCTCCTCGGTCACCTTGATCTGGCATGTCAGGCGCGACCGTTCCGGGTCAGGCTTGTACGCGAAATCTAGCATGTCCTGTTCCATCGGATCACGCGCCGGCAGCTTGTCCGTCCACTCGGGCGCCACATAGACATGGCAGGTCGAACAGGCGCATGCTCCGCCGCAATCGGCATCGATTCCGGGGATGCCGTTGTCGCGTGCACCCTCCATCACGGTCATGCCGGGGCGAACCTCGACCTGGTGGCGGGTTCCGTTGTGTTCGATATAGGTGATCTTCGCCATGCGTATCTGTTCCCTTGTGTTCCGCAAGAACTACTTAATCGGACGGCCATTGAAAAGGGGCAGCCCCGAAAGGCCACCCCCCTTTTGCAAAGCTATGCCGCCTATTCAGCGGGCGCCGCGTCAACCAACGGAAGCGCCACGAACAGAGGCTCTCCGCCACGGCGGATCAGAACCAGCACGGACCGTCGACCGGCATCTGTTGCCTCGTCGATGCGCGCGTTCAGGTCGGCCACGCTGGTCACGCTCTGCTGGTTCACGTCCGTGATGATGTCACCGGCGGCCAGACCCTTTTCGGCGGCCGGACCCTCCGGGTCGATCCCCGTGATCACCAGCCCGGTGGCATCGCCGGGCGCACCCAACTCGGCCGCCATTTCGGGCGTCAGAACGGTCACGGTCATCCCAAGCACATCACTCTCGGACGGCTCGTTGGCGTCCGGAGCCTCGGACGCACCGTTCTGTGCGGTCTCCCGGCGACCCAGGGTCACATCCAGCGTCAGCTCGTCGCCATCGCGCATTACCACGATCTGCGAGGTTTCACCCGCCGGTGCCTCGGCCACGCGACGCACCAGGCCGCGGGTATCCTCGACATCGGTGCCTGCAAAGCCGGTGATGACATCGCCCGTCTGCAGGCCCGCGTCACGGGCAGGACCTTCGGGAACGTCGGTGATCATCGCGCCACCGGTGACGTTCAGCCCCATCGCCTCGGACATCTCCGGGGTGACGTCCTGAATCATCACGCCCAGCCACCCACGACGGGTTTCCCCGAATTCTTGCAGCTGTTCAACGACTTGCGAAACAACATTCGACGCCATCGAAAAACCGATGCCGATAGATCCGCCGTTGGGCGACAGAATCGCGGTGTTCACACCGATCACTTCGCCCTGCAGGTTGAAAAGCGGCCCGCCAGAGTTGCCCCGGTTGATGGCCGCGTCGGTTTGCAGATAGTCGTCATAGGTTCCCGACAGTTCTCGGTTGCGGGCCGACACGATGCCCGAGCTTGCCGAAAAACCCTGTCCCAGAGGGTTGCCCAGTGCCAGAACCCAATCCCCCACACGGGCACTGTCGCTGTTGCCGAAATTGACGAACGGAATCGGCTCTTCGCTGCTGACCTTCAGCAGGGCGACGTCCGTGTTCGGGTCGGTTCCCACCACCTCTGCGGGCAGCGTCTCACCCGAATAGAACTCGATCTCGATCTGGTCGGCGCCTTCGATGACGTGGTTGTTCGTGACAATGAACCCGTCACCCGAAATCACGAAACCCGAACCCAGTGCGTTCGAGCGTTGCGGATTTCCCGGCGCCGGCATGCCTTCGGGTGCCCCCGGACCGCCGGGCATTCCAAACTCACGAAACAGATCGGCGAACGGGCTGCCTTCGGGAAAAGCCGGTCCGCCGGTCGGCTGTGACACGACCGACGTCGTCGTGATGTTCACCACGGCCGGAGAGACCTGTTCAGCCAGATCGGCAAAGCTGCCCGGCATCACCTGCGACGTGTCGCTGGATGCGGCGTCCATTCCCAACGGCTGGTTGGCCTCAGCGGCCTCTTGGGCCTGCTGGCTGACCTCCGGGGCCACATCGTCATTGGCGGGATCGACGGCCTGCGCGCCGGCTTGGCCAAGCCCCACCGCCAGCGCCAGCGCCGACGCGGTCAGGATATGGCGAGGGAAAAGCGGTTTCATGCGGGATGTCCTCATCTCTCGACGGCAGTGATCAGGGGCGGTTGCCCGGACTGCCTGATGGATATGACGTCAATGTAGGGTGCCGTGGCAAATAAACCACGCTCTCGGCCTGTGAACAGATCGTGATTTTTATTGCAGACCGGGGCAGAGGTCACCCTCTGCCCCGGTCTCGCCGTTCAATTCGCGGGCGCGGGATCAGCCGCCGCGTCGTCCGCAGGGGCGTCAGCCGCGGGTGCCTCTGATGCCGGGGGCGCACCCTCGACGGGGACGTCCGGCGACAGCATCTCGGGCTGTTGCTGCGGAGGCGTTGTCAGGTTTTCCGGTACGGGGGTCAGTTCGATCCCCGCCGATTCGCCCAGACGATTGCCGTCGCGATCGACCACCTCGGGGACGACCAGTTCCTCGTCTTCGGTGGATTCAACCGGGCCGTTCGCGTTGAGGCGCTCTGCGGAATTGCCCGGCGGCACCGGCGTCGATGCCGGGTTCGCGTTCGCGGCCCCGTCGCCTGACAGATAGCTGAAGAACTCGCTGTCCGGCTGCATCACCATCGAGCTGTTCGACCCCTGCAGTGCGCGTTCATACGAGGTCAGCGACCGCGTGAACGCAAAGAACTCGGGGTCGCGGCCATAGGCGTCGGCATAGATGGCGTTGCGCTGTGCGTCGGCCTCGCCTCGGACGATCTCGGACCGGCGACCGGCCTCGGAGGTCAGTTCGACCACTGTCCTGTCTGCGGCGGCGCGGACGCGTTGCGCAGCCTCGTTGCCGCGCGCCACTTCGTCCGCGGCCTCGCGTGCGCGTTCTGCCCGCATCCTGGCATAGGTCGCGTTCAGGTTCTGCTCTGGCAGGTCGGTGCGGGTCAGGCGGACGTCGATGATCTCGATCCCCAGGCCACCCGAATTCGAACGGGCCTCGTCACGGATCTGGTTCATCAGGCTGGTCCGGTCATCTGACAGAACCGACGTCGAAGGCACCGTACCCAGAACACCGCGAATGGCGTCGATCACGATCGGTTCCAGCCGCATCTCGGCCGCCTGGATGCCCTGGACACCGACAGCCTGGCGAAACCGGACCGGGTCGGTGATGCGCCAGCGGGCAAAGGCATCGACCACCAGACGGCGGTCGTCCAGCGGCGTGACCTCCAGCGGGCTGGTCGGCAGACCCAGGATGCGCCCGTCATATTTCACGACGTTGTCGATGAAGGGCAGCTTGAAGTTCAGACCCGGCTGCTCTTGTACGTCGACCACGCGGCCAAGCCGCAGGACCAGCGCCTTTTCACGCTCGTCCACGATGAACAGGGCCGATCCGGCCAGGACGGCGACGACGACCAAGGCAGGCAGGGCCATGGCAGTCAGCAGGTTCTTGCGCGCAGCCATCAGTTCGTTCCTCCGCTGTTCGTGGGGGTGCCGTTGGTCTGGCCGGCGGTGGGGGCCGCGGGCGCATTGCCCTGCCCGGTGCCGCGCAGCTGATCCAGCGGCAGATAGGGCACGACGCCCGAACCACCCTCGCCACCGCCGATGCCCTCGCCGATGATGATCTTGTTCACGCTGCCCAGCACCTGCTCCATCGTCTCCAGATACATCCGGCGCCGCGTCACGTCGGGCGCGTTCACGTATTCCTCATAAATCGAATTGAAACGCGCGGCCTCACCCGCCGCGGTGTTGACCGCCTCGGCGCGATAACCCTCGGCCTGCTCCAGGATCTGGGCTGCCTGACCGCGGGCCGCTGCCAGTTCGCGGTTGGCATAGGCGTCGGCTTCGTTCTGCAGACGGTCCCGCTCCTGCTGGGCGGCCTGCACCTCGCGAAAGGCGTCGATGACCTCATCAGGCGGATCGGCACGGTCGAGGTTGACGCGGATGACGTTGATCCCGGACTGATAGCTGTCCAACGTGTTCTGAACGGCGGCGCGCAGGTCGCTGGCGATCACGCCACGGTCGCGGTTCAGAATAGGGGCCAGCTCGCTTCTCGCGATGATGTCGCGCATCGCAGCCTCGGACACGGCACGGATGGTGTCGGACGGATCGGCCAGGTTGAACAGATACGCCTGCGGATCGCGGATATTCCAGACGACCTGGTATTCCATGTTCACGATGTTCTGGTCGCTGGTCAACATCAGGCCGGTATCCATCGGGCCGGCCGAGCCGGTTCCGATTTCCGTCACGCGTTCGTTGGTGACCGGGACCACTTCTGCGGTGACGACGGGCCAGGGGGCAAAGTTCAGACCCTCGGTCCCCACGGCGATGGCACGACCGAACAGGAACTCGACCGATTGTTCGTTGGTCTGCACGCGATAAAAGCTGGCAAAGGCCCACAGGCCGACCGCCGCCAGGCCCGCCACGACCAGGGTCGAGCGGTTCAGGCCGAAATTCGGACCCATCGGGCTGCCACCGCCACCGCCGCCCCCGCCCGTGCCGCCGCCGGTGCCACGCCCGCCCATCAGGACGCGCAGGCGTTCCTGGCCCTTTTTCATAAGGTCCTCGATCTCGGGACGCTGCGGGTCGTTGTTGGGACGACGCGGGCCGCCGGGGGGCGGCTGTTCGCCCCAGGGACGACCTGCTGGCTTTTTGTCACGATCCCCGTCATCCCGGCCGCCGTTGCCGCCGCCGCCTCCGCCCCAGGGGCCCTGATTTGCCATCCGCTAGACCTTCTTTCGTAGAAATTTCCGTTGGTTGAAAACTGGGGCGTGGGGCTGAAAAGTCAAGCCTGCGCCCCTGCCATTGCCGCGACCCAAGGCCGCGCCCACGGCATTGTCAGCCCTCCACGCCCTCATGGCGGCGCGTGGGTGCGCGCATCGTGACCAGTTCCTCGGCCGCGGTCGGGTGGACCGCCACGGTCGCGTCGAACTGGGCCTTGGTCGCGCCCATGGTGATGGCCACGGCCGCCATCTGGATCATCTCTCCGGCCTCTGGGCCAAAGATGTGACACCCCAGCACGCGGTCGTCCGCCGGATCGACCAGCAGCTTCATCATCACCTTGGCGTCGCTGCCCGCGAACATCGACCGCATCGGGCGGAAGGTGGTGGCAAAGACATCGACCGGACCGCGGGCCTTGGCCTCCTCCTCGGTCAGGCCGATCGTGGCCAGCTCGTGGGGGCGCAGATAGACGGCGCTGGCAACCAGCGTGTGATCGACCGTCCGGGGTCGCGCGCCGAAAACCGTGTCGGCAAAGGCGTGCCCCTCGCGGATCGCGACCGGAGTCAGGTTCACGCGATCGGTCACGTCGCCCACGGCAAAGATCGACGGCACGCAGGTCTGCGACCATTCGTCGACCTCGATCGCGCCGTTGCGGCCGGTGCGGACCTCTGTCGTCTCAAGCCCCAGCCCCCGGGTATAGGGGTCGCGCCCCGTGGCCATCAAAACCGCGTCGAAACGCTCGTCCGTGCCGTCCTCGAACCGGACGCGGATGCCGTCGCCGTCGCGTTCCAGCGCCGCGGGCGTCACGCCCAGGCGCAGGTCCACACCCACCGCGCTCAGTTGCAGCGTGGCCAGATCGCGCGCCTCGCGGTCGAACCCACGCAACACGGCGTCACCGCGATAGGCCTGAACCGTATCCACCCCCAGCCCCGCAAGGATGGTCGCAAATTCGCAGGCGATAAAGCCGCCGCCAACCAGCAGGATGCGTCCCGGCAGCCGGTCCATCAGGAACAGGTCGTCCGAGATCATCGCCAGCTCCTCTCCGGGAATGCCGATGGGTGCGGGACGACCGCCGGTCGCGATCAGGATGTGGCGGGCGGTCCTGGTCGTGCCGTCGGCCAGCCTGACCTGGTGATGCCCGTCCAGGACCGCGCGCTGGTCGTGGATCTCGACCCCCGCGCGGGTCAGGCCGGCACGATAGATCACCTCCAGCCGTGACAACTCCGCGTGCAGCTTTTCGCGAAAGATCGGCCAGTCAAATGACCCGGCCTGGGCGTCGCACCAGCCGTATCCGCGCATCTCGTCGGACATCAGCCCGGCCTGGGACGCAAAGATCATCAGCTTTTTAGGCACACAGCCGCGGATGACGCAGGTGCCGCCCATGCGGCTTTCCTCGGCCAGGCCAACCTTGGCGCCGTGTTCGCCCGCCGCGATCCGCGCGGCGCGCACCCCGCCCGAGCCGCCGCCGATAACGAACAGATCATAATCAAAGGTCACGTCATTCCCTTTCCTGCGCCAGCATGTCGGCGTCGATGTCATTGCGCGCCAGTTCTATGACGCTGCCATCTTCGCGCCCGATGATCGCCAGATCGCACATCCCCAGAAACAATCCATGTTCCACGATGCCCGGAATACCCGACAATGCCCGCGCCAGCGCGGCAGGGTCCGGGATCGCCTCCAGGTGCAGGTCAAGGATCAGGTTCCCCTCATCCGTGACCACCGGATCGCTGTCCTTCAGCCGCTGCAGGATGTCGCGTTCACCCAGTTCCAGCGCCTCCAGCGCGCGGCGGATCAGCGTGCGCGTGGTCTCGAACCCGAAATGCAGCACCTCGACCGGCAGGGGAAAGGCGCCCAACGTCTCGACCACCTTGCCGGGGTCGGCGATCACCACCATGCGGTCGCTGGCGGCGGCCACGACCTTTTCGCGCAGATGCGCGGCGCCACCGCCCTTGACCAGGTGCAGGTCCGGGTCGACCTCGTCGGCGCCGTCGATGGTCAGGTCCAGCCAGCCGATGTCGTCCAGCGTCTCGATGCGCAGGCCCAGGCTTTCCGCCAGATCGGCCGTCGCGCGCGATGTCGCGGCACAGCGCAGCGACAGACCCTCGGCCTGCACGCGGGCGGCCAGTTCGCGCACCATGACGCTGGCGGTCGAGCCGGTGCCCAGACCCAGCCTCATCCCGTCCGTGACCAGCGCGACCGCGGCCTTGGCGGCGGCCAGCTTGGCCGGATCGACCTGCGGTGATTGCGACATGACGACATCCCCTCCATAATCCGTTCGCCCACTTATAGGCCAAGCCACCACCAAGGGCGAGGGGCCGCGACCCCTCAGCCGCGTGCCAACCCCTCGGGCAGGATCACGGTAAATCGGCTGCCCTGCCCCACGCTGCTTTCGATGCGTAACCTGCCCCGGTGGCGGTTCACGATATGCTTGACGATGGCCAGGCCCAGCCCGGTCCCACCCTGCGCGCGTGACCGGTGTGTGTCGACACGATAGAACCGTTCCGTCAGCCGTGGCAGGTGCTGTTCCTCGATGCCATCGCCACGATCCTCGATGGCCACGGCCCAGGCCGGGCCGCGCAGCAACGGTTCGTGCGGGATGCGCGTCAGGATGACGCGCAGCATACCGCCCGATCCGCCGTATTTCACCGCATTCTCTATCAGGTTCTGGAACACCTGGGTCAGCTGGTCGCCATCTCCCGGCAGCCGCAGGTCGACCTCCAGCCCTTCGGTCGTGACGCTGACCCCCGCGGCCTGAATGCGGGGTGCCAGCATGGCCAACGTCCCGCGCAACAGGCCCGGCAGGTCGACCCGGCCCGCGGGGCGGGATCGTTCATCCGCCTGCACCCGGCTCAGCGACAGCAATTCGCTGATCAGGCGGTTCATGCGTGCGGCCTCGCGTTCCATGATGTCCAGGAACCGGTCCCGGGCGCGGGCATCGTCACGGGCGGGACCGCGCAGCGTCTCGATGAACCCGGTCATGGCGGTCAGGGGGGTCTTCAGCTCGTGGCTGACATTGGCCACGAAATCGCGGCGCATCTGCTCGGCCTCCTCGGCCACGCTGCGATCCAGAATGGCCACTGTCGCACCGCGCCCCAGCGGACTGGGCAACGGCGCCACGGTCACCTCGGCCAGGATCTCGCGCCCGTCGGCGGCACATGTGGCACGCAGGGTCGCCACACCGTCGGGAGGCACGGGCAACGCCGGGTCCGGAGAGGGCGCGGGCATCCCCTCGGGGTCCAGCACCCAATCCACGGCCTGCACGATGGCCGGATGGCGCAGCACGGTCACAAACGGCCGTCCGATCAGATCCAGGCCGAACAGCGCCTGCGCCAACGGGTTGGCCGCGATAACCCGCGCCTCGCGGTCAACGGCCAGCATGGGCACCGGAATGCCGTCCAGAAACCCCTCGACCCGGCGCAGGCTGGCGGCCATCGTGCTAGCCCTCCACAGGGATCAGGCCGGCCCGGAACCGCGCCGCGTTGTCGCGATACCGCGCGGCGGATTCCCGCAGGTCCGCCAACGCATCGGCGTCCAGCATGCGCACCACCCGGCCCGGCGCGCCCATCACCAATGCCCCGTCGGGGATCACCTTGTTTTCAGGGATCAGCGCGCCCGCGCCGATCAGGGCACCCGACCCGATGACCGCGCCATTCAGCAACGTCGCCCCCATCCCGATCAACGCACCGTCCCCGATCCGGCAGCCATGCAGGATCGCGCGATGCCCGATGGTGCAATCCGCCCCGATGACCAGCGGGTGACCGTCATCGGTATGCAGCACGCACAGGTCCTGGACATTGCTGCCGGTCCCCACTTCGATCAGGTCGTTGTCACCGCGCAGCACAGCGCCGAACCAGACAGAGGCCCCTGCCCGCAGAACCACCCGTCCCATGACCTGCGCATCGGGCGCAACCCACGCCTGCGGGTCGATCTGCGGCGCGACGCCGTCCAGTGTCCAGATCATGCGTCACCTTCGGACATCAGGTCACGCACAAAGGCGCCCAGACCCGCCATCCGGTCGCGACGCAGACGTTCGGCGGTCAGAATGGCGCGCATGCGTTCCTCGGTCTGGTCCAGGTCGTCATTGACCAGGACGTAATCATATTCGGCCCAGTGGCTGATCTCGGATCGGCTTTTCAGCATGCGCCCGGCAATGACCGCGTCGCTGTCCTGACCACGGCCGCGCAGCCGCCGTTCCAGTTCCGGCAACGACGGCGGCAGCACAAAGATCGACACGACATGACTGCCCAGTGCCGATGCGCGGATCTGCTGGCCACCCTGCCAGTCGACGTCGAACAGCGTGTCCCGCCCGGCCATCATCGCCTGTTCGACCGGGCCGCGTGGGGTGCCGTAGAGGTTGCCGAACACTTCGGCATGTTCCAGCATCTGCCCATCGGCGACCATCCGCAGGAACCCGTCGCGGGTGGTGAAATGGTAATGCTCTCCGTCGACCTCTCCGGGTCGCGGTGCGCGCGTCGTGGCCGAGACCGAGAACCGCAGCCCCGCGTCCCAGTCCATCAGCCGACGTGCAAGCGTCGATTTGCCCGCCCCGGACGGAGAGGACAGGATGACCATCAGGCCGGTGCGTTCGATCATGGCGGCATGTTTCCTGGCAACTGGTGGCGGTGCGTTCGGGGATGCCCCGTCCCGCCGCAGGGGTCAAGACCCGCAACTGGATGGCATCTTAACCATTCGTTCATAAAATGACTCGGCGCGGGGGCGGTGGACGCGCTAACATAAGTCATGAACAGTGATCGGCCTTGGCCGGATAAAGTAAAGGGTTGACCGTGCCGGACCGGGAAGACGGACAAGACGCCAGGCCGGGAATGTCGTCCGACGACGCCATGGGCCGGATCGTGCGCCTGCAGGATTACGATACCTGCAGGCCTGACCGCGTGTTGCGCGAAATGCGCGAGTATTGGGACAGCATCCGAAAGGGCCGTGCGATCCCGGCGCGGTCGGATGTCGATCCGCGCGGCATCGCGCGGACACTGGATTACGCGTTCATCCTGGAACGCATTGCGCCCGGGGCCGGACGCATGCGTCTGGCGGGACGTCACCTGATCGATCTGATGGGGATGGAGGTGCGCGGCATGCCGGTCTGCGCGTTTCTGAACACCTCGTCGCGGGGGCGGTTCTCGGATGTACTGGAAAGCGTGTTCAAGGCGCCGCAGGTGGCGCAGCTGACGTTGCAGGGCAAGGCCGACTATGGCCGCCCACAGCTGAGCGCGCAGATGCTGCTGCTGCCTTTGCGCTCAGATCTGGGTGATGTCACCCGCGCCCTGGGCTGTCTGGTGGCCGATGGCGACACCGGCATCGCGCCGCGCCGCTTTGACATTCTGGACGATGAGGTGATGCCGATCATCGAGGGGGGCACGACGGTCAAGCCATCGCCGTCAGCGATCGGGTTTGCCGAAGGCCGCACTGATTTCAAGCCACGCGGACCCGTCCGTGGCAAGCCCACGCCCGACAAGCCTGCAACCGACAAGCCCCATCGCGGCTTTCCCCAGGCTGACACACCCGAGGAACGGCGCGCCCTGTTCCGGGTCATTCAACCGCTGCCGACGCGCACTGACGACTAGCCCAACAGGCCGGGACGCCAGCGATAGACGGCGGCGGGTGCGGGCGATTCGCGGCCCATGCTCTGCAATTCCAGATCGTCGCCACGGCGAAAACCCAGGTTCTTGAGGATCTTGCGCGACGCATCATTGTCAACAAAGGCTCCTGCCAGAACCTCTGACGGGTCCAGCCTGGCCACGACCTCGTTGAAAACGGCGGCAACCATTTCCTGGCCCAGACCCTTGCCGGCATGGGTGGGGTCCAGGAAATAGTTCAGGCGTGGCGGCGGGCCTTCGGACAATCCAACAATGCCGATCACCTGCCCCTGATACCGCACCGCCAGCCGCAACGGCGGAACCAGCGCGCCCTGCAACAGCAGCGGCTGGACGTCGTCCAGCGACATCGCTGGGTCATAACGCAGCAGCATCCGCGCCACGTCAGGCAGGGTCACGATCCGGTGCAGGTCGGGCAGGTCTTCGGGGGTGACGGCGTCGATACGCAGGCGCGGTGTCATCAGCGCAATCGAATGCCGCCGCTGGAACGTATCGCGGTCCAGCACCAGCAGGTCGGCCTGAACCTCGTCCCGCAGGGGGCGCGATTGCAGCACGGTCCGACCGCACGCCCGGAACCCCAGCCAGTCCAGCAGCCGGGCGGAACGGTCGTTGCCCACCAGACAATGGGCATTGATCTCTGTCGCACCGGACAGGAACAGCCGCGACAGGGCCAGCACGCCGGCACGCCTGCCGATCCCCTGCCCCTGTCGGTCCGGTGCAACCCAGATGCCGAATACCCGCCCGGCCTGGACCATGCCCACCAACCGCCCGTCCTGACGGATCGCATGTTCGTCCAGCCCGGCGACGGCGACGAAATCGCGGGCGTCGTCGGCCCCGTAGGGCCAAGGCAACGTGGTCAGCCAGCGCACGACGTTCCAATCGGCCAGGGCCGCCGCGATATCATCGGCGTCTTCGGGCCAGGGGCGCGTCAGGGCGACCGGCGGGTGCATCGCCTATCCGACCGGAACGACCCGGACCGCGCCGCCCTTGGCCGACAGCGCGATTTCCCCGCCCGCCAGGCGCAGGGCGTCCTGGCCAAAGACCTCGGCCCGCCACCCCTGCAGCGCGGGCAGATCGCGGCTGCCAGTGGCAAGGGCGTCCAGTTCAGACGACGATGCGATCAGCTTGGGCGCCACGCCCGCCGCGTCGGCCTTGGCCTTGAGCAGCACGCGCAGCAGGTCCGACAGGGCGGCGTTTCCGGGCTTGCCGGGTTCGTCGCCCTTGGGTTGGGGCAGGTCCTTGGACTCCATGCCGGCCTTGACGGCGGCCAGAATACCGTTGGCGATGTCTCCCTTGCGCGCCTCGCGCAGCAGCAGGCGCGACTTGCCCAGGTCAGCCTCGGACAGGGGCTTGGTCGAGGCCAGCTCGATCATCGCATCGTCCTTGTAGACGCGGCTGCGGGGAATGTCGCGGGCCTGCGCATAGCTTTCGCGAAACCGCGCCAGTTCACGCAGGATCGCCAGAAACCGCGGCGAATTGGTCCGCGTGCGGACCTTGAGCCAGGCTTCTTCGGGGCGGGTGATATAGGTCTCGGGGTCCTTCAGAACCCCCAGCTCCTCGGCCAGCCAGGCGTCACGGCCTGTCTTTTTCAGTTCGGCCGACAGAAATTCATAGATCACCCGCAGATGCGTCACATCGGCAAGCGCATAGGCGGCCTGCGCATCCGATAATGGCCGACGCGACCAGTCGGTAAAACGCGACGACTTGTCCAGATCAGCCTTGGCGATCTTGCGGACCAGCGTCTCGTATCCGACCTGTTCACCGAAACCACAGACCATCGCGGCGACCTGGGTGTCGAACAGCGGTGTCGGGAACAGCTGGGCGTCATGAAAGAAAATCTCAAGGTCCTGACGGGCGGCGTGGAACACTTTGACCGTCGCCTCGTGGCGGAACAGGTCGTACAGGGGTTCCAGCGACAGCTCCTCGGACAGGGGATCGACCAAGACGGCATCGCCCCCGCCGGTCTTGGCCGTCGATGCCGGCGGGATCGCCAGCTGGATCAGGCACAGCTTGGACCAATAGGTCCGTTCGCGCAGGAATTCCGTGTCGACGGTCACATAAGGGGCTAGTTTTGCGGCCTCGCAGAAACGGGCAAGGTCTTCGGTGCGGGTGATGGTGGGGATGTCCTGGCTCATGCGCTCTTTCAGATCGGGCGGTTCGTCCGCCAATAGCACAGCTTTACGCCGACCGCCGCGCGTTGAAAAGCCCCGACGCCGCGCACCGCTGGTCGGGTGCTAGTCCGGTTCCCGCATGCCATGACGGCCGCGCAACGCATCGGTCACACCATCCTCGCAGGCGGTTCTGTCGACCATCGGGGTGCCGGTGCGGAATGCCGCGCGCCCGATCAGATGCGCCGCGACAGGTGCCGTCATCAGCAGGAACAGGATCGCCGCCACGGCCCGCGCGATGACCGTGCCTTCGGCGAAATGGACGGCCACGGCCACCAGGATCAGACCCGATCCAAGCGTCCCCGCCTTGGTCGAGGCATGCATCCGCGTCAGCAGGTCAGGCAGGCGCAGCACCCCCATCCCGGCCGCGAAACAGAATACGCCACCAGACAGCACGAACAGGGCAACGATGATGTCATGCATCAGATCAGCTCCTCCGCCTTGAGCAGGATGCGGCGCTCCAGATAGCGTGCCAGGCAAACGGTCGCCAGAAAACCCACCAGTGCCAGAACGACGGCCACGTCCAGAAAACCGGCACTGCCCGACCGCAGCGCGGTCAGCCCGCCGAACGACACCAGCTGCACCGTCATCAGGTCCAGCGCCACGATACGGTCGGCCAGCGTCGGCCCCCGCACCAGCCGGATCGCGGCAAGCACGACCCCCAGGATCACCAGGGCGAAACCGATCAGGATTACAAATTCCAACATGGTCATATCGTTCACTCCGTCGCCTCGCGGACCCAGACCTCGAACCGGTCGCGGATCTGCGCACGGATCGCGTCCGGGTCGTCGCCGAACATTGCGTGGATATACAGCGTGCTGCGATCCGTGGACACGTCCAGGCTCAGCGTGCCGGGGGTCAGCGAAATGAAATTGGCCAGCAGCGTGATCTGCAAGTCGGTGGTGACCGTGATCGGCACCGCGATCAGCGCGGGCTGGGACGAATGCCCCGGCGTCAGCACATCGCGCACCACCGGAAGCGAGCTGACCACCAGTTCATAGACGAACATCACGATCAGCCGGGCCCAGTAATACAGGCGCCGGAAATAGACGCCCGTATCGGAAAACAGCGGGCGGACCAGCCACATCGCGATCATGCCGACGACGAACCCCGTCGTCAGCCCGCTGAGGGTCAGTCCGCCGGTCAGCGCGACCCAGGCGAATGCCAGAACCATGTTGATGGCGAACATGTTCATGGCTGCACCCCCAAAACGGTCGTCACATATTCGGTCGGATCAAGCAGCTGCATCGCAGCCCGTTCGGCGAACTGAACAAAGGGTTCCGGGTACAGCCCGATGATGCAGGTCAACGCGGCCAGCACGACGATCGGCATCATCAGCGCCATCCGCTCGCCCAAGGGCACGTCGGACAGGCGCGGCTTGATCCCGTCGGGATGTGCGGGCCAGAAGGCCGATCCCCAGATCTTGGTCATCGAAAAGATGGTCAGCAGGCCGACGGCCAGCGACACCCCGGCCACGAACCACATCTCCAGGTCCAGGGCGGCCTTGACCACCACGTACTTGGCCCAGAACCCCGACAGCGGCGGAAAACCCGCCAGCGAAAAGGCCGGGATCAGGAACAGGAAGGCCAGCACCGGGGCATGCGCGTACAGGCCCCCGATGCGCGCCAGATCGGTCGACCCGGCGATGCGTTTCGCCACGCCCGACACAAAGAACAGGTTCGCTTTCACGATGATGTGGTGGACCAGATAGAACACCGCGCCCATCAGGCCCAGTGGCGTGTAGAGCGCCAGCCCCAACACCATATAGCCGATCTGGCTGATGATGTGGAACGACAGGATGCGCCGGAAATCGTTCATTGCGGCCGCGCCCAGAACGCCCGTGACCATGGTCACAACCGCAGCCCACAACAGGATCGTGTGGGTGAACCCGATATCCTGATCAAAGACCAGCGTGAACATGCGGATCAGAGCATAGACGCCCACCTTGGTCAGCAGGCCCGCAAAGATCGCCGACACCGCCACGGGCGGCGTGTGATAGGACGCGGGCAGCCAGAAGAACAGCGGAAACAGCGCCGCCTTGACGCCAAAGGCCACCATGAACATCACGGCGATCGTGGTCAGCAGGCCGGTGTTCTCGACCTCGCGCACGGCCAGGTGCAGGTCGGCCATGTTCAGCGTGCCGGTCAGGCCATAGAGCAGTCCCGTCCCTGCAAGGAACATGGTTGTCGAGACCAGGTTCAGCAGTACGTACTTGATCCCGCCGTCCAACTGTTCACGGCTGGCGCCCAGCACCAAGAGACCAAAGCTGGAGATCAGCATGACCTCGAACCAGACATACAGGTTGAACAGGTCGCCCGTCACAAAGGCACCGCAGACGCCCATCAACAGGATCTGCAGCAGCGCGTGAAAACCAAGCCGCTCCAGACGTTCGGGAATGTCGGACAGCGAATAGATCACGGTGGCAAGGCCGGTGATGGCGGTGATGACGACCATCACCGCGCCCAGCAGGTCGGCCACCAGCGTGATGCCAAAGGGCGCCTGCCAGTTCGACATCTGCGCAGCGATCACGCCGTGATCCAGAACCTGCACCATCAGCAGGATGCTGGCCATCAGCAGGGCCGTGGTGCCCACGACCGAGATCCAGCGCCCGGCGGGCGAATTGCGGAACAGGTAGGCCAGAACCCCCGTCAGCAGCGGGATCAGGATCGGATAGACCAGAAGCCAGCTCATTTCCCGGCCTCCTTGCCTGCGTCGACGGGTTCGGCCACCCGCATCTCGTCGCTGTTGACGGTGCCCAGGGTCAGAAACGCGCGATAGACCAGCGCCAGCGTAAACGCCAGTAGTCCGAAGCCGATCACGATCGCGGTCAGCACCAGGGCCTGCGGCAGCGCATTGGCGACGACGCCGGTGGGGGCGTATTCACCCGCAGCGATCAGCGGCGGGGCACCGGGGGTCAGGCGGCCGCTGGCAAAGATCAACAGGTTGACCGCATTCGACAGCAGCACCAGCCCGAACAGGAAACGCAGCACGTTCCGGTCCAGCATCAGATAGACCGCGGCGGCAACAAGGATGCCCACGGATATGGCAAGCAGCAGTTCCAAATCAGGTCTCCTGTTCCAGGGCAAAGACCAGGGTCAGGATTCCGCCAAAGACGGCCATGTAGACTCCGATGTCGAACACGAGGACGGTGGACAGCGGCACATAGCTGTCACCGTCGCGAAACAGGAACAGCCACTGTCCGGTAAAGAAGGGCTGCCCTGCAAAGACCGCACCGATGCCGCCCAGGGCCGCGACGCCAAGGCCCGCCATCGCCAGGTTCGACGGGTCGACCCGCAACGCGGCCTGCGCCTCGTTGACCGATGTGGCGATGGTATACAGGATGAACGCCGTCGCCCCGATCAGCCCGCCGATGAAACCGCCGCCGGGCAGGTTGTGCCCGCGCAACAGCGAATAGACGGAGAACATCAGCAGCAGGGCCGCCAGCAGGCGCGTGGTGGTGGTCAGGATCAGCGACTGCATCTCAGTTCTCCTCCTCGGGCTTGCGGCGGGGGGCACCGCGCAGCAGCGCGAATGCGGCGATGGCGGCGATGGTCACCACGGTGATTTCCCCGAACGTATCCAGCGCGCGGAAATCGACCAGGATCACGTTGACGATGTTGCGGCCATGCGCCTCGGGATAGGATGCGGCCTCGAAGAACGCGGTCAGGCGGCGGTCGAAATCGGTCGCCATCACCGACATCAGCAGGACGGTCGTGACCAGCCCCGCGCCACCCGCGATGATCGCGTGCCCGGTGCGGAACAGCGTCTTGGACCGGCGCGGCAGATAGGGCAGGCGCAGCATGACGACGCTGACCAGCACCACGACCAGCACCTCGACCAGCAGCTGCGTGATGGCGACGTCCGGTGCGCTGAACATGATGAAGATCAGCGATACGCCGATGCCCGCAGCGCCCATGCCCGCGACGGCCGTCATGCGGCTGTGCGTCCACACGGTCAGGATCGCGCCCGTCACGATCAGGCCCAGCACGGTCCACTGGATCGGATGCACGCCGTTCCCCGACAGGCCCGGCAGCCCCTGGAACGCGCCCTTGAGCAGGTAGGTGCCGCCGACCATCACCACGAAGGTCGCGAACATCACCGCCATATAGCGTTGCAGGCTGCCGGTCTGGATCATGCGGGTCTGCCATGCGGCATAGGCCTTGAACCCGTCCAGCAGACGGTCCCAGCCCGCGTCAAAGTCGATCGGGCTGCGCGCCTCGAACGCGGCCAGCCGGTCGCGGATGGCCTGGTGGCGGCGATAGACCAGCCAACCCGTCAGAAACGTCAGCATCGACAGGATCAGCGCGGTGTTGACGCCGCCCCACAGGTACAGATCGACGTCATGAACCTCTCCGGTGACGGCCTGGGTGGCGGGACCGACCAGGTAATGACCCAGCACGCCGGGCAGCAATCCAAAGGTCAGCGACAACGCGCCCAGGACCAGCGGCCCCGCCAGCATTGCCCACGGCCCTTCGTGCGGCGTTGTAGGGGTCGGGCGCAGATCGCCGCGGAACGGTTTCAGCGCGACGATGCCGCCGACCGCGAACATCAGCACCGATGCCACGAATGCCATCGCGGTGACCCAGATTGCGCCGAACCCCTCCAGCCCAAGGCCGGCCTTGTACATGAATTCCTTGCCGATGAAGCCGATCATCGGCGGAATGCCCGCCATGCTGATCGCGGCCAGCGCCGCGGCAAGGCCGGTCAGCGGCATGACCTTGGACAGGCCGCCCAGCACACCCGCATCACGCGTGCCGGTGGCATGGTCCACAATGCCGATCATCAGGAACAGCGCCGCCTTGTAGAGCGAGTGCACCACCAGGAACAACATTGCGGCGACGATGGCGTAATGGGTGCCTGCGCCGATGAACATGGTCAGCGTGCCAAGCGCCATCAGCGTGGTATAGGCCAGCACCTGCTTGATGTCGGTCTGGCGCAGCGCCATGACCGATGCGAAAACCGCCGTGACCCCGCCGAACAGCGTCAGGATCCAGAACCACGCGTCTGTCCCGCCAAGCGCGGGGTTCATGCGCGCCATCAGGAAGATGCCGGCCTTTACCATCGTGGCCGAATGCAGATAGGCCGACACGGGCGTGGGCGCGGCCATCGCGTTGGGCAACCAGAAATGGAACGGCACCTGCGCCGATTTCGTGAACGCGCCCGCCAGGAACAGCAGCATGATCGCCAGGTACCAGGGATGCGCGCGGATCATGTCGCCCATCGTCACGATCTGCGACAGCTGCAACGTGCCCGCGACCGTGCCCAACACGATCAGTCCCGCCAGCAGGATCAGACCCCCCGTCCCCGTCACCAGCAGCGCCTGCAGCGCGGATCGCCGCGACGCGGCGCTATCGGCGTTGAACCCGATCAGCAGATAGGACGCGATGGTCGTGATTTCCCAGAACACGAACACCATGATCAGATTGTCGGCCAGAACCAGCCCCAGCATCCCGACCATGAACATCAGCAGATAGCTGACGAACCGGGGATAATGCGGGTGATCCCCCAGATAGCGTGCCGAGTACAGCGTGACCGCCGCGCCGATCCCGGTGATCAGCAGCGCGAACGTCATGGACAGCCCATCCAGCAGAACCGACAGCTGCACGCCCAGTGACGGCACCCAGTCAAGGCCGTAAACCTGCGGACCCTGCACGATTTCGGGCAGCAGCCCCAGAAAATATACAAACAGGACGGTCGGGAACGCGATCGAGATCCAGCCCGCAGGCCCACCCATGACGCGGTCAACCGATTGATAGTCGTCAGCCATGTCTCGAACCCTTGTCGCGGCATGCAATTGGCGGATGGCTTAGCACCCTTGGTCGGCGGAAAACAGTCGCTTGGGGCGGCTAAATCGGCCTTGGCGACCGAAAGTTGCGCTTGGCGCATCAGCAAGGGTCCTTGCGTGCGCGCGCGCCCTGTAAATAGGTATCCCGGTTTCCGCCGTGCCGCTGGAACACCACCGGCCAATGCGGCGCCGCGACATTTTGGCACAGCACGCCCGGGTGTCATCAGGCGGTCATCGCGGAACGCCGCATGCGGACCGGGCATCTGCGGTCTTGTGCGCGCCCTGCCGTTCGGGGTCTGATAGACCGCAGCCGGGGTGCAGGATATTGCCCTCGATTCGCGACACTTCGATGAAAGGGACATCCCATGCTGCTCTCCCGTGACCATATCGCAGGACAAAGCCTTGCGGCCAAGGTCGGCCTGACCCTGGCAGCCGCCGCCCTGATCGCGCTTGGCGCCAAGGCGCAGGTGCCGTTCTGGCCCGTGCCCATGACCCTGCAGACGCTGGCAGTGCTGGTCATCGCCGCAGGTCTGGGGCCGCGCCTTGGTCTGGCCGCGATGGGCGCATACATGGCCGCGGGGCTGGCAGGGCTGCCCGTTTTCGCCGGATCGCCCGAACGCGGGCTGGGGCTGGCGTATCTGGCGGGTCCGACCACCGGTTTTCTGATCGGAATGGCGCTGTCCATGGTCGTGACCGGCGTGCTGGCGCAGGGGCGCGGGCTGGGCATGCGGGCGGTGGCGATGCTGGCCGGCACAGTGGCAATCTATGTCCCCGGCCTGATCTGGCTGTCAGCCTTTGTGCCGGCGGACCGGCTGCTGGCGGTGGGCGTCGCGCCGTTCATTCTGGGCGACATGGTCAAGATCGCCCTAGGCGCGCTGGCCCTGCAGGCGGTTGCACGCCGCGGTTGAGCCGCGACACAGCGCGACCGTGACGGGGCCCCATGCGGGCCCCGTTTCGCATCGTGACCCCACGTCCGCGCCGTCAACAGGGCTTTCGCCCTGCCCCGCCCGTGGTCAGACTGCACCCACGCGATCACGAGGAGCAGCGATTGACCCCGACCCTGACACCCCACACCATCGCCCGCATCGAGGACAGCTTTCGCGCGCAGGGCCTGATGCGCCACCTGGGCGTCGAGATGGCCGCGATCCGCCCCGCCGAGGTCACGCTGCGCCTGCCCTTTCACCCGGACCTGACGCAGCAGATGGGGTATTTCCACGCCGGTGCGACCACGGCGCTGGCGGACAGCGCGGGGGGTTACGCGGCGCTGACGCTGTTCCCCGAGGGCTGCGACGTGCTGACCACCGAATTCAAGCTGAACCTGCTGAACCCCGCAGAGGGCGACTGCCTGGAGGCCACCGGCCGCGTCGTCAAGGCAGGCCGCACGCTGACCGTCTGTCAGGTCGATGTCCATGCCGTCAGCGGTGTCGCGCGGGCCCATGTGGCGACAGGCCTGCAGACGCTGATTTGCGTCCAGGGTCGTGCGCCCACGTGACAGTGGCGGACCGTTAGCGTAAACCGCGACCAGAATTTCCGCAGGAGGATGGCAATGGCGCAGGCAGAAATCGGGTTGATCGGGCTTGGGACGATGGGGGCCGCGCTGGCCCTGAACATCGCCGAAAAGGGCTTTCCGATCGCCGTCTGGAACCGCACGACAGAGGTCACGCACCGCTTTGCCGCGCAGGCTGGCGATCTGGCGCCCCGCGTGATCCCGACCGATTCCCTGCAGGCGCTGGTTCAGGCGATCACGCCGCCGCGCGCGATCATCGTGATGGTCCCGGCGGGCCAGGCCGTCGATGATCAGTTGCAGGCGCTGGCGCCGCTGCTGGACGCGGACGATCTGGTGATCGACGCGGGCAATGCCGATTTCCACGACACCAACCGCCGCGCCGCGGCCGGCCTGCCCTTCCGGTTCCTGGGCATGGGCGTGTCCGGCGGCGAAGAGGGCGCACGCCACGGCCCCGCCATCATGGGCGGCGGCGATGCCGCCGACTGGGACCGCGTGGCGCATGTGATGACCGCCATTTCCGCCAAGGCCGACGACGGCACACCCTGCGCCGCGCGCATGGGTGACGCGGGCGCGGGCCATTTCGTCAAGATGGTGCATAACGGCATCGAATATGCCGACATGCAGATGATCGCCGAGGCCTATGGCCTGATGCGCGACGGGCTGTCGCTGGAGGCCCCGGCCATCTCCGACATCTTCGCGGACTGGAACGGCGGCACCCTGTCCAGCTATCTGATCGAGATCTCGGCCAAGGTCACGGCAGCACGCGACCCGCATACGGGTGCGGCGATGCCCGATGTGATCCTGGACCGCGCGGGCCAGAAAGGCACCGGCCGCTGGACCGCCATCGAGGCCCAGCACCTGTCCGCCCCCATCCCCGTGATCGAGGCCGCGGTGATGGCCCGCAACGTCAGCGCCCGGCTGGAGGAGCGGCAGGCCGGTCAGGCGCGTTTCGGCGCGGCCCCCGGTGCCGTGGACCTGACCCCCAAAGATCTGGAACAGGCGCTGATCGCGGGCAAGATCCTGTGCTATGCGCAGGGCTTCACGATGATCGCGGGCGCGTCGGGGCGGTTCGGCTGGACGTTGGACCTGCCCGAAATCGCGCGCGTCTGGCGGGCGGGCTGCATCATCCGGTCGGCCATGCTGAACGACATGGCGGATGCGCTGGCCGACGATCCGGCGCGCAACCTGATCATGGCGCCGTTCTTTGCCGACCTGATCGAAGGCGCCCTGCCCGGTCTGCGCCGCGTGGTGTCGCATGGTATCGGCGCGGGGCATGCGCTGCCGGCGCTGGCATCGGGGCTGATGTGGTTCGACATGATGCGCACCGCGCGCGGCACGGCGAACATGATCCAGGCACAGCGCGATTTTTTCGGCGCGCACGGGTTCGAACGTCTGGACGGCATCGACGACCCGCACGGCCCCTGGGGAAACGCGGTCTGATCAGCCGCGCGGGCGGCTGATATCGCCCAGGGCCAACAGTGGCGATGCGTCGATGCCCTGCGCATTCAGCATCGCCGCGACCCGTTCCAATGACGCGACCAGCATCGCCTGTTCCCAATCCTGCAGGGCCAGGAACCCGGTCACGAAATGCTGCTGCAACGCGTCGGGCGCGCTGCGCAGCGCCTCCAGCCCGGCATCGGTCAGAATCACGTGCAATTGCCGGCGATCGGTGCTGGATCGCTGGCGCTGTGTCAGGCCCAATTTATCCAGCTGATCGACCAACGCCGTCACGGTGGCCTGGCTGACGCCCATCTGGGTCGACAGCTGCGTGGGCATGGCGGACCGCGTCTCGGTCCCGGCCAGGATCTGCAGGACCCGCAGCTTGGCCGGGGTCAGCTTGGCGGCCTGGGCCAGGTCGCGTTCGTAATGTTCGGTGGCACGCAAGATTCGGCGCAGCGCGATCAGCGCGGCGTCGGTGCGGGGGATGGAGGAAGACTGGCTCATGCCCGTCTGTATGCCATCGGCGGGCATGACAGGGCAATATGACATGCTTTGAGTGGCAGATAATTCGACAGGCGAACCACACGGTCACGAGAGCGTGTGCAAATATCACGCCAGCGTAAGGCGTTAGCCGAAATACGGCGTATTATCGACACCAAGGTTGCAACCAGAGCATCTTTTGACTAGTTAGGGCCACGAAGCAATTGAGGACCCGCCGCCCATGCCCAAAGATGTGCAAGAACTCGAACGCCCCCGTCAGCTGACGCTGCGCAAGCCCTATCCGACCGATGGTTCCGCCATCTGGGAGCTGGTCCGGGCATGCAAGCCGCTGGACGAGAATTCGATGTATTGCAATCTGGTGCAGGCCGAGCATTTCCGCGACACCTGTGTCGTGGCGCTGCTGGACGATCAGATCGTGGGCTGGATTTCCGGGCACATGATCCCGAACGAAGATGCGCTGTTCGTCTGGCAGGTTGCCGTCGGACCGGATGCCCGCGGTCTGGGATTGGCCCGCAAGATGTTGACGCATCTGGTGGAACGCGACGAATGCGCCGATGCGCAACGGATGAACACGACCATCACCCGCGACAACGATGCATCCTGGGCGCTGTTCCGCAGCTTTGCCCGCCATCAGGGCGGGCGGCTGACCGACGATCCTCATTACACACGCCATGATCATTTCGATGGGCGCCACGCGACCGAGCATATGGTGACGATCACCCTGCCGCGCCACGTTGATCAGGCCCGCGCCGCCTGATCCCTTTGTCCATCGAAGCATTCAGATTGACGCACATGATGCGAAAGGATTTCCCATGCCTAAAGACATGACCGACACGACGACCACGACCACCACGACCGGGACCGCCATTTTCGAGCGCCGCGAGAGTGCGGCGCGGTCCTATTGCCGCGGAATACCCACCGTCTTCACCAAGGCCAGCGGGTCGGTGATGACCGGTGCCGACGGACAGAACTATATCGACTTTCTCGCAGGCTGTTCGTCGCTGAACTATGGTCACAACGATCCTGACATGAAATCCGCGCTGATCGATCACATTGCGGGTGACGGGATCGCGCACGGGCTGGACCTGCACACGACGACCAAGGCGGCGTTTCTGGACGCATTTGAACGCCATATCCTGACGCCCCGCGGCATGGATCATCGCGTGATGTTCACCGGACCGACCGGCGCCAATGCCGTCGAAGCCGCGATGAAGATCGCCCGCAAGTCGACAGGCCGCACCAATGTCATCGCCTTTACCAACGGCTTTCACGGCGTGACCATGGGCGCGCTGGCCGCGACCGGCAATGGATACCACCGCGGCGGCGCCGGGATGGAGACGCAGGGCGTCACCCGCGTGCCCTTTGACGGCTATGCCGAGGGGCTGGACAGTGCAGCCCTGCTGGACCAGATGCTGTCGGACAATTCGGGTGGCATCGACGCCCCGGCCGCCATCATGCTGGAGGCCGTGCAGGGTGAGGGTGGTCTGAACGCCGCATCGACCGAATTCGTGCGCGCCATCGCCGATATCGCCAAACGCCACGGCGCGCTGCTGATCATGGATGACATCCAGGCAGGCTGTGGCCGCACCGGCAAATTCTTTTCCTTTGAGGACATGGGCGTGACGCCCGATCTGGTGCCGCTGGCGAAATCGATCTCGGGCTTTGGCCTGCCGCTGGCGATGGTGCTGGTGCGTCCGGAACATGACGTCTTTGGCCCCGCCGAACACAACGGCACGTTCCGCGGCAACACCCACGCCTTTGTCACTGCCCGCGTGGCGATCGAAAAGTTCTGGTCCGACAAGGCGTTCGAGGCCGATCTGGCCCGCCGCGCCGACTTGATCCAGACCCGGCTGACCGAACTGGCCGATCTGGTCCCCGGCGCCTATCTGAAGGGCCGCGGTCTGATGCGCGGTGTGGATGTCGGATCGGGCGATCTGGCCGCCGCCATCTGCAAGCGTGCCTTTGACGGCGGTTTGATCATTGAGACATCCGGCAACGAGGATCAGGTCGTCAAGGTGCTGGCCCCCCTGACCACCCCTGACACGCTGCTGTCGCGCGGCTTTGACATCCTGCTGGATGCCGCCCGCGACGTTGTTTCCACCACCAAGATTGCTGCGGAGTAACTCACATGATCGTTCGTGATTTCAATAAACTGAAAGACACCGACCGTTCGGTGTCGGATGCGCAATGGAATTCGGTCCGCATGCTGCTGGCCGATGATGGAATGGGATTTTCGTTCCATATCACCACGCTGGAGGCCGGGTCGGAACACCAGTTCCACTACAAGCACCACTTTGAAAGCGTGTTCTGCATGCAGGGCAAGGGCTCGATCACCGATCTGGGTACCGGCGAGACGCATGAGATCACGCCCGGCGTGATGTATGCGCTGAACCTGCATGACAAGCACATCCTGCGCGCGGAAGAGACGCTGGTCATGGCCTGCTGTTTCAACCCGCCCGTCACCGGAACCGAGGTGCATCAGGAGGACGGCAGCTACGCCCCTGCCGAGACCGCGTGATGGGTCATACCGTTGAAAAGATCGGCGGCACGTCGATGTCGCGCGTGCACGAGCTGCGCGACACGGTGCTGATCGCTGACCCCGACGCGCCCTATGGCCGGATCTTCGTGGTGTCTGCCTTTGGCGGCATCACCAACCTGCTGCTGGAACACAAGAAATCGGGCGAGCCCGGCGTCTATGCGGCCTTCGCGTCCGGGGACGGCGATCACGGTTGGCTGGCCGCGCTGGACCGTGCCAGCGATGCGATGATTCAGGCGCACCACGTCGTGCTGGATCATGCGGGTGATCTGGAACGCGCCGATGCGTTCGTCCGCGACCGTCTGGTAGGCGCGCGCAACTGCCTGATCGACCTGCAGCGGCTGTGTTCCTATGGCCATTTCCGGCTGGAAGAGCACATGTTGCACACCCGCGAATTGCTGTCCGGTCTGGGAGAGGCGCATTCCGCCTTTGTCACCACGCTGATGCTGCAACGTGCGGGCATTCAGGCGCGGTTCGTCGATCTGTCGGGTTGGCGCGACACGGGTCAGGTTACGCTGGAGGAGCGCATCACCGGCGCGATGGCTGGCATCGATCCGATGACCGAGATGCCCATCGTCACCGGCTATGCCCAGTGCACCGAAGGGCTGATGCGCGAATTCGACCGTGGCTATTCCGAGGTGACGTTCTCGCGTCTGGCCGCCCTGACCGGCGCGCGCGAGGCGATCATTCACAAGGAATTCCACCTGTCCTCGGCCGATCCCAATCTGGTCGGCGCGGGTGCGGTACGCAAGCTGGGACGCACGAACTACGACGTGGCCGACCAGCTGTCGAACCTGGGGATGGAGGCGATCCACCCCAAGGCTGCCAAAACTCTGCGCCAGTCCGGCGTACCGTTGCGCGTGACCAACGCGTTCGAGCCTCATGACCCCGGCACGCTGATCGACGACCAGCCCGCCACCACCCCCGCGGTGGAGATCGTGACCGGCCTGAACGTCTTTGCGCTGGAACTGTTCGAACAGGACATGGTCGGAGCCAAGGGCTATGACGCCGCGATTCTCGAGGTACTGACCCGTCACAAGGTGCGCATCGTCAGCAAGGTGTCGAACGCCAACACGATCACGCATTACGTGGACAGCAGCCTCAAGGTGCTGCGCCGGGTCGAAAAGGATCTGGCCGAGCGTTACCCCTCGGCGCAGGTGTCGTCGCGGGCGGTGGCCATGGCATCGGCCGTGGGACGCGACCTGGACGGGCTGGCGGTTCTCAGTCGCGGCCTGAACGCCCTTGCCGCCGCAGGGCTGGAGGCGATCGGCGCGACGCAGGGGCCACGCCCGGTGGATGTGCAGTTCATCCTGGAGCGCACCGCGCTTGCCCCCGGCATCAAGGCCCTGCACGGCGCGCTGATCGAACGGCAGGCGCAACCATTGGCGCAGGTAGCCTGAGCACCAACAGGAACGGGCGGCCCCAAGCGGTCGCCTGTTTGCACTGATGCGATGGCAATCGTTAACCCACGCATCATTCCCGACTTGGGTCTTTGGGCACGCGGCCTGTTTGCGCCTGCCGCCGTCACCATCATTCCGCATGGCAACGCGTTATCGTCGGCCCTTTCCTGCGCAATGCAGTTCCGGAATCCGAGCCACTGACTTGGGTCGCCGCCCCTTGCCGCTTTCGCGTCAATCACCTATATCGGTCCTGTCGGAAGCAATTCTGACTATGGACATAAACGCGCTCGTAATAAGCGGATCGGACCCGGGGGCGGTACCCGGCGACTCCACCAAACAACCCTTCATTGGGGGCAAATGGGGTCGAAACAGGATCGACGAACGTCTAAAGGGGTTATGCTTTGTCTCGGTGAGCTACTACCGTTATCGGTGCAAAACGTACAGTTGCCAATGACAACCGTGCTCCGATCGCTCTGGCTGCGTAAGCAGTTCGAGAGATCGAAACCTAAGCCCTTGCGCCTAGCAGCGTAAGGCGGGGCCCGCAGGAGCCTGGCAACAGAATCCTGCACCTTATCCCCTTTTTTGCAGCTATTTCGTTCCCAAGCCTTCGTGATTTCGCACCTCGCGTACGCGGCGATTTCTTTGCAATCGCATTTCGATCGTGGCGATAACGACATCGGTCGATTCGACCCGCCGACATTTCAACGGTGGTGCCGCGTAAATCATGAACGGACGCGATTTTTCCGAACGCCTGTGCGCTTTATCTCTTTTGCAGTTTCAACTTGGCTGATGCCAAGAAGCCGTTCCATGCATGATGGTGGGTTCGGTTGTCGCTCATATCTCGCCTTACTTCCTAACGAGCACGGTTGGTGTTTGACTTACTCAATTTGTTTGAGGAGCGTTCAAGTCGCTTCTGATACCTTGCGCTCAAAGGCGATGTGGTTCTGGAACCCACGCGATCAATGTCGACTGACGTGGTTATGAAACTCGTTGATGTACCTGGCGACGGCGTTTTCAGCCTGCTGGCGCGATTGCCAAAAGACCGGCCAGATCAGCTCCAATTTGATGCTCTTGGAAAATTTTTCCACCATCTATTTACGATGGCGGTTCCTGCGCCCACTGATCGAGATCAGGATGTCACGTTTGCGGATCAGAGCCTGATGCTCGGCGCAGAAGTGACGCGATCCGCTAGAGTACGCCGCAGAGCTTCGACTGCGAAGTCGCGCTTCTGACGGTCACTCGTCGCCTACCCAACGACTCGGTGCGAGAACAAGTCGAGCACGACTGAGAGGGAAAGCCGGCCTTCTGCCGCCCAGATGGAGGAGATGCCCGCCCCAAACTTACGGTCCGGGCCATCCGTCGTGACGCTCTGTGCCACCAGATCGGGCACGACAGGCCAGGTATGCGCGCTGCCCGTCATCCGTTTGGACAGCTGTTTTGCCGCGCGATCCACTGGTTCTCGCGTACCAACCGCGCCGTCCGGTGCCGCCGGATCTCGTGGCCCTCGTCGACAAGATCGCATTGCATGCGCGGGCCGCCACAGGTCATGGTCGACAGCGCAAAGTCCGTCCGGATATGCACCACATAGACCATGCCTTGCTGTTAGTTCTTTGATCCCAGGTTTTGATGGTGCGATCCTTTCTCAGGAATGGAGGGAATCATCATGGGACAAGTTCGTCATGGGAGCGCCGCGACCACGGACGCCGTCAGAGCTGCAATAATAGGGGCTGGC
>NZ_JBISHD010000030.1:0-24931 GCF_045064235.1 Paracoccus sp. Ld10 | reverse complement strand
GGTCGCCTGATCGGTCGGACCAAGGGCGGCATGAACACCAAGCTGCATGCCATTTGTGACAGCCAGGGCCGGCCGTTGAACCTTTTCGTTGCCGCCGGGCAGGTCAGCGATTACATCGGCGCGCGGGCGTCCCAGAGCAGCCTGCCGGATGTCGGCTGGCTGCTCGGGGACCGCGGATATGATGCCGACTGGTTCCGAAAAGCGTTGGAAGACAACGGGATACGCGCCTGCATCCCGGGGCGCAAGCAGCGCAGGACAACCGTGAAATACGACAAGCGTCGCTCCAAACGCCGCAATCGCATCGAGATCATGTTCGGCAGGCTCAAGGACTAGCGACGTGTCGCAACTCGGTATGACAGGTGCCCCAAGGTCTTCCTCTCGGCGATCGCGCTCGCCGCAACCGTTATCTATTGGTTATGGGTCCAGAGCCTAATCGGCCTCATGGCGAGTGATTTATCGAGCGAGGATGAGGATGATCTTCGGCGACAGTCAGAAATTGACCTCCGAAATACCGAGCCTTCATCCGAAGGCGACGACGAACCGGAGACTGCTCAGCTTGCAAAGGCCGCCGAAGAAAAAGCAGCGAAACAGCGCGTGAAGGCGACAGCAAAGAAGATCGAGGAAGCTGTAAAAGCCTTTGAGGTGCGTAGCAAAGACTTGGCCGGACAACGCATCGCGACCACAGAGCTTGTGCGGATGAGAACCTTGCTGCAGATTATTCTCGCATATGCTCAGCCTGCAGGAGGCGGCGACAGCGATCTTCACGTTCTGCCAATCAGCGGAAAAAACGGCGACTGGCCGCGTTTGGTTGGACGTCTGCTCAACCAGCATTTCAAGGCGATGCGTGCTCTTAATGCGTTCGATGTCAAAGCGGACGAAAGCGAACACCACCGCGTCATAGAATACCTCGCCTTCGCGAGGTTTGCGGCGCAGATTGCTGTTGTGGGCGCTCGATCAACTGGACCCGGCAATCCCATCTTGAAGCCACTTGATCAGCTGGCTAAAGACGTTGAGACCCAAGTTCGTGCGGTGATTTCGCTGCAAGAAGATGACACTCACGAGATCCGCGAAATCAATGACCGTCTGAACGAGCGCTTTACGGTCAGACTGGCGCTCGATCCTATTCCTCATCCATAAGCACCCCAAACGCCGCTTGGATTTTCGCTGCGATCCTGAGCAATGCGCCTACTGCGTGGTCGGTCTCCGTTGGCATGGATATCTTTCGGAACGCGCGTTTGGGTTTTGGCGGGGTTCGGGGCAGAGCATTGAAATATATAGCGAAAACCGGATCGAGCCGGAACGGACGAGGTTCGCCCAAACTGAGACTGGGGGTCATTCTGAGCCCAGCTTCGGCGGGGCGGCGCATCTAAGAGGTTCGGTCGGTTCCCGCAAACCCCTTTGACAACACGGAAAAATTCGTGCCCGTCAGGGCGGTGTCACTGGTTTGCAATGGGAATAATGGCGGAGCGAGAGGGATTCGAACCCTCGAGACGGTCTCCCGCCTACACACTTTCCAGGCGTGCGCCTTCGACCACTCGGCCACCGCTCCGTGGGGCGGGTCTAGCCCGACGCACGGCGCGGTGCAAGGGGATCACAGCTTGGAAACGCGCTTTTGCAGTTCGGCAAGCTGGCGGCGGATCTCGACCATGTCTTGCTCGTCCTCGGGGTCGCTGGAGGCCGGTGCAGGCGGGGCTGTGCCCTCCTCAGGTTCAGACCCCGATGCACCACCGCGCAAGCCACCCATCATTGCCTTGAGAAACAGCTGCTGCTGGCGTTGCAGCGCGTCAAAACCTGGCATCGTGGCCATCGGATTCGGAATCGCGGCCATGTTTTCCATCACCTTTGACTGGCCCTCTCGAAGCATCTCGAAGCTGGCGGCCAAAAATTGCGGCACGACGGACTGTGCGTTTGTCGTGTAACTGCGCACCAGGTCGGTCAGCACGTCCAACGGCAAGACGCTCTCGCCCCGGCTCTCGTGTTCAGCGATGATCTGCAAGAGATATTGCCGGGTCAGATCGTCGCCCGATTTCAGGTCGATGATCTTGACCTCGCGGCCCTCGCGAATGAAGCCTGCGATATCCTCCAGCGTGACATAGTCGCTGGTCTGCGTGTTATAGAGGCGGCGGCTGGCATAACGCTTGATCAGCAGCGGCGCAGTCGATGCGGCCATCCTGGTTTCCTTGAATTCATCCCGGGCACCATGATGAATTCCGCACCCGCAAAACGCAAAGGAAAAAGCCGGTGCGCAAATGCGAACAAGGGCGACCGAAATCGCCCCTGCCCTGTCAGTCGCAGTGATCAGCAGATCACTTGTCGGTTGCTGCCGTCGTTGCTTTCTTGACGGCGGTCTGGGTGTCGCGCGTCGCCTTTTCGGCCACTTTCTGCGCGTCCGAGGCCATGTCCTTGCCAGCGGTCAGCATCAGGTCGACGGTGTCCATCTGGACCTTCTTTGCGACCTCGGCGTAAGCAGCCATGTGCTCTGCGGCCATTTCGGCTGCAGCCGAAGCGAAATCGCTCATGGCCTTGGCATATTCGGACGGGTCCTGCTTGACGGCTGCCAGCTCGCCCATGCGCGAGATCGAATCCTTGGCCCAACGGGCCGAGATCTCGGTCGAACGCTCGGCGGCGCCCAGTGCGACACGAGCCAGCTTTTCGCCCATCATGGACTGCGACTTCATCGCGTCCTGCATCGAGCTGGTGTCGATGGGAAAGTTCGCCATCATGTCCTGCATCGTCTTGGTCATATCGGGGGTCTTTGCCATGTCGTTCACTCCTGTGATGCAGCGACCGAGAGACGTGGGGAATGAGTCGCTGCGATCCATTCCATGCATCCAATATGAATGCTGCACTGCAGCATTTCAAGCAATTTTTCTGCAGTGCAGCAAAAATTCGCCTTGCTTTTACAAACCTTCGGGGTCGCATCTGCCCCAGTCACGCCTCATCCCGCGCGCTCGTAGACATAGCGGCCAGGCGCGGGCTCCAGTCCTGTGCCGGGGTCGCGCGCCGGCACCATCGGGCCCGCACGTTCCGCCAGCCACGCGCCCCATGTCGGCCACCAGCTGGACTGTTGGAATTCGGCCGTGTCCATCCATTCCTCCCGGTGGCCGTCAAACCCGTGATCGCTGAGATAGTGCCCGTATTTCTGCCGTGTCGGCGGGTTCACGATGCCCGCCACATGTCCCGACTGCGACAGGATGAATGTTTTGTCCTGCGATCCCATCTGGGCGACACCGCGCCAACAGTCCTTCCACGGCGCGATGTGATCGGCCTCGCAGGCCACCGCACACAGAGGCACCGTCACGTCCGACAGATGCAGTCGGTGATCCAGCAGGTCGAACCCATCGGTGGCAAATGCGTTTTTCTGGCACAGCCCCCGCAGATACTGCATCGCCATGCGCCCTGGCAGGTTGGTGCTGTCGCCGTTCCAGAACAACAGATCGAAAGCAGGCGGCGCCTCTCCCATCATATAACTGCGGATGGCCGGCCCCCAGACCAGATCGTTGGCGCGCAGGAAACTCATCGTGCGCGACATCAGTTGCGCACGCAACAGACCATGGCGCTGGACCTCGGCATCGATGCCACCGACGAAATCATCCTGCAGGAACGTGGTGAACTCTCCCTGATCGGAAAAATCGGTCAGCGTGGTCAGCAGGGTGGCGGAATTCACGCGGTCATCGCCCTTCTGCTTCAACAGCGCCAGCGTCAGCGACAGGGTCGTGCCGGCAATGCAATACCCGACCGCGTTCAGGCGCGCCTGCCCGGTCAGGGCCTGCACCTGATCCATCGCGTCCAGATAGGCCTCGACGTAATCCTCCATGCCGATGTCGGACATGCCGGCATCGGGGTTCTTCCAGCTGACGACGAACAGCGAATGGCCCTGCCCCACCAGCCAGCGGATCAGACTGTTCTGGGGCTTCAGATCCAGGATGTAGAATTTGTTGATCCATGGCGGAAAGATCAGCAGCGGCAACGTGTGGGCGGTGGGCGTCGTCGGCGCATACTGGATCAGCTCGAACAGGGGCGCGCGATAGACGACGGTGCCGGGCGCGGTGCCGATGTTCTCTCCGACCCTAAAGGCCCGCCGATCGGCCAGCGACACGATCATCTCTCCACCGTGCTGCTCGACGTCGCGGACAAGGTTCTCCAGCCCCTTGACCAAGCTCTCGCCCTCGGTCTGGACGGCCTTTTCCAGCGCGTCGGGGTTGGTCGCCAGAAAATTGGTGGGCGCCATCATGTCGATGATCTGCGCCGTCATCCAGTGCACGCGCTTGCGGGCCACCTCGTCGGGCAGGTCCAGGGTCGCTGTCGCGTCCTTCAGTGCGCGGGAATTTGTAAGGTACTGTTTCTTGATCAGGTTGAAATAGGGGTGGGTCTGCCACAGCGGGTTTGAAAATCGGCGATCCGCGGGGCTGTCATCCTGGGGCGCGATCATCTGCCCGGTGGCCAACGCCTGTTGGGCTCGGGCGTAATTCGAAAGGGTCTGACCCCAAAAGGCGACCTGTGTCTCGATCATCTTTGCGGGATGCTCGGCCAGCGTCTTCAGGAACGCGTTGGCAGCCGTCAGGTACAGTTCCGCGCCCGGCCCTTCGACGCCGGGATTGGGCACGGTGCGTTCGGCCAGCGCGGCCATCAGCCGGTGGCCCAAGGTCTCGATCCGCTCGATGTTTTCGGCCAGCGTGTGAATGGCCGGTGCGGACGGGGGCGCGGCGGCCGTGGGTGATTTTGCCTGGGGGTCGGGCTTCGCGCGTTGCTTTGCGGTTGTTGCCCGTGTCGCACGTGATTTGGCAACATTTTTACCCGTATCACCCGGTTGTCTTGCCATGATCCGTAATCCCCCCTACGTATGGGATCATGATATGCGCAGGGCAGGCAAGGCGTAAACCCGGCTTCTGACCCCGTTATCGCCGCCTCGTCGCGCGCAGATCATATGCCGCAGCGCAGCAAATGTGGGGTTTCATGTCGGTCAAAGGTCTTCGCGGCATCGTGTCCTATGACGCGATGGAGACGGTTCGGAACACGAACGAATGGATGGGCGCGACCGCGCGGGCGATCGGATCGTATCCGGCATTCGCGCTGATCCCGCATCCCGCTTTTCGCATGCTGGGGGCTTGGGGGCGTGTCACGGAACGCAGCTTTGCGCGCATGGTGACCAAACCCGACTGGGAGATTCCCCCGATTGCCGGAGAGGACGGACAGGATCACGTGGTCTATGTCGAACCTGTCGTGCGCCGGGCATTCGGTGACCTCATTCATTTCCGCGTCGCCCGCCGTGAGGCCCTGCCCCGCAAGGTGCTGTTGGTGGCGCCGATGTCGGGCCACTATGCGACGCTGATGCGATCAACCGTTCTGTCGCTGTTGAACGATTGCGAACTGTACGTCACCGATTGGCACAACGCCCGCGACATTCCCGTCAGCGAGGGCAAGTTCGACGTCGAGGATTATACCCGGTATCTGGTCGACTTCATCCGCCATCTGGGCCCGGACGTGAACGTCATCGCGGTCTGTCAGCCCGCACCGCTGGCCTTGGCCGCGACCGCAATTCTGGCGCAGGAAGATCCGGCGGCACAACCCCGGACACTGACCCTGATCGGGGGGCCCGTCGATCCCGATGCCGCTGCGACCGAGGTCACCGATTTCGGCAACCGGATCACCATGGGCGAGCTGGAGCATCTGGCGATTCAATCCGTGGGCTTCAAGTATCGTGGCGCTGGACGGATGGTCTATCCGGGGTTGGCACAGCTGTCATCGTTCATCAGCATGAACATGCAGACGCATACCAAGGCATTCATCGAACAGATCTATGCCGAGGCCCGCGGAACCGCCACCGAAGGCGACAAGCACAACAAGTTCTATGACGAATATCTGGCGGTCATGGACATGACCGCAGAATTCTACCTGTCGACCGTTGAACGCATCTTCAAGAACCTCGAAATCGCGCAGAACCGGTTTACCGTGGAGGGAAACCCTGTCGATATCGGCAAGATCACCGATGTGGCCGTCATGACGGTCGAGGGGGCAAATGACGACATTTCCGCCCCCGGCCAATGCGTTGCCGCGCTGGACCTGTGCACCGGCGTGCCCGATGCCAAGAAAGTGCAGCATCTGGAACCTGGGGCGGGGCATTACGGCATCTTTGCCGGCAAGTCATGGCGGCTGAACATCCGGCCGCTTGTCCTTGATTTCATTGATGACAATGCGGCACAACCCGACAGCGTCAAGCCTCGCCGCAAGCGGCGCGCCGGTGGTCAGGCGGCAGATTGCGGCGTCAACGATCCGGTCGGTGCCGATAACGTCGCTGTTTGACTCCCTTGCATCGGGGGCGGGGGAACCCGGCCCCACACAGCATTGTTTGTCCCATGACTGCCGCCTGACGCGGCGCAAGAGGACATGACGATGACCGACCACAATCATCAATTCTGGAGCCGGCTGGACGATATCAACAGCGGCATGTTGGGCATTACGCAGGATGCGCGCCTGGTACCGATGTCGCATTACACCGATCGCAAGATCGGCGTGTTGTGGTTCATCACTGCCAAGGAAACCGATCTGGCCCACAGCGTGGCATCCGGACCCCAGGCGTCCATGCATGTGGTCAGCGACGGTGGGCAGGGCCTTTATGCCCGCATCCATGGACAGCTGTCGCTGTCCGACAACCGGGCCAAACTGGACGAGATATGGAACGCCGTCGCCTCCAGCTGGTTCGAGGACGGAAAACAGGACCCGGATGTCCAACTGCTGCGCTTTGACCTGTCCGAGGCCGAGGTCTGGGCAACCGGCGGCAGCATGTCGTTTTTGTATCAGATCGCCAAATCCAAGCTCACGGGTGAGAAACCTGATATGGGCGATCACTATACCCTGACATTCTAGGCCACAGCGTCGATTGTCGCGACAATCAGCTGAAGGCATTCGGGCGAGGAAAACCTGTGGTCGGCTCCCTTTACCAAGGTCAGCCGAACATCCTCGCCCGACACATGATCCAACAGGTCCATCGCCCACGACATCGGAACATCCGCGTCCGCCGTTCCCTGTAACATTCGAACCGGGAACGGCAGAGATAACGGTTGATCGAGGACAAGGTGCTTGCGGCCATCCTCGATCAGTCGTCGTGTCAGGATCAGCGGTTCGCCATACTCGCTTGGCAGGGCAACGCGCCCGTCTTTTGCCATCATGTCGCGCTGCTCGGCGGAAAACCCGGCCCAAAAGCCACGTTCAGTAAAATCCGGCGCGGCAGCGATCGTGACCAATGCGGCGACGCGATCGGGGATGGTACGCGCCAGCAAAAGACTGATCCATCCGCCCATCGACGATCCGACCAAAACCTGCGGTCCATGCGTCAGGGCCTCGATCACGGCGCGGGCGTCGGCGGCCCAATCTCCGATACAACCATCCTCGAATGCACCACTGCTGGTCCCATGGCCCGAATAATCGAACCGCAGAAAGGCCCGCCCACGGGCCGCAGCCCAATCCCGCAGATGGACCGCCTTGGAACCCTGCATGTCGGACCGAAAGCCACCCAGAAAAACCACGCCGGGCCCCTGCCCGTCCAGCCGATCATAGGCGATGCGCCGTCCCGAGTCCGTGGTCAGATGATCCGTCATTCGCTTACCTCGTTCAATCCCCATGCGACCCAGGCCCCAAGGGCCGATGCCGCAGCAAAAGCAGCCACAGTCCATTCGGCACCCAGCATCGCCAGCCCTGCGGACGCAGCCCCCGCCACCAACAGCACAATGCCCACGACAAGGTTCGACACCGCCGTATAGGCCGCGCGCTGATCTTCGGGCGCCATGTCGACCAGATAGGTCGTCCGCCCCTGTCGCACCCCGTGATAGGCGATCATCAGGCCGAACAGAACCACCGCAATCGCGCCGGTCGCCTGTGCCAGCCCCATCGCTGCCAGGATCAGTGCCGCGCACAGCGCGACGGCACCCGCAACGCCCGACCAGATCAGGACACGCCGCGCGGACCTGTCCGACATGCGCCCCCAGACCCATGACGACAGCAGCGACGCCAATGCCGATGCCAACACCAGCAGGCCCAACTGCTGGTCCCCCTCTCCTGCCGCGGCCAGTACCAGCAGATAGGGCGGTGCCAATGCCGATCCAACCAGCAGCGAACGCGCCACGATGAATCGCGCCAACTGTCCATCCTGACGCACAAGGCGCAGCTGACCGATCGATTGCGACAGACTCAGCACTTCTTCTCGCGGCTGCGCCTCTTCATCAAGGGTGGCAAAAACCGCGCCGCCCGCGATCCACGCGACGCCCGCCAGCGCCACCGCGCCGATGACCAGCACGGCCCGGTCCAGCGGCTGCCACAGCAGCAGGACCGCAAAGATGATCACACCGCCCGCGCCCACGCTGCTGGCAAATCCGGTGGCCGCACCGCGCCGCGACTGGCCCACGGTCTTTCCCAACACGTCCTTGTAGCTGGCCGAACAGACCGACCGCGCCAGCGCCAGCACCGCCAGCGCGGCGATGATGGCGGCCCCCGCGGCCGCCCCCTGCATCGTCAGCGCGATCGCGGTGATGGCCAGCGCGGCCAGACCCTGCACGACGCTGCCAACGGCCCATGCCCACTTGCGGCGTGGCAGGGCGCCGATGGCCCCCGCAGTGAACAGTTGCGGCAAGAGCGACCCGGCCTCGCGCACGGGGACCAGCAGGCCGATCACGCCTGCGCCCGCGCCCAGATGAGTCAGCAGCCAGGACAACACCAGTTTCGCATCGACCAGCCCGTCGCCCAGCTTTGACGCCGCCAGCGACACGATATGGCGCAGGAAATTGCGCGGTTCGACTTGCTGTTGGGTGTCCGACAGACCACCGTCATTGTCGGGGTCGTCGACCAGACGCTCGAACAGCTGGTCCTCGAAATCGGTATGGTGGCTCATGCTGACTTCCCGTGTGTTGCCGTAATCTTGACTAATCGCGCGGGCACGTCCATGCCTGCCCGACCATAACCCGCAACCGGGCGTTCCGTGGGCGCCAAACCGACGAGGAGGACAACATGTCCCAGATCACCCTCACCTTTCCCGATGGCAATGCGCGTGACTATCCCGCAGGCGTGACCGCTGCCGAGGTGGCCGAGAGCATCGCGCCCAGCCTTGCAAAACGCGCAATTTCCGCCAGCCTGGACGGCAATCACATTGATCTGGCATGGCCGATCACGGCCAGCGGCCAGATCGCCATTCATTCGATGAAGGACGAGGCGCAGGCGCTGGAGCTGATCCGCCACGATTTCGCCCATGTCATGGCCCGTGCGGTTCAGTCGATCTGGCCCGACGTCAAGGTTACCATCGGCCCGATCCGCGATCACGGCTGGTTCTACGACTTTGACCGGGCGGAACCGTTCACCCCCGACGACCTGGGCGCGATCGAGGCCAGGATGAAGGAGATCATCAACGCCCGCGAACCCGTCCGCACCGAAATCTGGGACCGCGACCGCGCCATCGCGCATTACAAGGCGGCGAACGAGCCCTTCAAGCTGGAACTGATCGACCGCATTCCGGCGGGTCAGGATTTGCGCATGTACTGGCACGGCGACTGGCAGGATCTGTGCCGCGGCCCGCACCTGCAGAACACCGGACAGCTGCCCGCCGACGCCTTCAAGCTGACCCATATCGCCGGAGCCTATTGGCTGGGCGATGCCAGCCGCCCGATGCTGCAGCGCATCTATGGCGTGGCGTTCCGCAACCGCGACGACCTCAAGGCGCACATGACCATGCTGGAGGAGGCCGCCAAGCGCGACCACCGCAAGCTGGGCCGCGAGATGGACCTGTTCCACATGCAGGAAGAGGCGCCGGGCCAGGTTTTCTGGCACCCGAACGGCTGGAACATCTATACCACGCTGCAGGATTACATGCGCCGCAAGCAGCGCGCCGACGGCTATGTCGAGGTCAACACCCCGCAGGTCGTCAGCCGGAAATTGTGGGAAGAATCAGGACACTGGGAGAACTATCAGGAAAACATGTTCATCGTCGAGGTCGACGAGGAGCATGCCAAGACCAAGACGATCAACGCGCTTAAGCCGATGAACTGCCCTTGCCATGTGCAGATCTTCAACCATGGTCTGAAATCATATCGTGAATTGCCGCTGCGCATGGCGGAGTTCGGGTCGTGCAACCGCTATGAGCCGTCCGGCGCGCTACACGGCATCATGCGGGTGCGCGGGTTCACGCAGGATGATGCGCATATTTTCTGCACCGAGGACCAGATCGAGGTCGAGACCAAGAAATTCATCGATTTTCTTGCGGGCATTTATTCCGACCTGGGCTTTGACGGCTGGCGCATCAAGCTGTCCACCCGCCCCGAAAAGCGCATCGGCACCGAGGAAAGCTGGGACCGGGCCGAGGCCGCCCTCGGCAACGCCTGCAAGGCCGCGGGCCATGACTATACCGTCTTCCCCGGCGAGGGCGCGTTCTATGGCCCCAAGCTGGAGTTCGTGCTGACCGACGCGATCGGGCGCGATTGGCAATGCGGCACGCTGCAGGTGGACCCCAACCTGCCGGAACGGCTGGATGCGGAATATGTCGGACCCGACGGGCACAAGCACCGTCCCATCATGCTGCACCGCGCGGTTCTGGGCAGCTTTGAACGTTTCATCGGCATCCTGATCGAGAACAGCGCCGGCAAGCTGCCATTCTGGCTGGCCCCCCGTCAGGTCGTCGTGGCATCCATCGTGTCGGATGCCGACGACTATGTGCATCAGGTCGTGGCCGCCCTGCGCGCACAGGGGATCCGGGCCGAGGCCGACATTCGCAACGAAAAGATCAACTATAAGGTCCGCGAACATTCGGTCGGGCGCGTCCCCGCCATCCTGGCGATCGGCATGAAGGAGGTCGAGGACCGCACCGTCTCCCTGCGCCGCCTGGATGCACAAGGCAGCCGCACCGTTCCCCTGGACCAGGTCGTGGCCGATCTGGCGGCCGAAGCGACGCCCCCGGACCTGCGCTGATCGTTGCCTGCGTCAAACGCGGCGCCGCCGGGCTGCGTTTGACGCTTGCGTTTTGCGACGATTCGGGCATCCTCTCAATCGCGTGAGCAAAGACTTTCTACCGCCTCCCTCTTGGGCAGCCGGAAGACCGAAAGCGGGCTGCACGGCCTGGCGCAATCCTGCGTCGGGATGACTTGAAGGAGAATGCGGTTATGGCGACCGGAACGGTGAAATGGTTCAATTCGACAAAGGGCTTTGGATTTATCGCGCCCGATGATGGTGGCAAGGATGTGTTCGTGCACATTTCGGCCGTGGAACGTGCCGGACTGACGGGTCTGCAGGACAACCAGAAAATCGCGTTCGAACTGCAATCGGGCCGTGACGGCCGTGCGTCGGCCAGCGATCTGAAACTGCTCTGATCCGGCCTTTTGCGTGATCTGGACGGCCCGCTTTTGCGGGCCGTTTTTCGTCGACGGGAACCATGCGACAGGACGGACGCTGTTACATGGCGATGTGCGCCCGTGATAGTCCGATCAAGCCAGAGGCGCAACTGGACAGGCCACCCGAATTTTCGCGGAACATCGAATAGGGCGATGAAATGGCTGCCGCATCTGTTCAGACCATCTGTCGCTCGGACCATTGCGGTCTTGCTGTCTGCGGTGATGAACGGTGTTCGAAATCGCCGTGCCTGACGGATCGATGATATGGATGGAACGCAGAAAACACCGGCATTATACAGCGCCTTCATATGATGGCATTTGTTTGACACGGAATGCCGGACCATCGGCCCACCATCTGAATTGGTGCGGATGTCACGCTGGTCAGGGTGTTGGCAAAGCCTGTTGAACAACATGATCGGGTATTTTGAGGCGCGTGCCGGGCAGCGGCCCGAAACCCTTGCGGATGCAGGCTATGGCCCAAGGCGGGCTTGCCCGCTAGAACAGGTCGCGCGTCAACCATGCGGGCCGCGCAGTCCCGCACACTGACCGACGAGATCAACCGCCCTGCCCGGGGCGCATCGCAAGGACCGACCATGACCCGTCTGGACATCATCACCGATCCCGTCTGCCCTTGGTGCCTGATCGGCAAGGTCGAACTGGACCGCGCTTTGGAAAGCCGACCCGACCACCCCTTCACGATCACATGGCATCCGTTCCGCCTGAACCCGACCATGCCGCCCGAAGGGATGGACCGCGTTGCCTATCTGCGAGCCAAGTTCGGCGATCAGGCCGAGGACGTCGTCAAGGTACAGGCCGAACGGGCCGCCGCCCTGGGGCTGACGTTGAACCCGTCACCCCGCCAACCCGATACGACCGATGCGCACCGGCTGATGCATTGGGCCGGACTGGAAGGTGCCCAGACCGCCGTGATGTCCGGCCTGCTGAACGCGCATTGGTACGACGCGGAGGATATCGGAAATGCGGAAACCCTGACGCGGATCGCCGAGGCCGCCGGCATGGACGCCACGCTGACCGCACGGCTTCTGGCCAGCGATGCCGACCGTGACGAGGTCATCCGTCGCGAACAGCATGCACGCCAGCGGGGAATCAATTCGGTGCCGACATTCATCATCTCGGACGCGCATGCGGTCAGCGGCGCACAGCCCGCCGCCCTGTGGCAGAACGTCATCGACGAGATCATGGCAGCATCCCCCCAGCCTTAACTTGCAGACTCTGCAAGATAGGCCTATCTGAATGGCAGACCCAATCGGTGATCCCATGACAGATGTTTCCTTCCCCGGGCTTGCGCAACAGCGCCGCCTGCCCTTGCCCGAATTCATCGCGATGCTGGCGTTCCTTTTCGCCACCATTGCCTTTTCCATCGACGCGATGCTGCCTGCATTGCCCGATATTGCGGCGGACCTGACGCCCGACAACGTGAACCGCGCCCAACTGATCCTGACCACGTTCGTCGCCGGAATGGGGCTTGGCACGCTGTTTGCCGGCCCGCTGTCAGACGCCCTTGGCCGCAAGCGTACGATCACCATCGGGTTCGGCATCTACATCGCCGCGACCATTGCCGCGATCTATGCCGACTCACTGGAATTCCTGCTGGTCGCGCGGTTCGTCCAGGGCCTTGGCGCCGCAGCACCACGCATTGTGGGCCTGGCCCTGGTCCGGGACCTCTACGAGGGCCGCGAAATGGCCCGCATCAGCAGCTTTGTGATGATGATCTTCATCATGATCCCGGCAGTCGCACCCACGGTCGGTGCCGGGATCATCGCGATTTCGAACTGGCACGGGGTTTTCCTGGCCTTCATTGCGTTCGCCATGATCGGCGCGCTGTGGCTGAACATCCGCCAGGCCGAAACGCTGCCCACCGCCGCCCGTCGCCCCCTGCGCATCGCCACCCTCTCTGCCGCCGCCCGAGAGGTCCTGTCCGACCGCCAGGTGATGCTGACCACCCTGGTTCTGACCCTCGGGTTCGGCCAGATGTTCGGGCTCCTCTCCTCCGCCCAACAGCTTTTCGGCGTAACCTACGGCAAGGGAGAGAACTTTCACCTGTGGTTCGCCGCCATGGCGCTGCTGTCGGGCTCGGGGACAATCCTGAACGCGACCTTCGTGATGCGTTTCGGCATGCGACGGATCGCGAAATGGGCGTATATCATGCAGACGATCGTGTCGGCGGTCGCGCTGACATTGATCCTGTCCGGCGTGCTGCCGCAGGGGGTGGAGTTCCCGCTGTTCTTCTTCTGGGCGGTCAGCGTGTTCTTCATGGCCGGCGTGACCTTCGGCAACCTGAATGCGCTGGCGCTGCAGCGGATGGGCCACATCGCAGGCATGGCCGCCTCCATCGTGGCCGCGATCTCGACCCTGTCGGCGGTGCTGATCGCAGCACCTGTCGGGCTTCTCTACAACGGCACTGCCATCCCGGCGATCACCGCAACGCTGATTTGCTCGGGTCTGGCTTGGGCCCTGATGCGCAGCTTGAACGACTGACGGCTGGCGGGCCACGGCTCCTACCGATGGGCTCCGGCGCTGTCCCCGGGGGGTCCGGGGGGCTGGCCCCCCGGCCGTCGCGGGACGCAATTTTCGGGCGCCCGTCGCGTGCGCTTCCACCATACCCGCGCAGGGCCGGCGGCCACACCAGTGACCATCGCGGGTGATTGCGGTTGACACCGGGGCCTGGGCGTCTATACGGCACGCTTCGTTGGTGTTGGTGGACCCCGCAAGGGGAACCCTGTCAGGCTCACGCCAGAGGACAACGCCCTTCGCAACTGCAAGAAGGAGATCAGCCGTGACCAAACGCACGTCTGCCAAGTACAAACTCGACCGTCGCATGGGCGAGAACATCTGGGGCCGCGCCAAGTCGCCCGTCAATCGTCGTGAATACGGCCCCGGCCAGCATGGCCAGCGCCGCAAGAACAAGCTGTCGGACTTCGGCACCCAGCTGCGCGCCAAGCAAAAGCTCAAGGGCTATTACGGCGACCTGACCGAAAAGCAGTTCCGCCGCATCTATGCCGAAGCCGAACGGATCCGCGGCGACACCGGCGAGAACCTGGTCGGCCTGCTCGAGCGTCGCCTGGATGCGATCGTCTATCGCGCCAAGTTCGTGGCGACCATCTGGGCCGCCCGCCAATTCGTCAACCACGGCCACATTCAGGTCAACGGTCAGCGCGTGAACATCGCGTCCTACCGCGTCAAGGAAGGCGATGTCATCTCGATCCGCGAGCGTTCGCGCCAGCTGGCCATCGTGCTGGAAGCCGTCGCCCTGACCGAACGTGACGTCCCCGACTATCTTGAAGTCGACCACAACAAGATGACCGCGACCTTCGTGCGCACCCCGGCCTTGGGCGACATCCCCTATGCCGTGCAGATGGAACCGAACCTGGTCGTCGAATTCTACGCAAAGAACTGATCTTTGCCACACTGACTGTCATGGGGCCGCATCTTCGGATGCGGCCTTTTGCATTGCATTCTATGCACTTCGTCGTCGCCGCGTGGGCGTGATCGTCTAGCATCGCGGCATTGCATCCAGACGGAGCGCCACGATGGCCCGCATTCAGCTTTACCAATCCTTTGACCTGACCGCCGCGACCAATTTCGGCCCCGGCCGCTTTGGCCGAAACGAGGATTGGATCGACCATTCCAACGGCTACCGGATAGAGATCGGATCCGCCGGCTATGACCGCGCTGGCGCCCTGCGCCTGACGCAGAACGGCCGCGATGTCATGACCATGTCGGAATTCGTTATTTCGACAGCACCGGGGCGGATCGACGAAGGCGCGATATTTGGACGTGGCGACTATCTGTCGATCTGGCGGGCGGTCCTGACATCGAACGACCAGATCACCGGTTCTTCTGGCCGCGACATCGTTGACGGCTTGGCCGGGAACGACCGGATTCAGGGCATGGGCGGCAATGACGTCCTGTTCGGCGGTGCCGGCGCCGACGTTCTGCAGGGGGGGCTGGGCCACGATTTGCTGAACGGCGGCATCGGTGCGGATGTGCTGGATGGCGGTCTGGGCAATGACCGTCTGAACGGGGACGCGGGCAATGACCTGCTCTTGGCGGGATACGGCGCGGATGTCGTGAACGGTGGCGCAGGCATCGACATGCTGCAACTGATCACCACGGCGAATGTCGCCGTCGATCTGGCGGTGACGGGGGTACAGCGTTTCGCCACCGGCAGTGTTACGGTCACCGGGGTCGAAAACCTGCGTGGCGGCGCAGGCCACGACCGGTTGTCGGGGAATGCCGGCGCGAACCTGTTGGAGGGCGGAGCCGGCAACGATGTCCTGTCTGGCCGGGCGGGCAACGACGTCCTGCGGGGTGGGTTCGGCAATGACGTCATGGATGGGGGTCTGGGCAATGACGTGGTGGATGGCGGCATCGGTGCGGACGTGCTGCGCGGCGGGTACGGCAACGACCGGCTGGAGGGTGGCGCGGGTGCCGACGTGCTGACCGGCGGAGCGGGGGCGGACAGCTTTGTCTTCCGGCCGGGTGCCGGACAGGACCGGATCACCGATTTCGCAGACGGCACGGACCGCATCATGTTTGCCGCAGGGCCGGATGGACTGGACGACCTGCGCATCATCGACCGGGGCCTGGACACCGTGATCCGGTATGGCGGCGACAGCATCGTCCTGAGCAATGTCGATCACCTGCTGATCGACGCGGGCGATTTCGTCTTTGCCTGACCGCAGGGCGGGCGCGGCGGATTGGGGGCTTTTCTAACCCGATCCGCGGGACTAGACCGGGTCCGATACAAGGATGGACCCCCATGACCCAGACCCCCGTGCAGCCCGGCATCATGGATATCGCGCTCTATGTCAGCGGCGAGAGCACGCTGACAGGCCGCGACGACGTGCTCAAACTGTCCTCGAACGAAAATCCGCTTGGCCCCAGCCCCGCCGCGCAGGATGCGTTCCGCAAGGCGGCTGGCGATCTGCACCGCTATCCGGCGACAGATCACGCTGCGCTGCGTGCGGCCATCGGGCAGGTGCATGGTCTGGACCCCGACCGCATCATCTGCGGCGTGGGCTCGGACGAGGTGTTGCAGTTCGTGGTCCAGGCCTTTGCCGGTCCGGGGGATCAGGTCATCACGACCGAACATGGCTTTTCCATGTATCCGATCCTGGCCCGCATGGTCGGCGCGACCCCCGTGACCGTCCCGGAGGACACGCGCCGCGTCGACGTCGACGCGATTCTGGCGGCGGTGACGGACCGCACGCGCGTCGTGTTCATCGCAAACCCCGCCAATCCGACCGGAACGATGCTGACCGCGGACGAACTACAGCGCCTGATCGACGGTCTGCCGCCGCAGGTGCTGTTCGTCCATGACGGCGCTTATACCGAATTTGCCGCCGGTTTCGACGGCGGCGCGTCGCTGGTCGACCGGCATCCGAACGTAATCATGACCCGCACCTTCTCCAAGGCCTATGGCCTGGGCGGGCTGCGCATCGGGTGGGGCTATGCCGCGCGCGAGGTCATCGATGTGCTGAACCGCATCCGCCAGCCCTTCAACCTGTCCAACACCCAGATGGAGGCGGCCCGCGCCGCCGTGCTGGACCGCGACTTCACCGACCACTGCATCGCATTGAACGCCCGGATGCGTGACCGGATGCGGCAATCGCTGGTCCAAATGGGCATCGGCTGTGACGAAAGTTTCGCCAATTTCGTGCTGGCGCGCTTTGACAGCCCCGATACCGCCATGGCCGCCGATGCGGCACTGCGGGCAGAGGGCATCCTGGTACGACGCGTGGGCGGCTATGGCCTGCCCGACGCGCTGCGCATCACCGTGGGCGACGACGATGCAGTGACGCGGGTGCTGGATTGCCTGGGGCACTTCATGCAGGGGCGCACGCAATGACGCAGGTCTATGACAAGGTCGCCCTGATCGGACTGGGCTTGATCGCAGGCTCCATGGCACATGCGATGCGCGAGGGCGGGCTGGCAGGGCGGATCACCGGTTATGCCCGCAGTCAGGCCACCCGCGACACCGCGCGCGAGATCGGCCTGTGCGAGGTCTGCGATACCGCCGCGCTGGCGGTGGCGGGCGCTGATCTGGTCGTGCTGGCCGTTCCCGTCGGCGCCATGGCCGAGGTCATGGCCGAGATCGCGCCGCATCTCGCCCCCGGCACCACGATCACCGATGTCGGCTCCGTCAAGCAGTCGGTGATCGATGCGGTCACGCCCTGCCTGCCGGCGGGGGTGCATTTCATCCCCGGCCACCCGCTGGCCGGCACCGAACATTCAGGCCCGCGCGCGGGCTTTGCCGGCCTTTTTCGCAATCGCTGGTGGCTGCTGACGCCGATGGCCGATACCGACCCCGACGCGCTGGACCGGCTGGACCGTCTGATCACCGCGATGGGCGCGAAAACCGACCGCATGGACGCGCCGCATCACGACATGGTCCTGGCCGTCACCAGCCACGCGCCGCACCTGATCGCCTATACGATGGTGGGCGTGGCCGACCACCTGCGCCGGGTGTCCGGCGAGGAGGTGATCCAGTATTCCGCCGCCGGTTTCCGCGATTTCACCCGGATCGCGGCCAGCGACCCGACCATGTGGCGTGACGTGTTCCTGCACAACAAAGAGGCCACGCTGGACATCCTTGGCCGCTTTACCGAGGAGCTGTTCGTCCTGCAGCGCGCCATCCGCATGGGCGACGGCCAGCAGTTGCACGACTATTTCACCCGCACCCGCGCGATCCGTCGCGGCATCATCGAGGCGGGTCAGGACACCGAGGCGCCCGACTTTGGCCGCACGCCCGGCGCATCGCGCCCCGCGGACTAGATCGCGGGGGCGGGGCCGACCGGCACGCCGCCCAGGATCAGTTGCCCGTCGCGCATGATGATGGGCAGGCGCAGCTCCCCCTGCGCGGCGGCGGGAAAATCGGGGCCGGGCAGCGTGTCGTCCAGTTCCGCCTGCGACAGCTGCGACAGCCCGGCGCGCAACAGCATTCCGGCCTGTGCGGGGATCAGGCCCAGCCCTGTGGCCAACCCGATCATCGCGTCCGCATCGGCAGAGTACAGCGCCACCTGCCCCTCGGCGCGCCCCTGCTCATCGCGGGACAGGCGGCCGATGATGCGCAGCTTGATCTGATCGGCCTGCAGGTCCAGCCCTGCGGTCTGCCAGCCCACGACCTGCGGGGCGGTATCACCAGTGACGCGCGGCGTGCCGTCCAGCCAGACCTGCACCGACCCCTGCACCGACAGGGGACCGGGGATCGGCCCGGGGTCCAACCCCAGTTGCGCCAGCCCCCCGACCTGCAGTTCGGTCAGCCCCAGATCGATGTCATAGGCCGCCCGTGCCGGACGCGGCGCGTCGGCCCCCAGCCCCGTCAGACTCGCATGCACCGACAGACCCTGCGCCAGGGGCTGGCCATCCAGCGTCAGGTCACGCGCGACCAGATCCAAGCGGTTCGGCGCCATGCCGTTCAGCGGCGACAACGCCATGCTGGCCGTGGGTGCCGACAGGCCCAGCTGCATCGCCTGCCCGCCCCGCGTCACCTGCCCCCCGTCGGGCAGGTCCAGCCGCGCGGTCAGCGGCGACAGGGGCGACAGATACAGCCGCGCCCAAGGCAGGCTGACGCTCAGCGCCGGGTCCGCCCAGGCCGGTTCGGACAGCGCGATGCCGATGCGCCGCGGGTCGCGCAGCGGAGCGACCGACGCCGCCTGCAGCGACGGGTCATCCGCGATCAGGGCCGCCACGCGGTCGCGGGCCAGCGTTTCGGCCCCCAGCCAGCCCCCCGCCAGCACCGCCAGTACCAGTCCCGTCGCGATCACCGTCCCACGCATTGCCGCCCCTGCCCTTTTTTCCTGACCGATCCTGCCCTACCTTGTGCCCCGAAAGGACGGACAATGGAACGCATCGAATGGGTCTTTGGCTATGGCTCGCTGATCTGGAACCCCGGTTTCGATCCGGCCGAGGTCGCACATGCGCGGCTGACCGGATATGCCCGCAGCTTCTGTCTGCGATCCGTTCAGCATCGCGGGACCGAGGCCGCGCCGGGACTGGTGCTGGGCCTTGATCCGCAGGACGGTGCGATCTGTCAGGGCGTGGCCCTGCGGATACGGCCGCATGATCACGACCGTGTCCTGGCCGACCTGCGCGCGCGCGAATTGGTGACCGATGCCTATCGCGAGACGATCCTGCCACTGGCATTGCAGGACGGGCGACGGGTGCAGGCGCTGGCCTATGTGATGCGCCGCGACCACAGCCAGTATGCGGGCGGGCTGCCCGCCGACGAACAGGCCCGCATCATCGCGCAGGCGCATGGCGGGCGTGGCCCGAATGCGGAATACCTGTTCAACACGGCCGCCCATCTGACCCGTATCGGCATGCCCGACGACCATCTGGACGCGCTGTCGCAGGCGGTACGGGCGCTGCTGCCGCCGGCGGGCTGACGCGGACCGTCGGAATGCTTGGCAAGTGGTCGCCCCCGTCCTACAGTCGGGCTAAAGCATCGAAGTGACGGGGATTTACCGGTGAGCGATCCGACAAATGGCGACCAGAATGCGCCCTCGCGGCTGACCCTGACGAACCGGCGCATCTCGGCCACGCGGGACAAGGCGCTGATTGGGGCGGCCGGCGCGCCGCGCTTCTCCCAGCCGGTGCGACAGATCCTGATGATGCTGATCGTGCTGGGGATGGTGCTGGCCGGGGGCTGGTTCGCATATGGCCGCATCCTGTCCATATTCGACGCGAACCGCTGGCTGAACGGGCTGATCCTGGCGGTCTTTGCCTTGGGTGTGCTGGCCTGTTTCTGGCAGGTGGCGCAACTGACCGGGTCGGTCAGCTGGATCGAACGGTTCGCCGCGCGCCGCCGCGATACCGACCGCATCAGCGGGGCGCAGGACGGTGCGCCGCGCCTGCTGGCCCCGCTTGCGGCGATGCTGGGATCGCGCGGTCCCGGCGGAGAGGCGATTGGCGCCAGCTCTGCCAGCTCAATCCTGGATTCGGTCGCGACACGCATCGACGAGGCGCGCGACATCACCCGCTATCTGGCGAATCTGCTGATCTTTCTGGGGCTTCTGGGCACATTCTACGGCCTTGCGACAACCATTCCCGCGGTGGTCGCGACCATCCGGGCACTGTCGCCGCAGAACGGCCAGTCAGGGCTGGACCTGTTCCAGAACCTGATGACCGGACTGGAATCACAACTGGGCGGGATGGCGACGGCGTTCTCGTCCTCGCTTTTGGGACTGGCGGGGTCGCTGGTGGTGGGCCTGTTGGAACTGTTCGTGACCCATGGCCAGAACCGGTTCTATCGCGAACTTGAAGAATGGATGTCAGGCTTTACCCGGATCAGCATCGCGTCCGGCGATGGCGACGGGATCGATCAGGCGGCGCTGGCGGGCTTTCTGGACCAGATGGCCGGTCAGATGGACCGCCTGCAGGCCTATAACGCCGAACGCGACGCCATGCGCGATGAGGCCGCGTTGATGGCCGATGAACGCGTCGTCGTCATGGCGCAGGCGATCGATGCGTTGGTCCAGCAGGTGCAGGCCGATCGCGCCGCGCCGAACGAACAGTCGGAACGCCTGATCCACGCCCTGAACCGCCTGGCCGACCACCAGCCTCCAGCCCCCGACATGTCCCGGCTGGAGGCCGCGTTGGACCGGCTGTCGACCGATCTGACCGGGGGCCGGAACGAGATGCTGGCCGATCTGCGCGCCGATATCCTGGTGCTGACCCGCGCGGTGCGGGCCGCGCGCTTTGGCGATCCGTTCCGCGACGATCTGCTGGCGGGCGACCCCGCCCGCGGAGAGGGCTGACCCGATGCGCCTGTCCCGCGGTTCATCGGCGCAGCGTTTCTCGTCCACGATCTGGCCGGGCTTTGTCGATGCGATGACGGCGCTGCTGCTGGTGCTGATGTTCGTTCTGACGATCTTTACCGTCGTTCAGGGCGTGTTGCGCGAACAGATCACCACGCAGGACGGCACGATCGACGACCAGGGTCAGGTCATCTCCCGTCAGGAACGGCAACTGGACGAGCTGGGTGCGCAGGTCGCGTCCCTGGGACAGGCGCTGAACGCGTCGCAGGACCGCGAGGCCGGTCTGACCCGATCGCTGGAGACCGAGGCTGAACGCGCCGCCCGCGCCGAGGCAGAGGCCCGCGACCGCGCCGCCCGCATCGCGCGGCTGACCAGCCAACTGGCCACAGGACAGACGCAGCTGCAGGATGCGCGCACCCGCCTGACCGATTTCGAGGCCGAGGTTGCGGCCCTGCTGGCGGAACGGGCGCAGGGTCAGGCGCAACTGGAAACGCTGGAAACGCGGCTGGATCAGGCGGAAACGCGGGCATCAGTCGCGGAACTGGCGGTTGCGTCCGCGCGATCGGAAACCGACGCGCAGGCAGAGGCCGCGCGTCTTGCCGCCGCGCGCCGTGATGCGCTGGAGGCATTGGCCGCCGATCTGCGCGCGCAAGTGGACCAGCAGCAGGCACAGTTGGATCAGACCCAGGCAACCCTGACCGAGGCCGAACAGACCCGTCTGGCCGAGGCCGAGGCCGCCGCCCTGCTGCGCGAACGGCTGGCGGGGGCGGATGCCGAGCTGACCGCCATGACCCTTTTTCTGGAAGAGCGGCGCCGCGAGGCGGAAGAGACGCTGACCCTGCTGGCTGCAGCCGATGCGGCCCGTGATGAGGCGCAGGCCCAAGCCGACACCCAGATGACCCAGGCCGATCGTCAGGCCGCCTTGTTGGCTGCCGCGCGCGCAAAACTGGCCGATCAGCAGGATCTGTCGCAGGACAGCCAACGGCGCGTGGCCGCGCTGAACGAACAGGTGGCGCAATTGCGGGCGCAGCTTGGCTCGCTGCAGGCGCTGCTGGATGCGGCAGGTGATGAGCAGGCGGACGCAGAGCTGCGGGTGTCCGATCTGGGACAGCAACTGAATGCCGCCTTGGTCCGTGCCGCCGAAGAAACCCGCGCCCGGTTGGCGCTGGAGGAGGAAGCGCGGCTTGCCGCCGAAGCCGAGGCGCAGGATCTGACACGCTATCGTTCAGAGTTCTTCGGTCGGTTGTCCCAGATCCTGTCGGGGCGCGAGGGCGTGCAGGTCGTGGGCGACCGCTTTGTGTTCCAGTCCGAAGTTCTGTTCGCGCCCGGAGAGGCCACTCTGTCAGGCGCAGGCCGCGACCAGGTGTCGGACCTTGCGGGGCTGCTGCGCGACATCGCCCAGGAGATTCCACCCGAAATCGACTGGATCATCCGCGTGGACGGCCATACCGACGACAGGCCCCTGTCTGGAACCGGCCGATACGTTGATAACTGGGAGCTGAGCCAAGGCCGCGCGTTGGCGGTCGTCCGCTATCTGTCCGATGATCTAGACTTTCCGGCGGCGCGGCTGGCCCCGACAGGCTTTGCCGATACGCGACCGATCACGACGCAGGACACACCCGAGGCCCGGGCGCTGAACCGTCGGATCGAGCTGAAGCTGACCGAGCGTTAATGCCCGACGGTACGGGAAAAGACGTTGATGACGACCACACCCGAAACGATCAGACCCAAGCCCACCACTGCCGGCAGGTCAAGCCGCTGGCCAAAGACGACCAACCCGATCATCGCGACCAAGGCTACGCCAAACGCACTCCAGATCGCATAGGCCACGCCAAGTGGCAGCACCTTGAGGCTGACCGACAGCAGATAAAAGCTGGCCAGATAACACAGTGCCATGCCCACGGTCGGCGCCAGACGGGTGAACTGTTCTGATCGCTGCAGCAGTGTCGTCCCTAGAACCTCCAGCGCGATGGCGATGCTCAGGGGGATGTAGGGCGACATCATCATTTCGACTCTCGTTTCAGGGGGCGATCATCGGGCAACCCTGCCATATGTTTGAGGTGCCGTTCCAGTTCGGAATTGATCTCTGCCCCGACAAGCACGATCGTCGCATTCAGCCACAGCCACGTCATCAGCGCGACGACAGCACCCAAAGAACCATAGGTCTCGTTGTAGTTGCCAAAGTTCACCGCGTACCACGAGAACAACATCGACGTCGCAACCAATGCCAACCCCGCAAAGATCGCCCCCGGTGAGACCCAGCGCCACCGCGATTTGGGCGCCGCGGGTCCCCAGCGATAGACGGCGGCAAGCGCCATGATCAGCAGGCCCAACATCAACGGCCACCGGATCACGGTCAAAATTGTCTCGGCGCCCCACCCGATGGGAAGCAGGCGCAGCAACATCGGCACGATCGCAATGACCGCCAACATCAGCGCGATCATCGCAAGTCCACCAACCGTAAAGCACATCGCGACCAGGTTCAGTTTGACGATACCTCGCGTCTCACGCTGAAAGAACGCCACGTTCAGCGCCGACAACAGCGCCTTCATTCCCCCGTTCGCCGAATAGAACGCGACCAGCAACGCCACGAAACCGGCCAGTGACAGCGCCCCAGTCGAAGACGATGCAATCGCAACCACCTGCGCGCGGATGATTTCCAGCGAACTTTCGGGCAGCAGCGTTTCCATCAGGGCCAGATGGGATTGTATGGTCAGCGGGTCGGCCCACAGACCATATAACGACACGAATGCCGTGATCGCCGGGAACAGCGACAGCAGACCGAAAAACGTGACGCCGCCTGAAACGGACGTCACGCGATCTTCTCCGATCTGGCGAAAGGTCGATTTCGCCACGGCGATCATGTCGGCGCGGGACATGTCCCGCAGTCCCGGGACGGGTTTCTTGGGCGTGGTCTTGACGCCGTCTGTCGATAATCCAAACTTCTGTCGCGTCTCATCGTCCAGCGGGCCGAACAATGCGCCCCGTATGCCGGTCTGCTGGGTCATGGGTTGTCCCTTGGGTTGCTTCAGATCCGGGTGTCGTCCGAAGTGGGCCGCGGCGTGCGGTTCTGGACCGGGCCGGGGTTGGGACCGGGCGCACCGTTCAGAATAGCGCGCAACTGATCTGCCGCCGCGACGAAATCGCCGACGATGGTCGTGGCCTGGCTGGACACACCGCGGAACGACTGGAATGCGCCGGCCAGCGATTGTGCGACACCGTTCAGCCCCTGCGACAGGTCGGTCGCGGTGCGGGTCAGGTCCTTTGCGAAATTGCCGCTGCGGCCGCGCGATGCGTTGGCGCGCACGCGGGCAACATGGGCGTTGTCATCGCGGGCCTGAGCGCGGACACGACGGCGCATCGCCTCGCGCTCTTCTTCTTCCAGACGGGCAAAGCGTGGGGCAGCGGTTTCGCGATGTTTGGTTTGCCGTGTATCATCGCCGACAACCAGCTTGCGCGCGACGATGGCCGCAGCGGCGGTGACACCCGCCATACCAAGCGCGACCCCGGCCCATACGACGACCTTGGCCGCGGTCGAGGCATCGTCGGTGACGGGCGAATTCAGGCGACGATGTCCCACGGGAACCGGTCGCGGGCCAAACCGTGTCTGACTGGTGCGGTCGGCCTCGGTCAACGGGGAACGGGGGGTCTGGGGGCTGCGCATGGAAATCTCCGGTCGGTTGTCACGTCTGTTGCCACCGAACCCCTCTTGCGCAAGGAATGTTCCCGCAAACCCAATGGCAGCGCATGAAAACTTGCCCCCGCCCCCCTGCCCCGCTATGC
>NZ_JBISHD010000029.1:0-73752 GCF_045064235.1 Paracoccus sp. Ld10 | reverse complement strand
CCCCTGCCCCGCTATGCCCCGACCCAGCAAAAGGAGCCTTCCATGATCCCGCGTTACAGCCGCCCCGAAATGGTCGCCATCTGGTCCCCCGAGACCAAGTTCCGCATCTGGTACGAGATCGAGGCCCATGCCTGCGACGCGCAGGCCGATCTGGGCGTGATCCCGCGCGAGAATGCCGAGGCCGTCTGGAAGGCCCGCGATGTCCAGTTCGACGTGGCCCGCATCGACGAGATCGAGGCCGTTACGAAACATGACGTCATCGCGTTCCTGACGCATCTGGCCGAACATGTAGGCGCCGACCAGGCGCGCTTTGTCCACCAGGGCATGACCAGCAGCGACGTGCTGGACACCACGCTGAACGTCCAGCTGGTCCGCGCCAGCGACCTGTTGCTGGCCGGAATGGACCGGGTGCTGGCCGCGCTGAAAACCCGCGCGCATGAGCACAAGGACACCGTCCGCATCGGTCGCAGCCACGGCATCCATGCGGAACCCACCACGATGGGCCTGACCTTTGCCCGTTTCTATGCGGAAATGGCCCGGGGCCGCGCCCGTCTGCTGGCCGCGCGCGAAGAGATCGCCACGGGCGCCATCAGCGGCGCGGTCGGCACATTCGCCAATATCGACCCCGCGGTCGAAGAACACGTCTGCGCGAAACTGGGTCTGCGCCCAGAACCGATCAGCACCCAGGTCATTCCGCGCGACCGTCATGCCATGTTCTTTGCCGTGCTGGGCGTCATCGCCAGCAGCATCGAGAACATCGCGATCGAGATCCGCCACATGCAGCGCACCGAGGTTCTGGAGGCCGAAGAGTTCTTCAGCCCCGGCCAGAAGGGGTCGTCGGCGATGCCCCACAAGCGCAACCCGGTGCTGACGGAAAACCTGACCGGTCTGGCGCGTCTGGTGCGCATGTCGGTCGTCCCGGCGATGGAGAACGTGGCCCTGTGGCACGAGCGCGACATCAGCCATTCGTCGGTCGAACGCACCATCGGGCCGGACACAACGATCACCCTGGATTTTGCGCTGCACCGTCTGGCAGGCGTGGTCGAGAAACTGGTGATCTATCCCGAAAACATGCTGCGCAACATGAACCAGTTCAAAGGGTTGGTGATGTCTCAGCGGGTTCTGCTGGCCCTGACGCAGGCCGGCGTATCACGCGAGGACAGCTATCGCCTGGTTCAGCGCAATGCCATGAAGGTCTGGGAAAAGGGTGCCGATTTCCGCACCGAACTGCTGGCCGACGCAGAGGTCACGGCCGCCCTGACCCCTGATCAGATCAACGAAAAGTTCGATCTGGGCTATCACACAAAGCATGTCGACACGATCTTTGCTCGCGTCTTTGGCGCCGATCCGCTGTAAAATCGGGACGCTGTCAACCTGGCGTTAAGGCTGTCGTGTCAATCTGCCGTCGGACGCGATGACGGAGGCGGGGCGATGACAAGCCAGACAGAGCTGAACCAGCGGCAGAAGGCGGCGGTGATCGTACGCCTTTTGCTGGACGATGACGAGGTCGCGGGGCTGGACCGGTTGAACACCAGTACCCAGACCCTGTTGGCACAGGAAATGGCCGGGATGGAGCTGATCGACCGCACCATCCGCGATGCCGTCATCACCGAATTCTGCGACAGGTTGGAATCGGTCGGCGTCACCTTTCCGGGCGATCTGGACGGAACGCTGGCGATGCTGGGCGCGCGCCTGTCGGATGACAGCTCGGACGCGCTGCGGCGCACGGCGGCGATCACCGGGCAATCGGACCCGTGGGCTCGCCTGTGCAACCTGCCCAAGGAATCGCTCATCGCGTTGGCCAATGCGGAATCCGTGGAACTGGTGGCACTGATGCTGTCCAAGCTGCCGGTCGAGGCCGCATCCGCCACATTCATCGCCTTGCCCCGCGAACGGGCACGCGTCGTGGCCCAGGCGATGTCGATGACATCAGGCGTGACGCCCGTCGCGTTGCGTCGGGTCGGTCTGGTGCTGCTGCAGGCCGCCGAGGCACTGCCCAAACCCGCCATCGCAACGCCCGCCTGCGACCGTATGGGGGCAATCCTGAACTTTGCCACCGCCGACCTGCGCGACGACGTGCTGGGCGCGCTGGATGAACGCGACATAGAATTTGCGGACGGGGTTCGCAGGGCGATCTTCATCTTTGCGCATATCCCGACCCGGATCGAGCCGCGCGACGTTCCCAAAATTGTCCGCGAACTGGATCAGACCACGCTGGTCCGCGCACTGGCCGCCCCGGCCGAGGCCGATGCCACCGCCGCCGATTTCATCCTGTCGAACCTGTCGCAGCGCATGTCCGACGGCCTGCGCGAAGAGCGCGAGGCCTTGGGCAAACCCCGACCCAAGGATGTCGAGGAGGCCATGACCGAGGTTATCGGCGCGATCCGCCGTTTGCAGGAGGACGGCCAGCTGACACTGAAGATGCCGCAGGACGACGAATAGGGCCTTGGCGCGGGGCCGTCCCCGCGCGATAATCCGGGCACCGGAGGTGCGGATGACCAATCAGATCGCGATTGTCCTGATGCTGCTGATTGCCGCAGCCTTTGCCGTGGACCAACTGTGGTTCGACGGCCACCTGCCATTGGTTGCTGCACGGGCGATGGACCAGTTCATCACGTATCTCAGCTTTTGGCGGTGACGGGCAAGTTTGCACGCCGTTTCGGCATTTGCATCGCCCCTGCCGTCACGCTACACCACGGGCAACCACCACCTGCTCGAGAGGGATACCCATGGCAGTCAAGGTCGCCATCAACGGCTTCGGCCGGATCGGTCGCAACGTCCTGCGCGCAATCATCGAATCGGGCCGCACCGATATCGAGGTTGTCGCCATCAACGACCTGGGCCCGGTCGAGACGAACGCCCACCTGCTGCGCTATGACAGCGTGCACGGCCGCTTTCCGGCCAAGGTCACGGTGGACGGATCGTCCATCAACGTAGGTCGCGGCCCGATCAAGGTCACTGCGATCCGCAACCCGGCTGAACTGCCTTGGGGCGATGTCGACATCATCATGGAATGCACGGGGCTGTTCACGTCCAAGGAAAAAGTGCAGGCCCATCTGTCCACCGGCGCCAAGCGGGTCTTGATCTCGGCGCCCGGCGAGGATGCAGACAAGACCATTGTGTATGGCGTGAACCACGACACGCTGACCAAGGATGATCTGGTTGTGTCGAACGCCAGCTGCACCACCAACTGTCTGTCGCCCGTGGTCAAGGTGCTGAACGACACGATCGGCATCGATCGTGGCTTCATGACCACGATCCACAGCTATACCGGCGACCAGCCGACGTTGGACACCATGCATAAGGACCTGTACCGCGGACGCGCCGCGGCACTGTCGATGATCCCGACGTCGACCGGGGCTGCCAAGGCCGTGGGTCTGGTGTTGCCGGAACTGAAGGGCAAACTGGACGGCGTGGCGATCCGGGTTCCGACGCCCAACGTGTCGGTTGTGGACCTGGTATTTGAGGCCAGCCGCGACACGTCGATCGCCGAGATCAACGATGCCATCAAAGCGGCTGCCGACGGCCCGCTGAAGGGTGTGCTGGGCTATACGGACGAACCGCTGGTGTCGTCGGACTTCAACCACGATCCGCATTCGTCGATCTTTCACATGGACCAGACCAAGGTCATGGAGGGCCGCATGGTCCGCATCCTGACCTGGTATGACAACGAATGGGGTTTCTCGAACCGCATGTCGGACACGGCCGTGGCGATGGGCAAGCTGATCTGATCCCGGTATCACAGCATCAAGAAAGGGCCCTGTTTCAGGGCCCTTTTTCATGACGTGGTCACAGGATCAATCGGCGTAGATCATCCGGACACTCATCCCGCCATCGACGACGAAACGCTGTCCGGTCACGAACCCGGCCTCGTCCGATGCCAGCCATGCCACAAGGCCCGCGACGTCTTCGACCCGTCCCACGCGACCCACGGGATGCTGGTTGCGGTCTGCGTCAGAATGGATCGCGTCGCTGCGATTGGCGGCTCTCTGCCAAGGTCCGGTATCGATCCAACCGGGCAGGATACAATTCACGCGGATATCTGGCCCCAGACTGACCGCCAACGCATGGGTCATCGCGACCAGGGCGCCCTTGGCCGCAGCGTAGGCCTCGGTATCAGGTTCAGACTGAAACGCGCGGGTCGAGGCCATCGTGATAATACTGCCTCGCGCCTGCCGCAAAAGCGGCACTGTGGCGCGGATCACCAGAAATGCGCCGGTCACGTGGCTGTCCTGCCACCGGCGCCAGTCGTCAAGGCTAAGATCCTCAATGGGGCCGCAGACGGGGTCGGCGATACCCGCGTTTGACACCACCAAGTTCAGGCCCGCCCCGGCCAGCCATCCCTGCAGGGCAAGCATCCCTTGGGTGACCTGCCGTTCGTCACCCACATCGATGGGCAGGACCAAAAGTCCGGGATCCGCTGCGCCGATTTCATCCAGCGCCTCGGCATCCACATCGAAAACCGCAACGCGCCATCCATCAGATCGCAATCGCGTGATGACGCCTTTGCCAATCCCCTGTGCGCCGCCGGTGACCAGTGCCGTCTTCATTTGCCCGCTCCATCCTGATGCTGCGTCAGACACCAACCGGACACATGCATGGGTTGTTCCGCGTCAGCTGATGTTGCCCGCCGACAGACGCCGCGAATTGGCACGCGTCCGGCGGCCATAGGGGCGCATGCCAGCCGAAAGCATACGCTCGGCATTTTGCCCGCGCATCCCCGCGCTGGCCATTGCAAACAGCGATTCCGACACGGCTGCCTGTTTCTCGGCGACCATGCGAAACGGCTCTCCGGGGGCCTGAACCATCAGGCCCATCATGCCTGCCATGCGCAGACCGATAACCATGTTCGATTCGATCGCGATGCGCGCGAACTGTGATGCAAGCCGGACCTGGGCTGCAGGGGATATCATTGGCATCATCGACAAAGTTCCTTTTGGCCGCCAGCAATGGAACCTGCCCGGCAACGCCACAGTGCGCCCCATGGCGCAGACACTCAACCGCGACTTTCGAACAGGGTTCCCGAAATCTGAACGCGCCTGCTTGGCAAGACGGTCCTGCCGTGGTTAGAGGCAGTCTCATGACACAGACGCTGACCCTTCGCCGCCCGGACGACTGGCACCTGCATTTGCGCGATGGCGCGATGCTGGCTGCCGTTGCGCCGCATTCCGCGCATTTCGGCCGCGCGATCATCATGCCCAATCTGGTGCCGCCGGTCACGACCGGCGCCCAGGCCGCCGCCTATCGCGACCGGATCCGCGCGGCTCTGCCTGCGGGCGCGGCGTTGGACCCGCAGATGGTGCTGTACCTGACCGACACGACGGATGCCGCTGACGTGGTGGCGGCGTTCCGCGACGGGATCATCCGCGCGGTCAAGCTGTACCCGGCAGGTGCCACGACCAACAGCGCATCGGGCGTGACCGATTTCAACCCCGTCCAGCCGGTGCTGGAGGCGATGGCCGAGGCCGGCGTCACCCTGTGCGTCCACGGAGAGGTCACCGACCCGTCCGTCGACATCTTTGACCGCGAGGCCGTGTTCATCGACACCATACTGGACCCGCTGCGCCGCCGCACGCCGGGCCTGCGCGTGGTGATGGAACATATCACCACGTCCCAGGGCGTCGATTACGCCCGCGCGGGCGGCGACGACCTGGCCGCGACGATCACCACGCATCACCTGGTCATCAACCGCAACGCGATCCTGGCCGGGGGCATCCGGCCGCATTATTATTGCCTGCCCGTCGCGAAACGCGAATCGCACCGCCTGGCGCTGCGCGAGGCTGCGACATCGGGCGATGCACGGTTCTTTCTGGGCACCGACAGCGCACCGCACACCGACGCAGCCAAGCTCCAGCCCTGCGGCTGCGCGGGCTGTTTCACGGCACCGAACACCATGTCGATCCTGGCGCAGGCGTTTCAGGACGACGGCGCGCTGGACCGGCTGGAGGCATTCACCGCGCTGAACGGCGCGGCCTTTTACCGGATGGCGCCGAACGAGGACCGCATCACCCTGACGCGCCGCGACACGCCGGTCGAATTCCCAACACAGATCACTGCGGGGGATGAAACCGTCACCGTCTTTGACCCCGGATTTCCGCTGTTCTGGCACCTGGAGGACATATGAGCCTGACATTCCCCGCGCGTGAAGAGATCGCCCGCCTGACCGCCCGGATGCTGCTGGAGATCAAGGCCGTCGATTTCAATGCGGCCCAGCCCTTTACCTATGCGTCCGGCCTCAAGGGCCCGACCTATGTCGATTGTCGCCGCATCATCAGCTTTCCACGGGTCCGCAGCACGCTGATGGATTTCATGGCAGCGACCGTCATGCGCGACGCGGGCTTCGAGGCCTTCGACAACGTCGCGGGCGGTGAAACGGCGGGCATCCCCTTTGGCGCACTGGTCGCTGAACGGTTGGGCCTGCCGATGACGTATGTGCGCAAGAAACCCAAGGGTTACGGCCGCAACGCCCGCATCGAAGGCGTGATGACCGAGGGTCAGCGCGTTCTGCTGGTCGAGGATCTGACCACCGACGGCGGCAGCAAGCTGTCCTTTGTCGATGCGATCCGCGAGACGGGGGCGACCTGCAGCCATACGGCGGTGATCTTCTACTATGGCATCTTTCCAGAAACCACGCAGCGACTGGCCGATCACGGCGTGGCGCTGCACCACCTGTGCACGTGGTGGGACGTTCTGGCCGAAGCCCGCGCGCAGGGGTCGTTCGACGACGCGACCCTGACCGAGGTCGAGGCATTCCTGACCGATCCGCGCGCCTGGCAGGCGGCAAACGGCTGATCGGGGGTTATCCCCAACAAACTGCGGCCGGCCCCATGACGCGGCCGGCCGCTTCGGTTTAATCTGGGCCACAACCAACAAAGGGGCAGGCAGACCATGAGCTCTCTCACCGTCACCAGCGCGCATTTCATCGTCCCCGGACAGGCCGACGGCCCCGAGGACAAGCAGGCCATCCCCTTTTCGCTGGAGGCCGAGCAGCAATTGCTGGGTGCGTTGCTGACCAACAACGACGTGTTCGACCGGGTCAGCCAGATCATCAAGTCGGACCATTTCTATCACCCGGTCCATGCGCGCATCTTTGACATCTGCGCCGAACGCATCCGCCGCAACGCGCTGGCAAGCCCGGTCACGATCAAGGCATTCCTTGAGAACGACGACGGCCTCAAGGAGCTGGGTGGCCCGGCCTATCTGGCCCGCATGGCGGCGGCGGCGATCAGCGCCTATGCCGCGCGCGACTATGCCCAGATGATCCGCGAATTCGCCCTGCGGCGCGAGCTGATGACCCTGGGCCAGGACATTGCCGCCCGCGCCTCCACCGTCGAGGTGGGCGACGATGCCGAGGAACAGATCAAGGCCGCGGAACAGACGCTGTACAAGCTGGGCGAGGCCGGTGTGGCCGAACGCGGGTTTCAGTCGTTCCTCAAGGCCGTGACGGGCGCGGTCCAGGTCGCCAACGCCGCCTATCAGCGCGACGGCAAGCTGTCGGGCATTTCCACCGGGCTGATCGATCTGGACGGCAAGATGGGCGGTCTGAACAATTCGGACCTGATCATCCTGGCCGGGCGTCCGTCGATGGGCAAGACCGCGCTGGCGACCAACATCGCCTTCAACATCGCCAAAACGCACAAGCTGGGCGAAAAGCCCGACGGCACCCAGGGGTCCGTCGAGGGCGGCGTCGTGGGCTTCTTCAGCCTCGAGATGTCCGCAGAACAGCTGGCCGCCCGCATCCTGTCCGAGGCCGCCGAGGTTCCCTCCGAACGCATCCGTTCCGGCAACATGGACGAGGGCGAATTCCGTCGCTTCGTCGAGGCCGCGCACGCGCTGCAGAACTGCCCGCTGTTCATCGACGACACGCCCGCCCTGCCCATCAACCAACTGGCCGCCCGCGCCCGCAAGCTGAAACGCACGCACGGGCTGGACGTGCTGATCGTCGACTACCTTCAGCTGCTCAAGGCCGCGACCGCTAAGGACAGCCGCGTGAACGAGGTGTCGGAAATCACCCAGGGGCTCAAGGCCGTGGCCAAAGAGCTGAACATCCCCGTCATCGCCCTGTCCCAGCTGTCCCGCCAGGTCGAGAACCGCGAGGACAAGCGTCCTCAGCTGTCCGACCTGCGCGAATCCGGCTCGATTGAGCAGGACGCCGACATCGTGATGTTCGTGTTCCGCGAGGAATACTACAAGGAACGCGAAAAGCCCTCTGACAGCGATCTGGACGCGATGGCCCGGTGGCAGCAGATCATGGAGAACGTGCACGGCAAGGCCGAGGTTATCCTGGGCAAGCAGCGCCACGGCCCCATCGGCACCGTCGAACTGGCCTTCGAGGGTCAGTTCACCCGCTTCGGCAACCTTGCCCGAGACCGGCAAAGCCAATGGGACTGAGCCACCGATATCGGTCGTCACCATCGGCCCGCGGAATGTGCGCACCGCGTTCATGATGGCCGTCTGACGCGACCGTCCCGCCGTCCAAACGACGCCGCTGGTGACGGTCATCGATGTCGGCTGGTTCGTCACGCTGCTCAATGACACCACGCCGGTAGCCGCCACCCACATCAACCACGGCAACCTCACCCCCGCGCAGCTTAGGAGCAGGCACGGGCCACCAGTCTCTCCATCGTCGTCTGCGCCCGGTTCGCCGCGAACGACCACGGCACTGATGCGGGCGGTCCGGAGGGGGCGCCGCCCCCACCGGCGGGGGGTCCGGGGGGCAGGCCCCCCGGCCTTCGTCGCGGGACGCAATCCATCTGGCGCATCCCCCCGCCGCCGCGCTATGGATTTCACGCGGGCGACTTGCAGATCGTGCAGCCCCCCGTCGAAAGGTCCGACCATGCGCACGCCTCCTCATCTGCTGACCCTCGTCGCCCTGTCCGGGGTGTCGGCCCTGTCGATGAACGTGTTCCTCCCCTCGCTTCCCGGCATGGCGCGCGATTTCGACGTCGATTACGGCGTGATGCAGCTGTCGGTGTCGGCCTATATCGGCGCCAGTGCGGTGCTGCAGCTGCTGGGCGGCCCGCTCAGCGACCGCTTCGGGCGCCGTCCTGTGGTGATCTGCGGGCTGGTGGGCTTCCTGCTGGCCACCATCGGCACCCTGCTGGCGACCACCGCGACCACCTTCCTGATCTTCAGGCTGGCCCAATCGGTGATCACCGTCTGCATGCTGGTTCCCCGCGCCGTCATCCGCGATCTTTATGACGGCGACCGGGCGGCCTCGATGCTGGGCTATGTGACGATGGGCATGGCCGTCGTGCCGATGATGGCTCCGGTCTTCGGCGGCGTCCTGGACGAACTGTTCGGCTGGCAGGCGAACTTTGCCGTCATGGGCCTGCTGGGCATCGCCGTGCTGACCCTGGCCTGGCGCGACATGGGAGAAACCGTCCGCGGTGGCGGAATGAGCCTGCGCGCACAGATGGTCAATTATCCGATCCTTGCACGATCGCATCGTTTCTGGGGCTATTGCCTGGCGGCCACGCTGTCTTCGGGTGCGTTTTTCGCCTATCTGGGCGGTGCGCCCTTCGTCGGCGAACAGGTCTTTGGCCTGACGCCCAAACAGGTCGGATACTGGTTCGCTGCGCCCTCGATCGGCTATCTGCTGGGTAATTTTCTGTCGGCGCGTTTTTCCCCCGTGCTGGGCCTGAACCGGATGATCCTGATCGGGGCGTTGACCTGCCTGACTGCCCTGTCGGCAGCGCTGCTGGTCGACCTTGCGGGCTTTGTGCGTCCTCTGATCTTCTTTGGCGCCATCGCGGTGATGGGACTGGGCAACGGCATGGTCCTGCCCAACGCAAATGCCGGCATGATGAGCGTCCGCCCGGAACTGGCCGGAACCGCATCGGGACTTGGCGGCGCGCTGGCCGTGGCCGGGGGCGCGGCCCTGTCGGCGCTGGCAGGTGCGCTGCTGCAGCCGGGCAGCGGTGCCACCCCGCTGCTGGGCATCATGTGTGCATCGGCCCTTGGCGGACTGCTGGCCATCACCTGGGTGCTGCGGCGCGAACGTCAGTTGGCCCTGCAAGGCTGAGCCACTTGCCTGACCGCCTTTGCAACCGCTAGAACCGGTTTTGCAAACGGGGGGCGGCCATGGCCACGCAAAAGATCTATGCCGGCAGCGCGCTGCGCGAAACACGCGCACGGGCCAGCCTGACGCAACGACATTTCGCGGAAAAGCTGGGCGTGTCCCTGCCCTATCTGTCCCAGATGGAAAACAACCACCGTCCCATCAGCGCGGGCGTGCTGCTGCGCCTGGCGCAGGAGTTCGGCGTCGATCTGACCACACTGGCCGCTGGCGACGCCGAACGCATGGTCATCGACATGCAGGAGGCGCTGGCCGATCCGCTGTTCGACGCCGCACCGCCGCTGGCAGAGCTGCGCCTGGCCGCCACCAATGCGCCGGTGCTGGCCCGCGCTTTTCTGGACCTGTACCGCGCCCACCGCGAAGGCCAGGAACGTCTGGCCGCCCTGGACGAGGCGATCGGCGCCGCCAGCCAGAACACCCTGTCGACCCCGTGGGAGGAGGTTCGTGACTTTTTCCACTATTGCGACAACTATATCGACGCCGTCGACCGCGCCGCCGAACGTTTTGCCTGTCCCGACGGGCAGCGGGGCGACCCGTGGGCGATGGCCGTGGCGGCGCTGGCCGCCAAGGGCATCCGCGTCCAACTGACCGAGCTGCCCGCCAACGCGGTCTTTCGCCGCGACGGCGACCGCCTGCTGGTCAATGCCGCGGCCGAGGCTCCGACCCGCCTGTTCCAGCTGCTGCATCTGGTCGCGCTGGAACGCCAGTCCGACCTGCTGGAGGCAGCGTTAAACCTGGCCCGATTCCGCAGCCCGACCGCCCGCCAGATCGCCCGGCTTGGCATGGCAAACTATTTTGCGGGTGCCGCGCTGATGCCGTATCGCGCCTTTATGGCGGCAGCACAGGCCGAACGGCATGATCTGGAACGGCTGTCGCATCTGTTCGACGCGTCGCTGGAACAGGTGGCGCACCGCCTGTCGACATTGCAACGCCCGGGCGCAAAAGGGGTCCCGTTCTTCTTTGTGCGCGTTGATCAGGCGGGCACGATCACCAAACGCCATTCCGCCACGCGATTGCAGTTTGCACGCTTTGGCGGCGCCTGTCCGTTGTGGAACGTCCATCAGGCGTTTGAACAACCGGGCCGTTTCCTGCGCCAGTTGGCAGAGACACCGGATGGGGTGCGCTATCTGCTGCTGTCGCGTGACGTGTCCAAACATCCCGGCGCCTTCAATGCGCCGGTCCGCCGGTTTGCGATCGGGCTGGGGGTCGAGGTGACCCATGCGGCGGGGCTGGTCTATGCCGATGGGTTGGACGTGACCAAACCAAGGGCCTATCAGCCGATCGGCATTTCGTGCCGGATCTGCCCGCGGCCCCATTGTCATCAGCGATCCGTCCCGCCGATCGATCGCCCCCTGCGCATTCCACAGGATCGCAACGGCCCACTGCCTTACGAAATCGCTTAACAGGCTGCGTTAACCCCGCGCTATTGGCGGATACCCGCCGACCAAGGCAGGGTTCCGCCAATCGCGGGAACTCTGACGCAGGGTCTTGTTGCCAAGAAGGCACAGCTGATGTTTACCCGTGTCCGAATGGAACAACCCGCCGATCTGCTAAAAACGGCGTGCCTTCGAGGGACAGTATCTGACAATGACGGTGATGGATCGACTGAACGCGTCGCTGGAAAAGTGGCTGCCGGAGCAACGCCTTTTCCTCCGCTCGGATGATACGACACGCTTTGTCCGCCTGCGCCCCGTGACCCAGATGGTCGGCATCAGCGGCATCACATTGGTCTTTGGCTGGACGCTGGTCGCCAGTTCTTTTCTGGTAATCGATGCGGTCAGCTCTGGTGACACCCGCGACCAGATCCAGCGCAGCCAGGCGGCATTCGAAGAACGTCTGGCCGAGTTGCAGACCGAGCGCGACGCCCGCGCTGCCGAGGCGCTGGCCGCACAGTCGCGCTTTGCCGTCGCGCTTGACCAGGTCTCGCAGATGCAATCGCAGTTGCTGTTGTCCGAGGAAAGCCGCCGCGAGATGGAAACCGGCCTTGCCGCCGTTCAGTCGACGCTGCGCGACACGATGGCTGATCGCGACATCGCCGTGGCTGACGCCGGGATCGCGCCCGCCCCCGACCGGACCGAGGAATTTTCGGTCGCGCTGGACATCCTGTCCGGAGAGCTGCGCAGCTCGGCCGATCAGCGGACCGAGGCCGTCGAGGAGGCCCAGGCCGCCAAGCTGACCGCGCAGGAGCTGACCGTCGAGCGCGACCAGATCCTGGCCCGCAACGACGAGATCCTGACCCAGCTGGAGGACGCGGTGACCGTATCCGTGGCCCCCCTGGACGAGGTTTTCCGCAATGTCGGCATGAACCCGGACGAGGTTCTGCGCACCATCCGCAGCGGCTATTCAGGCCAGGGTGGTCCGCTGACCCCGATGTCGTATTCGACGCGCGGCAATGCCGCGCTGACCGACACCGAGGTCAAGGCCCGCCAGATCATCGTCACGCTTGACCAGATGAACACCTATCGCATCGCCATCGAAAAGCTGCCGCTGGCCATGCCGGTGACTGCCAACTTTCGCTATACGTCGGGCTTTGGCCGCCGGTGGGGTCGCATGCACGAAGGTATCGACATGGCCGGCCCTGTCGGCACGCCGATCCACGTCACCGGCGACGGTGTCGTGACCTTTGCCGGTCGCCAGGGCGCCTATGGCAACCTGATCAAGATCCGCCACGAGTTGGGCACCGAGACACGCTATGCCCACCTGAGCCGTATCAATGTAAAAGTTGGCGATCGGGTGTCGCAAGGCGATCGGATCGGTGATATGGGGAATACCGGACGCTCGACCGGGCCGCACCTGCATTACGAGGTGCGGATGAACGGTCGGGCCGTGGACCCGATGAGCTTCATCAAGGCAGCAGACAATGTTCAGTAAGACCCGCGTGACCGAAAACCGCCCCAACCCGACCCCCGACGCCGTGCCGCAGACACCGACAGTCGCGCCCGACCGCAGCACCACCCCCGAGGCACCGGCTCCTGCCGCGCCGCGCGTGCGGGTTGCACCCTCGGTCATGTCCGCCGACCTTACGGTTACGGGCAACATCAAGACCCAGGGCGACATTCAGATCGAAGGTACCGTCGAGGGCGATATCCGTGCGCATCAGCTGACCATCGGCGAGTCCGCGACCATCAAGGGCGAGATCGTCGGCGACGACGTCATCGTTAACGGTCGTGTCATCGGCCGGGTGCGTGGCCTTCGGGTCCGCCTGACGGCCACCGCACGTGTCGAGGGCGATATCATCCACAAGACCATCGCGATCGAGTCCGGCGCCCATTTCGAAGGCTCTGTCCAGCGGCAGGAAGATCCGCTGAACAACGGCGGCACAAAAAAGCTGGCCCCCCCGACCGAGTGATCGTCCCTGCATCGTCTTGAATCGGCCCGCGTTTCGCGGGCTTTTTCATGGCTGACGGTCTGCCCGGTCTTGCGAACGCTGTCCGGTCCGGGTCCAATGCAGCCGAACCAAGGGGGATGGCGATGAAACTTGTTCGATATGGCGCGGCAGGGTCGGAACGGCCGGGGATGCTGGACGATGCGGGGCGGGTGCGCGATCTGTCGGGTCACGCCGATGATCTGGCCGGGGCGGTCCTGACCCGCGCCGGGCTGGCCCGGCTGGCGGCGCTGGACCCTGACGGCCTGCCGCTGGTGGACGGCATGCCGCAACAGGATCTGCGCCTTGGCGCCTGCGTCGCGGGTGTCGGCAAGTTCATCGGCATCGGCCTGAACTATGCCGATCACGCCGCCGAATCAGGAATGGACGTCCCGTCCGAGCCGGTCCTGTTCACGAAATGGACCAGCAGCATCGCCGGACCCGACGACGACCTGCATCTGCCCCGGGGATCGCAGGCGACCGATTGGGAGGTCGAACTGGGCATCGTGATCGGTGACGGGGGCCGGGACATTCCCATGGAACAGGCGCTGGATCACGTTGCGGGTTATTGCGTCGTCAACGACGTCAGCGAACGCGACTGGCAGATCCGCCGCGGCGGCAGCTGGGACAAGGGCAAGGGTTTCGACGGCTTTGGCCCCATCGGTCCCTGGCTGGTCACCCGCGACGAAATCCCGGACCCACAGGCCCTGCGCCTGTGGCTGGAGGTCGACGGCACCATGCGCCAGGACGGCAGCACCGCGACGATGGTGTTCGGCGTGGCGCATCTGGTGGCGTATTGTTCGACCTTTGCGACGCTGATGCCCGGCGACATCATTACCACGGGCACCCCGCCGGGCGTGGGCATGGGGCAAAAGCCGCCGGTCTATCTGCGCGACGGTCAGGTGATGCGGCTTGGCATCGACGGGTTGGGCATTCAGACCCAGACGGTCGTGGGATAGGGCGATGAACGCCATCATGATCACGGGTGCCGGCAGCGGTATCGGACAGGCCACCGCGCGGCTGTTTCTGGACCGTGGCTGGCGCGTCGGGCTGATCGGGCGCCGGGCCGACGCGTTGCGTCAGACCGCAGCGGGGCACGACAACGCGCTGGTCCTGCCCTGCGACATCACCGACGACGCTGCGGTCGAGGCCGCGTTTGGACAGGCCATGAAGGCATGGGGCCGGTTGGACGGGCTGTTCAACAATGCCGGTCGCGCGGCCCCTCTGGCCGATCCCGACCAGCTGTCGCCCGATGATTTCCGCGATGTGATCGCCACCAACGTGACCGGTATGTTCCTTTGCGCCCGCGCGGCATTCGCCGCGATGCGCGCACAGTCGCCTCAGGGCGGGCGGATCATCAACAACGGATCGGTCGCGGCCCACGCGCCGCGTCTGGGTTCGGTGGCGTATACGATGTCCAAGCATGCCGTGACCGGCCTGACCCGCAGCCTGTCGCTGGACGGACGCGCGGTCAACATCGCCTGCGGCCAAATCGACGTGGGCAACGCCGCCACGCAACTGCTGCGAGAGGCCGCCGCCCGTGACCCGGACGCGGAACCGGTGATCGACGTCGCCACCGTGGCCGATGCGGTATGGCACATGGCCACCCTGCCCCACGGCGCGAATGTTCAGTTCATGACGCTGATCGCGACCAACATGCCCTTTATCGGGCGCGGCTAGCCATAGCGCTGGCGCAGCGCGTCGGCCACCGGGGGCGTGACGAATTTCGACACGTCCCCGCCCAGCCGCGCGATTTCCTTGACCAGCTTGGAGGCGATGGCCTGTCGGCGCGCATCGGCCATCATGAAGACGGTCTCTATGCTGCTGTCCAGCGCGCGGTTCATGCCGACCATCTGGAATTCATATTCGAAATCGGCCACCGCACGCAGGCCGCGCACGATGATGCTGGCCCCCACGTCGCGGGCGCAGTCGATCAACAGGTTCTCGAACGGGTGGACGACGATCTCTCCGCCGGTCCGGGCGACGATGGCATCGCATTCGGCCTGCACCATCGCCACGCGGGCCTCCAGATCGAACAGGGGGCCTTTGTCGCGGTTGATCGCGACGCCGATCACCAGCCGGTCGACCAGCGCCATCGCCCGCTGGATAATGTCGATATGTCCAAGCGTGATCGGATCAAAGGTTCCGGGATAAAGGCCGATGCGCATGGATATCGCGTCCTTGGGGTCATGGTCCTGACCCCAAGGCAAAGCGCATTTGCCCCCGGATTGCAAGATCGTGAAGGGCTGCGACGATGCGTCAGCTGCCCATGATCATCCCGGTCAGGGCCTCTTTCTCGGCGGCCAGTTCCTTGAGCCGCCCGCTGACCGCGTCCCCAATGGAAATCACACCCAGCATGTCACCCTGACCGTCCACCACCGGCATGTGGCGGAACCGCCCCTGTGTCATCCGTTCCAGGATGGTCAGCGCGTCCTCGCCGGTGGTGCAGGTCTGGACCTGCGTGGTCATCACACCGCTGACGGGCTGGGACAGCACGCCGGGACCATGCTTACCCAACTGGCGGACGATATCGCGTTCGGACAGGATCCCCTCGGGGCGGCGACCGTCGGACGACACCACCACCGCGCCGATGCGCTTTTCGGCCAGCAGGGTCGCGGCCTCGCCCAGGGGGGTGGTCGGTACGATGGTCACGATCGTCGCGGAATCGATCCACGGTTTGGCATTGTCGGATTTCATCGACAGCAACTGCTTGACCAGCATCACGGGCCTCCCTCGGACTTGTTCCCCTTCATCATTTTCGTCAAATCGGTCCACGTCAAGTGCGACCATCGGGGGCTGGGCAAAGCTGACCCTCCAACCGGACGACCTCGGCGCGGATCCCCTGCGCCACGGCCTCTGCCAACAGCGTCAGCCTGCGCGAGGCACGGTCGTCGGCATGTCGGATCAACCAAAAGCTGCGTTTCAGTGCGATGTGTCCGGTCAGCACGCGGCGCACCCCCGGTGCAAACGGGATCGCGAAATCATGCACGATGCCCAGACCCGCCCCCGCGCGCACCGCCTGCATCTGGACCGCCACCGAATTGCTGCTGATCTGGGCGGCCTCGACCCCCGTCGCGGACAGGTAATCCAGTTCGCGGTCAAAGATCATGTCGGGAATATAGCTGATCATCCGATGTCCGCGCAGATCCTCCAGCGCTTTCAACGGCGGATGTCGCGCCAGATAGTCGTCATGCCCGGCCAGATGCAGGTGGTAATCGACCAGCCGCTGGACCATCAACCGCCCCGTATCGGGGGGCGACACGACAATCGCCATGTCGGCCTCGCGCCGGGTCAGGTTCACCACGCGCGGCAGGGCGACGATCTGGATCTCCAGCCCCGGATGGGCGGCGCACAGGTCCCGCGCCACCTGCGGCAACAGATAGTTCGCGCAGCCGTCCGGCGCACCGATACGCAGCTGCCCCGTCAGGCCCGCATCGCCGGTCACAGCCTCTGTCGCGGCGGTGGCGGCACGTTCGGCAGCCTCGGCCGGGGCCATCAGGCGCGACCCTTCAGCGGTCAGCTGATAGCCGCCGGGCGTCTTGAGAAACAGCGCGGCACCGATCGACGCCTCCAGTCTGGCGATGCGGCGCCCCACGGTGGATGCGTCCATCGCCAGCCTGCGTCCCGCGCCCGACAGGCTTTCGGCCCGGGCAACGGCCAGAAATATGCGCAGATCGTCCCAATCCATGCCGCCACCTTTGCATAAACGCAAAACCCTTTTGCCAGCATTCCCCTTTCCTCCGCAATTCCGCAAGACTAGGCTGCCGCTACAGTTGCAGGAGGACGCGATGAAAGAGATACATCACTGGATCGACGGCAAGGAATACAAAGGCACTTCGGGCCGGTTTTCCGATGTCTTCAACCCCGCCACGGGCGAGGTTCAGGCCCGCCTGTCGCTGATCACCAAGACCGAGATGGACGACGCCATCGCCCGTGCCGCCAAGGCCCAGATCGCATGGGGCTCCACCAATCCACAGCGCCGCGCCCGCGTGATGATGGCATTCGTCGGCCTAATCAATCGCGACATGGACAAGCTGGCCGAGGCATTGTCGTCCGAACACGGCAAGACCTTTCCCGACGCCAAGGGCGACATCCAGCGTGGGTTGGAGGTGATCGAGTTCTGCATCGGCGCACCCCAGCTGCTGAAGGGCGAATTCACTGACAGCGCCGGCCCCGGCATCGACATGTATTCCATGCGTCAGCCCCTGGGCGTGGTCGCGGGCATCACGCCCTTCAATTTTCCGGCGATGATCCCGCTGTGGAAGATGGGCCCCGCCCTGTCCGCCGGCAACGCGATGATCCTGAAACCGTCCGAGCGTGACCCCTCCGTTCCGCTGATGCTGGCCAAGCTGCTGCAAGAGGCCGGCCTGCCCGACGGCGTGCTGCAGGTGGTGAACGGAGACAAGGAATCGGTCGATGCGATCCTGGACAGCGAGGTGATCCAGGCCGTGGGCTTTGTCGGCTCTACCCCCATTGCGCAGTATATCTATGAACGCGCCGCCGCGACCGGCAAGCGCGCGCAGTGTTTTGGTGGTGCCAAGAACCACATGATCATCATGCCCGACGCCGATCTGGATCAGGCTGCCGATGCGTTGGTCGGTGCCGGTTTCGGGGCCGCAGGCGAACGCTGCATGGCGATCTCGGTGGCCGTGCCGGTGGGCGACAAGACCGCCGATGCGCTGATAGAAAAGCTGATCCCGCGGATCGAAAAACTCAAGGTCGGTCCCTGGACCGCCGGCAACGACATCGATTACGGTCCGGTCGTGACCAAGGCCGCCAAGGAAAACATCCTGCGCCTGATCCAGACTGGCGTCGATCAGGGCGCGGATCTGGTCGTGGACAGCCGCGATTTCAACCTGCAGGGATACGAGGATGGCTTTTTTGTCGGTCCGCATCTCTTCGACCGCGTGACCCCCGACATGGACATCTACAAGACCGAGATCTTTGGCCCCGTCCTGTCCACGGTGCGCGCCGCCACCTATGAGGACGCGATCAAGCTGGCAATGGACCACGAATACGGCAACGGCACGGCGATCTATACCCGTGACGGCGACACGGCGCGCGATTTCGCGAACCGCATCAATATCGGCATGGTGGGCATCAACGTGCCGATCCCGGTGCCGCTGGCCTACCACACCTTCGGTGGCTGGAAGAAATCGGGTTTCGGCGACCTGAACCAGCACGGCCCTGACGCGTTCCGCTTCTATACGCGGACCAAGACCGTGACGGCACGCTGGCCGTCCGGGATCAAAGAAGGCGGAGAGTTCAACTTCAAGGCCATGGACTGACGCCGAAACGGCACGCAACGCCGCGACGTGCCGGGGGGCAGCCAGCCCCCCGGCACGTCGCGGGACGCAAAGCCGGCGCGTCGTGGCAATCAGGACGGGCCCATGACGACTGATCCCGACTTCACCTTGGGCATCGAAGAGGAATATCTTCTCGTCGATGCCGAAACCCTGCAGCTGGCCACGGCGCCCGACGCCCTGATGGATGCGCTCAAGGCCGATCTGGGCGATCAGGTCAGCCCCGAATTCCTGCGCTGTCAGGTCGAGATCGGCACCCCTGTCAGCGCCGACATCCGCACCGCGGGCGACCACCTGCGCAACCTGCGCGGCACCGTCGCCCGGCGCGCCGCCGAACACGGGCTGGCCCCCATCTCGGCCTCGTGCCACCCCTTTGCCGACTGGCGCGATCAGGATCACACCGACAAGGACCGCTATCATCAGCTGTCGCGCGACATGGGCGGCGTGGCACGGCGCATGCTGATCTGTGGCATGCATGTCCACGTCGGTATCCCCGATCCTGCGCAGCGCATCGACCTGATGAACCAGCTGGCCTATTTCCTGCCGCATTTGCTGGCCCTGTCCGCCTCCAGCCCCTTCTGGCTGGGCGAGGATACCGGCCTTGCGTCCTATCGCACCACGGTCTTTGGCGACATGCCCCGCACCGGCCTGCCCCCCCAAATGGGCAGCTGGGACGAATTCGAACGCTCGGTCCGGGCACTGACCGACCTGGGCATCATCGAAGACAGCAGCAAGATCTGGTGGGATCTGCGCCCCAGCGGCAAATATCCCACCCTGGAAACGCGCATCTGCGACGCCTGCCCGCGGATCGAGGATGCGTTGACCTTGGCCGCCCTGATTCAGACCACGCTGCGCATGCTGTGGCGCCTGTCGCGCAGCAACCAGCGCTGGCGGCAATACGAGCCATTCCTGCTGGCCGAGAACCGCTGGCGCGCGCTGCGCTATGGCACAACCGAAGGGCTGATCGATTTCGGCGCGGGCCGGATCATTCCGTTCGACCAGATCGCTGACGACTGGTTGGGCCTGATCGCACAGGACGCCGACGCGTTGGACTGTCAGCCCCATGTCGCGCGCCTGCGCGAGATGGTGTCCCACGGCACTTCGTCCGAGACACAGCGCGCCGTCCATGCCCGCGCCCGTCATGCAGGCGCCGACAATGACCACGCCCTGCGGGCCGTCACCCGCCACCTGACGCAGGAGTTCACCCGCGACCTGTGACCGCTTGCAACACTGTCGCAACATCTGTCAATTAAACGCCTGCTCAATTCAGCACGGTCCGGGGAGGGGCTGCCGATGGATTTCGCACTGACCGAGGAACAGCAGGCCATCTTTGGCATGGCACGCGATTTCGGGGCCGACCGCATCGCGCCCCATGCGCAGGCTTGGGAACGCCAAGGGACCATTCCGCGCGACCTGTGGCCAGACGTGGCGGCCCTGGGTCTGGGCGGCATCTTTGTCCGTGAAGATCACGGCGGCACAGGCCTGTCGCGGCTGGACGGCACGCTGGTCTTTGAGGCGCTGTCGATGGCCTGCCCCTCGGTCGCGTCCTTTCTGTCGATCCACAACATGTGCGGCGGCATGATCGACAGGTTCGGCGACGATCAAGCCCGCGAACGATGGCTGCCCGACCTGTGCGCGATGACCCGCATCTTCAGCTATTGCCTGACCGAACCGGGGTCCGGATCCGACGCCGCCGCCCTGCGCACCCGCGCCGACCGCGATGATCGGGGCTGGCGCCTGAACGGCACCAAGGCCTTTATCAGCGGCGGCGGCTACAGTGACGTCTATGTCGCGATGGTCCGCAGCGGCGCCGACGGCCCCAAGGGCATCAGTACCGTCATCGTGGAAAACGGCACCCCCGGCCTGTCCTTTGGCGGGCCGGAGGACAAGATGGGCTGGCGTTCCCAGCCCACCACCCAGGTCCAGTTCGACGATTGCATCCTGCCCGAGGACAACCTGCTGGGCGAGGAAGGCCGCGGTTTCACCTATGCCATGGCGGGACTGGACGGGGGGCGCCTGAACATCGCCGCCGCCGCCCTGGGCGGGGCGCAATCGGCGCTGGACCGCACGTTGGCCTACATGTCCGACCGCCGCGCATTCGGCAAATCGCTGGACCAGTTCCAGGCCCTGCAGTTCCGTCTGGCCGACATGGAAACCGCCCTGCAATCGGCCCGCATCTTTCTCCGACAGGCGGCGTGGAAGCTGGACCATGCCGCACCCGACGCGACCAAGTTCTGCGCGATGGCCAAGCTGTATGTCACCGACCGCGCCTTTGATGTGGCCAACCAGTGCCTGCAGCTGCATGGTGGCTATGGCTATCTGGCCGATTACGGGATCGAAAAGATCGTTCGCGACCTGCGCGTGCACCAGATCCTGGAGGGCACGAATGAGATCATGCGCCTGATCATCAGCCGCACCCTGTTGGCGGAAAGGCCCTGACATGAACGACCTGAACATACGCACCACCGGCCGCGCCGGACGCATCACCCTGACCCGCCCCAAGGCGCTGAACGCCCTGACACATGACATGGCCCGCGCCATCCACGACACGCTGGACACATGGCACGACGATCCCACGATCGCGTTGGTGATCATCGATGCCGACGGCGACCGCGCCTTTTGCGCCGGCGGCGATATCGCTGCGGTCTATCACGCTGGTATCGCAGGCAATCACCGGGTCGGGCGCGACTTTTTCCGCGACGAATACCGCATGAACGCCGCCATTGCCGATTTCCCCAAACCCATCGTGGCCTTCATGCAGGGGTTTGTCATGGGCGGTGGCGTAGGGGTGGGCGGGCACGCCAGCCACCGGATCGTCGGCGACACGACCCGCATCGCCATGCCTGAAAGCGGCATCGGCCTGATCCCCGACGTGGGCGGCACATGGTTGCTGGGCCGCTCGCCGGGCCGGATCGGTGAATACCTGGCCCTGACCGGCGCACGGATGGCGGCGGGCGACGCGATCCATGCAGACTTTGCCGATCTGTACATCCCTGAGGCCGACTGGCCGGGCCTGATCGCCATGCTGGAGGTCAGCGGTGATGCGATGTCGTTGCGTGGTCACCCTGCCCCGGCTGCGACCCTGGACCGGCGCGATCTGTCCGCATTCGGTGGCCGCAATGTGCCTGACATCATCGCGGCTTTGGAACAGCAGGGCGATACCGACGCGCTGGATGCGCTGCGGCGCAACTCTCCACTGTCGATGGCGGCGGGCCTGGCGATGGTTCGGGCGGCCCGCAGTGACGACCGCATGCAGCAGTCCCTGTCGCGGGAATACCGGTTTACCGCCCGCGCCACCGCTGACAGCGATTTCCTGGAGGGCGTGCGGGCCCAGATCATCGACAAGGACCGCAAACCCGCGTGGCACAGCGATGCCTCCGAGGACAAGCTGAACGCCATGCTGGCCCCGCTTGGGGATGACGAACTGCAGTGGGAGAGTGCGGAATGAGGATCGGTTTCATCGGATTGGGCAACATGGGCGCGCCCATGGCCGCCAACCTGGCCGTTGCAGGCCATCAGGTCACGGGCTTTGACACGGCTGCACCCGCGCCTGCCGGGGTGACGCCGGCAACCAGCGCGGCAGAGGCGGTGGCGGGCGCCGATGTCGTCATCACCATGTTGCCAAACGGTCAGATCCTGCGTGCCGTGGCCGATCAGATCATCCCCGCCATGCGCGGTGGCGCGGTGCTGTGCGACTGTTCGACCGTCGACGTGGACAGCGCGCGGGCAGTGGCCGACGCCGCAGACGCCGCCGGGCTGGGCGCGCTGGATGCGCCGGTGTCGGGTGGCACCGGTGGCGCGCAGGCCGGGACGCTGACCTTTATGGTCGGCGGAAGCGAGGCCGATTTCGCCACCGTCCAGCCGCTGTTTTCAGTGATGGGCCAAAAGGCCGTCCATTGCGGCGACAGCGGTGCCGGACAGGCGGCCAAGATCTGCAACAACATGATCCTGGGCGTCACCATGATTGCCACCTGCGAGGCCTTTGCGCTGGCCGACAAGCTGGGGCTGGACCGACAGAAGATGTTCGATGTCGTGTCGACCAGTTCGGGTTACAGCTGGTCGATGAACGCCTATTGCCCGGCGCCGGGCGTCGGTCCGGTCAGCCCGGCGGACAGTGGTTACGCACCCGGATTTGCCGCGGAACTGATGCTCAAGGATCTGGGCCTGTCCCAGCAGGCGGCCGAATCGGTGGGGGCGCAAACACCGATGGGGGCGCTTGCGCATCGGCACTACGATGATTTTGTCACCCGCGAAGACGGGCGTGGCCGGGATTTTTCGGCAATGCTTCCCCGGTTCACGGCGCGCAACGGCTGATTGAAACGAAATCTTAAGCCCTGTCGTGATGAAATGTCGTGGCAAACCGGCGAATGAGGTGCAGCCACGATGGAACGGACCCTGCGGTGCCTGTCGACCGCCCTCATGATCGGCGTATGCGGAATGGGTCCGCAGGGCGTGGCCGCGCAGCAACCCCCGCCCGTCGGCGATGTTCCGGAACCGGACCAGATCCGACGGATTGCCAACCCCGGTATCGTTGGGCTTGGGCCCGACCTTCCGGGCAGCGTGTATGCGGTGGTGTCGGGTTACCTGGTCCGCGTTCATATCGACAGCGGCAAGATCCTGTCCGTTCTGCGCCCCCTGCCCGACCGACCGTAGCATTGTTGCATCGCCATATCGGCCATGTGTCGTGGCGGCGGAACCCTCTGTCACATCCCGGGTTGCCTCTGTGCAACTGATCCGAGGATATGATGACGCCGCTGCACCCCATTGCCGCTGCGGCGGCGGGCGTGATGCTCGGCCTCGCCGCCCTGACAGCTCCGAACACGCCGCAGGTGCGCGGATTGACGGTCATTTCCGGCTGCAACCCGACCTGTTCGGACCTGTCACAGCCCACTCCCACAGTCGGCATGGACATGCCAGAAGATGAGATTCATCACATTACGATGCCGGGGCGTTACGGCCTGTCCCAACCGGCGAATGGGTATGGATACGCGGTGGTCGGCGGCCATCTGGTCAGGATAGATGCGGTGGACGGGCATATCCTGTCCGTGCTGCGCCCTGCGCCACGAATTCTGGACTAGCCGTCCAGCAAGGCGCGTGCGGCCTCGGTTGCGGCATCCGTGACGCGGTCGCCGGACAGCATGCGCGCAATTTCGGCCACGCGCGCGTCCTGAGGCAAGGATGTCACTGTCGACGTCGTCATGCCGTCCGTCACCGATTTCGATACCCGGAAATGAACCGCACCCAAGGCCGCAACCTGTGGCGAATGGGTGATGACCAGGACTTGCGCGCCATCAGCCAGGTTCTGCAGCCGACGTCCGACCGCATCTGCGGTGGCTCCGCCCACACCGCGATCGATTTCGTCAAAGATCATCACCAGAACGTCGTTGCCGCGCGCCAGACAGACCTTGAGCGCCAGCAGGAACCGGGACAGTTCCCCCCCCGAGGCGATCTTGTCCAAGGGGCCGGACGGCGCGCCGGGGTTGGTGGCCACGGTAAAGGCGACCGTGTCACAGCCATCCGGGCCGGGATCTGCGGGGGACACCACGGTGCGGAACACCGCGCGCTCCATTTTGAGGGGGACCAGTTCGGCGGTCACGGCCTGATCCAGCCGACCCGCGGCCATGGTCCGGGCGGTTGTCAGGGCGGCCGCAGCGGTGTCATATGCCGTTTCAGCGTCACGCGCAGCGCGGCGCAGGTCTCCCATCCGCGCCTCGCTTGCGTCCAGACGCTCCAGTCGGTCGCGCAACTGCTGGGCCAAACCCGCAAGCTCATCGGGCAGGATGTCATGCTTGCGCGCCAGCGCCCGCAGCGCGAACAGCCGTTCCTCGGTCGATTCCAGCGCGTGGGGGTCGAAATCCAGCGCGGCAAGGGTGTCCTCGACCCCTCGGGTTGCCTCTCCCAGTTCGATCAGCGCACGCGACAGCGCGGCCAGCGGTGCGTCAAGGCGACCGTCGGCCTGCTCGGACGCGCCCTCCAGCCAGCGCGCGGCATCGACCATAGCGCCTTCGGCGCCATCTCCGGCCAGCATCTGCAGGGCACGGGCCACATCATCGCGGATACGCTCGGCACCCTGCATGGCACGCCGGGCAACGTCCAGGCGCTGTTCTTCGCCGGGCTCGGGGGCCAGCTTGTCCAGTTCGGCCACGGCGTGGCGCAGGAACTCCTCCTCCTGGCGAGCGGCAGCCACTGCGGTTTCGGCATCGGCTAGCGCGCGAGCGGCCTCACGCCGGGCGGCCCATGTCCGGCGGACCGCCGTCATGTCCATCGCGCCGAACGCGTCCAGCAGAGTGCGGTGACCGCGCGGGTTCAGCAACCCGCGGTCGTCATGCTGTCCGTGCAGTTCGACCAGAACCTCGGACAGATTTCGTAGCACCTCGCCCGAGACGCGCCGGTCGTTCACCCAGCCGGTCTTGCGACCTTCCAACCCGTTGACCCGGCGCAGGATCAGTTCGTCGTCGTCGATGGTGATCCCCGCCTCGGCCAGCAGGGCGCGTGCGGGGTGTGACGCCGGCAGGTCGAACACAGCCTGAACCTCGCCCTGCGCAGCACCTTGGCGGACCAGTTCGGCGCGGCTGCGCCATCCCAGAACGAAACCCAAGCAGTCCAGCAGGATCGATTTGCCTGCCCCGGTTTCGCCCGTCAGCACGTTCAGACCGGGGCCGAACGACAGGGCCAGCCGGTCGATCAGCAGCATGTCGCGGATGTCCAGCGATCTCAGCATGGGCCAAGACCCCTGCGCGCGACCAGCATTACAGCCAACGTCCCTGAATGGTCTGGCGATAGACGTTGGTCAGCCAGCTGTCACCCTGCACCTCGGCCGACAGACCACGGCCGCGCAATTGCCGGAACGCATCATCATAAAAAGGCGAGGACTGGAAGTTGTGACCCAGGATCGCACCTGCGGTCTGCGCCTCGTCCAACAGGCCAAGGGCCAGATACGCCTCGACAAGCCGCAGCAAAGCCTCGGGTGTCTGGGTGGTGGTCTGGAATTCCTCGACGACGACACGAAAGCGGTTCACGGATGCGACGTAATGACCCTGTTTCAGGTAATAACGCCCGATCTCCATCTCTTTTGCGGCCAGATGATCAAAGGCCAGGTCAAATTTCAGGATCGAACTGCGGGCATATTCGCTGTCGGGATACTGCTCGATCACTGTCCGCAGGCCCTGCAGCGCCTGGAACGTCAGGCCCTGGTCACGGCCCACGTCGTCGATCTGATCATAGTAGGACAACGCCAACAGGTACTGCGCATAGGCCGCGTCCTCGTCCGTCGGATAAGTGTCCAGAAACCGCTGCGCGGCCCCGCGCGCTTCTTCGTAATTGCCCGCTTTGTGGTTGCCATAAGCCTGCATGATCAACGCACGCTTGGCCCATTCGGAATAAGGGTACAGCCGCTCGATTTCGCTGAAATAGACGACCGCATCCTCGGGATCGCCGCTGTTCTCAAGCTCGAATTCCCCACGCTTGTAGATTTCATCGGCGGTATAGCGGTCCAGATTCTGCTGTTGCGCCGCGTTCCGGTTGCCGCCGCAGCCGGTCAGGACAAAACCCGCCAGCACCGCAGCCACCACCGAAGCCGAGATTTTCGAGCCCGCCATCTTTATCCTGCCCTACGATTTGTCGATGCGCTGTCCGCTTGCGGGCGGCGCTGCCGGGTTCCTCTAGCACAGAACATCAGGGGGCGCAAAATGGCAATCCGTCGATTTCGGCCAAGAACCCGGTGTCGCGCGTTGTCACTCGGCAGCAAAAGATGCCGCAAGTTCAGGACGCGCATAGTTGGCGACCCCTGCACCCGGAAGACGGTTTTCCAGCTCTGGGGTGCACCGCTCCCACGTCCATGCGGTTGGGTCTGCAAACAGCGCCCGCAACAGGCGGTTCGTCATCGCATGGCCCGCACGATGCCCGGTATAGCGCGCCAGCAGTGGCGCACCAGCCAGCGCCAGATCGCCGGTGGCGTCCAGCATCTTGTGGCGCACGGCCTCGTCCGCGTGGCGCAGGCCACCCGGCGACAGCACGCGGCCGCCATCGACCACCACAGCGTTCAGATAGGTGCCCCCAAGGGCCAGACCGTTGCGACGCATCGCCTCGACGTCGGATGCGCGGCAAAAGGTGCGGCTGTCGGCCAGTTCGCGCAAGAACGCGCCGTTGGCCATGTCCAGACGCTTTTCCTGATGACCGATCGCGGCGTCCGTGAAATCGATCTCGAAGTCGATCTCAAGGTGATCGGCAGGCGACAGGCGTGCATAAGCCTCACCCTCGCGCACCTCGACCGTGCGAAGGACACGGATCGCGCGCAATGCGACGGCCTGGCGGGCAATGCCGGTATCCAGAATCGCATCGACGAACGGCGCGGCAGAACCGTCCAGAATCGGAATTTCCGGGCCGTCGACGGTGATCAGCGCATTGTGGATGCCAGTGCCTGCCAGTGCGGCCATCACATGCTCGACAGTCGACAGGGTTACGCCTTTGCCGTTATCCAGCAAGGTGCACAGCTTGGATGGGGTCACGTGATCCCACAGCGCGGGGATGTCGACCGCAGGTGACAAATCTGTCCGACGGAAAACGATACCGTGGCCGGGCTGTGCGGGATGCATGACCAGACGCGCAGGCGCACCGGAGTGAAGCCCAACGCCCTGAAGTATCACGGTGTCTTTCAGCGTCGCCTGCATGGTCTGCCTGCCTTCGGATTCGTCGCGAGGCGATGTTGCCTCGTCTGTCACTCCAGCTAGGTCCGGCGTCAAACGCATTCAATTAACGTTTTGTAACGGGGTGAAACATTCACGCATGCCGTCGCCGGAACACACAGAAAATCTGGATAAGATGCTTGTTTAAAAACGAAAAAGGGCCGCCTCGCAGCGACCCCTCAACCTGTGGATGTGTCGGTTTTGTGATGCTGGTCAGTTAGCCTGACGGCGCAGGAAAGCCGGAATTTCGACATTATCCTTGCCGCTGGTATCCGGGCTGGCCAGATCGTCAAAATCCGTGTCCTGACGCGCACGCACCGCGACACGCTCGTTCACACGCTCTGCGATCGACGAAGCGGCCGGTTTGCCGGCGCCCGGCTGATCGTTGCCGTGGCCTGCCATGCGCTCCAACATCCGGCCAAGGCCGCTCATCCGGCTGTTGGCACCCTGGGCGGGCTGTTGCTGCGGCTGCGCAGGCGCGCGACCGTGGTTGTCCACGGCCCGACGCAGGCGATCCATCACTTCGGGCGCAGGTTGCCCGGCGCGCGGGGATTGCGGCGCACGGGGCGCGACAAATGCCGATGCGTCGTCTTCGATCCGGACAGCGGTCTGACGAGCGTTGTCTTTGGGCTGGTACGCAGGCTGCGGCATGTCCTCATCCGCACGCGTCTCGTGGCGGGGCGCCTCGCTGCGCGGCGTTTCGGCGGCACTGGCGACCGGGGGCGCCACGCGACGCGACGGGATCGCCGGCTGTTCATCGGCCGTTGCTGCGACCTGCGGGTTCTGCGTCAACGGCGCAGCCATGCTGCGGCGGGGCGAGGGAACTTCGGCCACTGCGGCGGCGGCGTCGATACCGGTCGCCACGACCGACACGCGGATCGCTCCGTCCATGTCCGGGTCCAGCGTCGAACCGACAATAATGTTTGCATCGCTGTCGACCTTGTCGCGGATGACATTGGCAGCCTCGTCCAGCTCGAACAGGGTCATGTCATAGCCGCCGGTAATGTTGATCAGCACGCCGCGGGCGCCATTCAGGCTGATCTCGTCCAGTAGCGGGTTGGCGATGGCGCGTTCGGCGGCCTCCTGGGCGCGGTTCTCGCCGGAGGCTTCGCCGGTACCCATCATCGCCTTGCCCATCTCGTCCATCACGGCGCGCACGTCGGCAAAGTCCAGGTTGATCAGGCCAGGCCGAACCATCAGGTCGGTCACACCCTTGACGCCCTGGTACAGCACGTCATCGGCCATCGCAAAGGCCTCGGTGAACGTGGTTTTTTCGTTGGCCAGACGGAACAGGTTCTGGTTGGGAATGATGATCAGCGTGTCCACGACCTTCTGCAGGGCCTCGACGCCCTCCTCGGCCTGGCGCATCCGCTTGGTGCCCTCGAACTGGAACGGCTTGGTCACGACACCGACGGTCAGAATACCCATCTCGCGCGCCGCCTGCGCGATAATCGGCGCGGCGCCGGTACCGGTACCGCCGCCCATTCCGGCGGTGATGAAACACATATGCGCGCCCATCAGGTGATCGACGATATCCTCGATCGTCTCCTCGGCGGCTTTGGCACCGATTGTCGGCTTGGCACCCGCGCCCAACCCTTCGGTGACCTTGGGGCCCATCTGGATACGCGACGTTGCGCTGGACTGCTGCAACGCCTGCGCGTCGGTGTTGGCCACCACGAACTCGACCCCGTCGAGCTGTTTCTGAATCATGTTGTTGACGGCATTGCCACCCGCACCACCGACACCGAAGACGGTGATGCGCGGCTTCAGCTCTTCTTCGTCATTCATCATCAGATTGAGGTTCATGGTGTCCGCCTGTTACCGCTGCTTGCATTGGGGAGGCGGGTGTGCCGCTCGAATCCCATTTCTTGATGGTTACCGTAACAATTCGCGCCAGTTCCGTCACCCGAAAAAGCCGGGCGTTCTGCAAAATCTGGCGGTGCATCCCTTGAAATAGGCGGCATCTTGCCATGTCCTCTGAATATGGTGGGGATCCCCCTACCATGGCACAGGACCAAGCTGTCGCAATCACCAGTTGTTCTTGAACCAGCGATAGGCGCGCCGCAGGCTGCGGGCGGAATAACGGTCGGCGGGCATCTCGAAATCCCACCACTCATCCTGCGGATGGGCCGCGAACAGGGCCAGCCCGACCGCGCTGGAAAAGCTGGGATCGGTCAGCTGATGGGCCAGCCCGTCGATGCGCAGCGGCCTGCCACAGCGGACATTCGGCCCAAGGATACGCGTCGCCAAGCCATCTAGGCCGGGGATCTGGCTGCCACCACCGGTCAGCACGATCTGCTGGCTGGGCATCCAATCGAACCCCGCGGCGTCCAGCACTTCGCGGACATGCTCCAGGATCTCTTCGACGCGGGGGCGCATGACGCCGATCACGTCGGCGCGGCTGACCTGACGGCGATCCGCCTCCCAGTCGCCGGTCTCGCCGCCGACCTCGATCATGTCGCGGTCGTCGCGGCCCGTCGCCTCGACGCCGCCATTGAGTGTCTTCAGTCGCTCTGCAATCGGCAGGGTGACGCGCAACCCTTGCGCGATGTCCTGGGTGATCAGGTTGCCGCCGATCAGCACGTGATCCGAAAAGATCATATGCTTTTTGACAAAGATCGACACACCGGTGCCACCGCCCCCGAAATCGACGCAGGCCGCGCCCAGCTCCTGTTCGTCCTCGACCAGCGATGCACGCGCCGAGGCATAGGGTGCGGACGCGATCCCCGCCAGCTCCAGATCGCACCGCCGGATGCATTGCACCAGGTTGCCGACGCAATCGCCGTCGACCGTCAGAACATGCATGTCGCAGAACAGCTTGTTGCCCAGATGATCGCGTGGATCGGCCAGGTTGCTGCGGTTGTCGACGGCGAAATTCACCGGCTGCGCATGCAGGACCTCGCGGCCGCGGCCGAAATCGGGGGCATCGCAGGCGGCCAGCACCGATGCCACGTCATGTTCGCCGACCTTGCCCGATTCCAGCACGATCTCTCCGGCCAGGCCATAGGACGCGGGGCGCCCGCCCGACAGGCAGGCGATGACGTGATCGACGCGCACGCCCGCCACCTTTTGCGCGGCGGCGACCACGGTGCGGATGGCGCGTTCGGTTTCCGCCATCGTCTCGATCTCGCCGCGGCGCATGCCGCGTGACCGGGTCGAGGCCGCGCCGATCACGCGGAAATTCACCTGCCCCGCCATGGGGCCGACGCCGTCCGTCTCGCGGAATGTGCCGTTGCCGTCGATCCGCAGGACCAGACAGGCGATCTTGGACGTGCCGATGTCCAGGATGCCGATCACGCCCCGCTGCAGGGCCGCCCGGCGGATGTTTCGCATCGCGCGCTGCGTCTGATACAAGTCCGCCATTCCTCAGCCCTCCGTCTTGTCGTCATCGGGCAGCACGCTGCCATCGGGTGCCAGCAGCGGCAGGTCGCGCGCCGTCCGGATCGTGTTGCGCGCGTCGATCCCCAACCGCAGGACCGGCCGCGTCGGGTCGCGCAGATCGACGATGTCGATGTCGCGGCCCAGCATGTCCTCGGCCCGGTCCATCGCGATGGCGGCCTCCAGCGCGATCACCGCACCGGTTTCGGGCAACAGGATGCGCTGGCCGTGATCCAACACCAGGTCCCACCGCCGTTCGCCGCGCCGCACGAGGCCCCTCACGCGCGGCAGGATCGGGCCGGCCGCGTCGAACAGCGCCAGCGCCTCGGTCGTGGCCAGATCGGCACCCTCTCCGGTGATCAGCGGCAGGTCGGAGCGCACTTCGCGAGAGGTCAGGCTGGCCACGCGGTGACCGCCCTGATCCAGCATGTCGATGCCACGCGCGTGCCGCCACAGGATCGCCGGTTCGCGCTCTGTGACCACCGCCGACAGGATGCCGCCCGGTTTGATCCGCAGATCGATGGATTCGACCGCATCCAATTGCAAAACCTGCAGGCGCAGCGCCGCAAGGTCGATGTCAAAGCTGGATGCCGGCAGGTCCACCGGCAGCATCGCCCGCAGCGCGCGGTCGACCACCGGGGTCGCACCCTCGATCGTCATGATGCGGACCTGAAATTCGTCGCGGCTTTGTACCTTGGTCACCGCGCTGGCGACCGTGCCTGTTAGGGCCGCGCGCCGATCCTCGTCAGCCAGCCACAGCCCGGCGACCATCGCGATGGCAAAGGCGGGCAGACCCACACGCAGCACCCGACGATACAGCGGCGTCAGCCACATCCGCTCCAGACGATACTTCAGACGCGATGGTGCGGGGTCGCGGCGCTGCCGCGCGGGCGGTGGCGTGATCTGCTTGCCGGGGCGGTGATCGATCACGACCGGCACAGCGCGTCCTCCACCATCCAGCGCATCAGCGCGGGAAAGTCGATGCCGGCATGGGCCGCCTGTTCGGGCGCCAGACTGGTCGGCGTCATGCCGGGCTGGGTGTTCACCTCCAGGATGATCAACCCGTCAAGTCCACGCGCCTCGTCCCACCGGAAATCGGTCCGCGTCAGGCCGGTACACCCCAACGCGCGATGCGCGCGGACGGCCATCTCCAGGCAGGCGGCGCGGATGTCGTCGGGGATGTCCGCGGGGATCACGTGGCGCGACCCGCCCACGGTGTATTTCGCGGCGTAATCGTACCAGCCACTGGTCAGGATCTCTGTCACGTCCAGGGCGCGGTCGCCCATCACCGTGGTCGTCAACTCGCGTCCGGGCGCATAGGTCTCGACCATCACGCGGTCGGGCATGTCCGACGACAGCGCAGGCGGCTGATCGGTGCCGTCATGGACGATATAGACGCCGACGGATGAGCCTTCGTCATTGGGTTTGACCACATAGGGGGGCGGAATGACGTGGCGCAGGCGCACCTCGGCCGCGTCGGCGATCACGCTTTCCACGACCGGCAGGCCGGCTGTGCGGAACGCCTGCTTCGCGCGGGTCTTGTCCATCGCCAGCGCCGATGCCAGCACGCCCGAATGGGTGTAAGGCAGGTCCAGCCAATCCAGCAGACCCTGGACGCAGCCATCCTCTCCCCATCGGCCATGCAGGGCGTTGAACACGACATCGGGGGACGCATCGGCCAGACGGCGGACGATCTCGTCCCCGCGCGCGGTGCCAAGATCGATCTCGGTCACCTGATATCCTGCCACCCGCAGCGCATCCGCGCATTCGCGCCCCGACGACAGCGACACCTGGCGTTCAGCCGAGGGTCCGCCCATCAGAACAGCGACCGAGTGGACTGTCCTGCTCGACCTGCCCGCCACTTTTCGCCTTTCGTGCCCGGTTGATCCGGGCTTGATCTGGTCCGCGCTCCCTTTAACGGGGGCGTCATGTCGCCACAGGATACGCGCAAAGCGCGAACCACAAAAGCTGAATTTCAGCTGTGCGCGCGGAATGTTGCTGGGCTGGCGTCAGTCCGCGTCGGGACCGGGTTCACCGACGCGGATGACCTCCCATTGCAGGTCGTGACCGCTTTCCTCCAGCACGCGGCGACGGACCAGTTCGCCCAGTGCCTCCAGCTCGGCGGCGGTGGCGCCACCGGTGTTCAGCAAGAAATTGGGGTGCTTTTCGGACATCTGCGCGCCGCCCCAGCTGTGACCGCGCAGGCCGGCCCGGTCGATCAGCGACCATGCCTTCAGATCGTGCACATCGTCCGCCTGACCCGTCGAACTGAAGCCTGCCGGGTTGCGAAACGTCGATCCGGCGCTGCGTTCGCGTGTCGGCTGGCTCTCGTCGCGGCGGGCCAGCTGGTCAGCCATCCGGGCGTGCAGGCGGTCGGGGTCACCGCGGCTGGCACGCAACCGGGCGCTGGTGATGACCCAATCGGCGGGCAGATGCGTCTCGCGATAGCCGAAGTGCAGGTCGGCCGGCGTCAGCGTGATACGCGCCCCCTGCCGCGTTACAGCCTGTGCGTCGATCAGATGATCGGCCACATAGCTGCCATAGCAGCCCGCGTTCATGCGTACGGCACCGCCGATACTGCCGGGAATGGTGCGCAAGAACGTCAGGTCCAGCCCCGATTCCGCCGCGCGTCGGGCCACCTGCGCATCCAGCGCGGCGGCACCGGCGACAGCGGTGTCCCCGTCGATCTCGACGCTGTTGAATGCCCGGCCAAGGCGGATCACGACGCCGCGGATACCACCGTCCCGCACGATCAGATTGCTGCCAACGCCCATCGGAAAAACCGGAACCGCAGGGTCCAGCGCGGACAGGAAATCGGCCAGGTCGTCGTCGTCCGCAGGTTGGAACAGCCAGTCGGCAGGGCCGCCGACACGCAACCACGTCAGGCCGTCAAGGGTTCTGTCAGGGATCAGGCTGCCGCGGGGGGTGGGAAGGTCGATGCTCATGGCGACGGGTGGTATCCAGCCGCGCCCCCCCCGTCAACCACGGGGCTATAGGATCAGCGTCGCCGCCACTGCCAGCCCTGCGGTCACCATTGCGGCCAGCGTCAGCAGCAAGTGTAGGCTGCGCCACGCCAGGTGATGCCCGCGAACCCGTGCCACGCACAGGCCCATCACAGCGCCCAGCAACGCCGGCAGGACGGTGAAACTCTGGGCGACGACGGCCGCCAGATCGTGAAAGCCCCCCTGCCCCTGCGCCGCCAGAAAAAGCTGTATTGCGATTGCCGCCAACAGGGCCGACAGCACCAACAGCGGCCAACGCAGGTTCAGACGCGCGCTGCCCCAGGCTATGACACCGGCGCCGGACAGGCACAGGGCCGCAACAAGCCATGGGTTCATCGCTGTCCTTCGGGCGTGTTCATCGGGGCGGACGCGGGCACCGGCGGGACAGGACGCCGCGCGGTCGGGCGGGTCAGCAACATCAGCAGGCCCATGCCAAAGCCCAGGACACCCAGTCCGGGCCCCCATTCCAGCGTCAACCACCCCAGAACAGGCACCCCGGCCAGCACCAGCGCCCGACTGGCACGGCGCTGTCCGCGGCGCTGCAGGCGCGGCGTCAGGCAGGACAGCGCCAGCCAGACGACAGCCACCACAAGGGCCAGCAGCGGCATGATCGCCGGGTCGGGGGTTCTTGTCACGCGGCCTCGCCCAGCAATCGCGCCGGCAGCGCGTTGGCCCAGGTCGAGATCGTGCCCGCGCCCAGACAGACAACCATATCGCCGGGCCGCCCCTGTTCACGAACCAGTCGGACCAGGTCATCCTCGGACAGGATGGCGCGGGCGTGGCGGTGGCCATGCGCGATCAGCCCGGCCACCAGATCATCGCGCGAGGCGCCGGGAATGGGTTCCTCACCGGCCGAATAGACGTCGGCGATGGCCACCACGTCGGCCTCGTTGAAGCAGGTGCAGAAATCCTCGAACAGGCTCGACAGGCGCGAATAACGGTGCGGCTGATGAACCGCGATGACGCGGCCGCTGCTGGCCTGACGCGCGGCCTTCAGGACGGCGGCGATCTCCACGGGGTGGTGGCCGTAATCGTCGATGATCGTCACGCCGTTGATTTCGCCCACGCGGGTAAAGCGGCGGCCCACGCCGCCGAATTTCGCCAGCGCCTCGCGGATCTCGGATTTCTTGATGCCAAGATGGCGCGCCACGGCCACGGCGGCCAGACAGTTCGACACGTTGTGATCGCCCGGCATCGGCAGGGTACAGCCCTCGATCATCGGGATCGGGCCGTCGGTCGCCTCGCCCTGCAGGGCAATGTCGAAATGCGCGATGCCCTTGGCATAGGTCAGGTTCACCGCACGCACGTCGGCCTGCGCATTGAACCCGAATGTCACCACGCGCCGATCGGTCAGACGCCCGACCAGGGCCTGAACCTCGGGGTGGTCGGTGCAGCAGACTGCCAGCCCGTAGAACGGCACCGACGACGCGAATTTTGTGAACGCCTGGCGCAGCGCATCAAAGCTGCCCCAATGCTCCATGTGCTCGGGGTCGATATTGGTGACGATGGCGATGTCGGCGGGCAGCCTGTTGAAGCTGCCGTCGGATTCGTCGGCCTCGACCACCATCCATTCGCCCGCACCGGCCCGCGCATTCGACCCATAGGCGTGGATGACGCCGCCATTGATCACGGTCGGGTCCAGCCCACCCGCGTCCAGCAGCGTGGCGACCATCGTGGTCGTCGTCGTCTTGCCATGCGTGCCCGCGATGGCGATGTTCGATTTCAGGCGCATCAGTTCGGCCAGCATCTCGGCGCGGCGCACGATGGGCAGGCCGCGCAGGCGGGCCTCTTCCAGTTCGGGGTTGCCCTTCTTGATCGCGGTCGAGATGACGATGACGCCTGCGCCGGCCACGTTTTCGGCGCTCTGGCCCTCGAAGACGGTGGCGCCCAGGGTCTCCAGCCGGTCGGTGATCTTGGATTTCTTGGAATCGCTGCCCTGGACGCGATAGCCCAGGGTCAGCAGCACCTCGGCGATGCCCGACATGCCGATGCCGCCGATGCCCACGAAATGGATGGGGCCCAGCTCTCCGGGCAGTTTCGTCGCTGCGTTCATCGGGTGATCTCCTCGACAAGGTCGTACAGGCGGCGCGCCGCGTCGGGGCGCGCCAAGGTCAGGGCCGCCTGCGCCATGGCCGTGGCCTGGGCGGGGTCCGTCAGGATCGCGCGGATGTCGCGCGTGAGGCTGTCCGCGTCAAGCACGGATTCAGGATGGACATGCGCCGCACCGGCATCGGCCAGCGCCTGCGCATTCGCGGTCTGGTGATCGCCGGTGGCGGCGGCAAAGGGGATCAGGATCGCCGGGCGACCAATCACGGTGATGTCGGCCAGCGACGATGCGCCCGACCGGCTGACCACCAGATGGGCGGCGTCGATGCGGTCCGGGACGTCGGTAAAAAAGGGCTGCACCTCGGCCGCGATGCCGGCTGCGGCATAGGCGGCGGTGACGTGGTCGGCATCCTCGGGGCGAGCCTGATGGCTGACCTGCAGGCGCGTGCGCAGCTCCACAGGCAGCGCGGCGATGGCCGCGGGCACCACCTGTGACAGGACGCGCGCGCCTTGGCTGCCGCCGATGACTAGCATGCTCAGTGGACCCGCACCCGGCGCCTGATAGGGGCTAGCGGCATGGTCCAGCACGGCGGCGCGGACCGGGTTGCCGACATGCTGGCCCGCGATGCCCTGCGGCAGGATGGTGGGCCAGGTGCCGCAGGCGATGCGGTGCACGCGCGCCGCGAACAGCCGGTTGACACGACCCATGACGCCGTTCTGTTCGTGGATCATCCGCGGCAGGCCCAGCAGATGCGCCGCCGACAGCGCCGGAATGGTCGGATAGCCGCCAAAGCCGATCACGACCGACGGGCGGTCGCGCCTGAAGGCCCGGCGGGCAGCCAGGACCCCTGCAGCGATCGTGAACGGCGCCACCAGCTTGCCCGACAGACCGCCGCGCGCCGTGGTAGCGGACCGCACGACCTGGCGTTCGACAGCCGCCGGAAAGCCCCCGGCATAGCGCGCGCCGCGGTCGTCGGTGGACAGCTTGACCCGCCATCCCCGGTCCAGCAGAAGTTCGGCCAATGCCTGGGCCGGAAACATGTGGCCGCCGGTGCCTCCGGCGGCGATCAGTGCAAGGGGTGCGGTCATCAGCGGCCTCGGCGCAGGATTTCGGCGAACTCGCCCTGTGGGCGGGTGCGGGTCAACGCCAGCAGCATGCCGACCGCGATTCCTGATGCGATCAGCGACGAGCCGCCATAGCTGACAAAGGGCAGCGTCATCCCCTTGGCGGGCAGCAGACGCACCGCGACGCCCATATTGATCAGCGCCTGAACGCCAAAGGCGCAGGCCAGCCCCGTGCCCGCAATGCGCGCGAACGGATCGCGTTCCCGCACCAGCCGCAAGAGCGAGCGCATGACGATGGTCATGTACAGAATGATGATGGCCAGCACCATGATGAAGCCATACTCTTCGGCCGCGACGGCGATGATGAAGTCGGTATGCGCATCCGGCAGCGACCATTTCACCGTCCCCTCACCCACGCCGACGCCGAAGAAACGGCCTTCCTGAATGGCGTTGGTGGCGAAATAGATTTGGGTGTTGGCGTCGATTTCGGACGACAGAAAGCTGTTGATCCGGCGGGCAAAGTGTTCCGAGGCGTTGTAGGCGAACAACCCGCCCATGCCGGCCAGCCCCGCGACACCCACAATCAGAATGACCGGCGATCCGGCGACGAAGTACATGACCAGCCAGGAAAACAGCACCAGCGATGCCTGTCCAAAGTCTGGCTGCAATGCCAGCAGGATGACGATGGTCATGGCCGCGCCAAAGGAATAGGCGCGCCCCGGGGGACCGCCCGGTTCCTGTGCCGAGGCCATGAACCATGCACAAAGCGCCACGAAGCCCGGTTTCAGAAACTCTGACGGCTGGATCGAGACAAAGCCGAGGGAGAGCCACCGCGTCGCGCCCTTGCCGAAATCGGTGCCGATGACCGGCAGCGCCAGGATCAACAGGAAGGACACGGCAAAGCCCAGAACGCCGATACGGCGGATCTGGCGTGGGTTCAGCATCGAGATGACCAGCATCACGAACAGGCCCATCGACCCGAACACCATCTGCCGCTGGACATAATAGAACCGCGGCAGGTTGTTCTTTTCCGCCAGGGGCACCGACGCGGCCAGCCCCAGCAACAGGCCGATGGCGAACAGGCCAAGGACACAGGTCAACGACCACTTGTCCAGGGTCCGCCACCAGCGTGGAAGAATCGGATCGCCCGCCCGAACGGGCGTCGTGCCGAAGACCATCTCGGTCATGGGAATACCGCCGTCACTGCCTCTGTCTTGTCCGGTTTTCCCGGATCTGCCGCCAAGGATAGCGCGATTGTCGCAGACGCGCTACCACAGATTGAGCCTGAACGGGGGGCCATGCCGGAACGTGAAGGCAGTGCGCGTCAGCCCAGTGTGGCAAGCGCCGGGAATGTCTCTAGCAGCCAGAAGCTGAAGGCCGAAAATGCGCCTGTCAAAAGCATGACCCCCACGATGACCAGCAATGCACCCATGACCCGTTCGATCGTCTTGAGGTAGGGTTTGACGCGGTTCATCAGACCGATGGCCCGGTTGATGAAGATTGCGGCCAACAGGAACGGGATCCCCAGCCCAAGCGCGTAAATTGCCAGCAGACCGGTCCCGCGCGACAGTTCCCCGCCGGTGGCGGCCAGCGACAGGATCATGCCCAGTTGCGGGCCGATGCACGGCGTCCAGCCAAACGCAAAGGCAAGGCCCAGCACATAGGCACCTGTCGCGCCACCGCCCTGTTGGCCGGACTGCATCCGCGCCTCGTGGTCCAGAATGGGGATGCGGATGATGTGCAGGAAATGCAGGCCCATCACCACGACCATGAAACCGGCGGCGCGCGCCAGCATGTCCTGGTACTGCAGGAAGGCCCGCCCAAAGGCGGAGGCCGCGAACCCCATGACCAGAAAGACCGTCGACAGGCCCATCACGAAGAACAGCGCGGGCACGACGGCGCTGCGTTCGCGGGTCTTTAACCCGTTCACCCCAACGCCGGTCATATAGGCCAGATAGGGCGGCACGATCGGCAGGACGCAGGGCGACAGAAACGACAGGAAACCCGCCAGCAACGCCACAAAGGCGGCGGGCAGGAAGGCGGCGGTGGCAAGTTCGATTCCCAACATTGCGGCACCTTAGCGGTTGGCGATGCAAAGAACAGGGGTCACCGCGTCACGGATGCGTGGGCCGGGTGGTAAAAAGGGGCGCGGTGTTGGCACCACGCCCCTTTCGTGTTGCAGCCTTTAGCGGCCGGCCCACCAACCGCGGCGCTTGGTCGGCGCGGCGGGTTCGGACAGGGCCTCGACCTGCGGCTCCGCCTGAACGGGTGCAGCCGCGGTTTCGACCAGCGCCTCTGCCACCGCTTCGGCGGGGACCGGGGCGGCGTTCAGACCGGGCAGCGCGTCTGCGCGGGCATCCTGGCTGTCCTGCAGGTCGACGACATCGGCCAACGGTTGAGCATCGACGGGCTTTCTGGACCGCGACCGACCGCGCGAACGGCTTCGGGTGCGGCCCGACGCGGCCTCTCCCTCGGCTTGCGGTGCATTGGCCTCGCCCTGATCGGCAGCGACGGGTTCCGCGGAGGGTGCTGCTGCGTCATCGTCGGACTGGTCCTCTCCGTCGTCGTCCTGGTCGTCGTCGGCGCGCAGATCCTCGCCCTCGGGGCGGTCGCCGGATTTGCGGCGACGACGACGGCGGCGGCGGCGCGAACGGCCCTCACAATCGGCGTCGGGATCGGCCGGACGCTCGGCGCGCGGCTCGGTTTCGGGTGCCTCGGCGACCTCGACCGCGGGTTCGTCCTGCGGCTCGGCCACGACCGTATCGTCTTCTTCGTCGATGCTGGCCATCAGGTCGGCATTGACGCCCAGGGGCACATGGCTTGGTTCGGGCAGCACGCGGGTCGCGGTCTTGAACTTCTCGATCGCAAAGTCTGGCGACACCAGCGCCGGGTCGGCCTCGACCCGGACGGACAGGCCGTAACGGGCCTCGATCCCCGCGACATGCTCGCGTTTCGCGTTCATCAGGAAGTTGGCGACGGCGACAGGCGCCTTGACCAGAACCTCACGCGAGCGCTTGCGCGTTCCCTCGTCCTCGATCGCGCGCAGGATGGTCAGCGCCAGGCTGTCATCGCTGCGGATCAGGCCGGTGCCGTGGCAATGCGCACAGGGCTGCGTGGTCGATTCCAACATGCCGGGACGCAGACGCTGGCGCGACATCTCCATCAGGCCAAAGCCCGAGATACGACCGATCTGGATGCGGGCGCGGTCGGACTTCAGCTTGTCCTTGATGCGCTTTTCCACGGCGGCGTTGTTGCGACGCTCGTCCATATCGATAAAGTCGATGACGATCAGCCCGGCCAGATCGCGCAGACGCAGCTGGCGGGCAACCTCGTCGGCAGCCTCCAGGTTGGTCTTGAGCGCGGTCTCCTCGATCGAGCCTTCCTTGGTGGCCCGGCCAGAGTTGACGTCGACGGCGACCAGCGCCTCGGTGATGCCGATGACGATATAGCCGCCCGATTTCAGCTGTACGACCGGGTTGAACATGCCCGCCAGATAGCTCTCGACCTGGAAACGCGCAAACAGCGGCATCTGGTCCTGGTAATGCTTCACGCTGTCGGAATGCGTCGGCATGATCATCTGCATGAAGTCGCGCGCAGCCTGATAGCCGCGCTCGCCCTCGACCAGGACCTCGTCGATGTCCTTGGAATACAGGTCGCGGATGTTGCGCTTGATCAGGTCGCCTTCCTCATAGATGGCGGCCGGCGCGATCGACTTGAACGTCAGGTCGCGGATCTGCTCCCACAGGCGCAGCAGGTATTCGTAATCGCGACGGATCTCCAGACGGGTGCGTTCGCTGCCCGCGGTACGGATGATCAGGCCAGCACCCTTGGGCACATCAAGTTCGCCCGCGATGTCCTTGAGTTTCTTGCGATCCGCGGCATTGGTGATCTTGCGGCTGATGCCGCCGCCACGCGCGGTGTTGGGCATCAGGACGCAGTAACGACCGGGCAGCGACAGGTACGTGGTCAGCGCCGCACCCTTGTTGCCACGCTCTTCCTTGACGACCTGGACCAGCATGATCTGGCGGACCTTGACGACCTCCTGGATCTTATAGCGACGGGCACGCGGCTTGCGCGGCGCGCGGACCTCCTCGGTCACGTCCTCGTCGGCGACCGATTCGATCTCGTCGTCCTTGTCGGTGGCGTCCTGGGCCGCATCGTCGGTCGTCGTCTCGTCGGACTGTTCGACCGCCTCGGCGCGGGGCTTGCGGCGCGAACGGCCACGCTCCTCCTCGGCCTCCTGGGCCTCGGCATCGGCGCGTTCCTCGGCCTTCAGGGCCTCGCGGTCGGCCGCGGGGATCTGATAATAATCCGGGTGGATTTCCGCAAAGGCCAGAAAGCCGTGACGATTTCCGCCGTAATCGACAAAGGCCGCCTGCAGCGAGGGTTCGACCCGCGTGATCTTGGCCAGATAGATGTTCCCGGCGATCTGGCGCCGGTTGGCTGTCTCGAAATCAAATTCCTCGACTTTGGTTCCATCGACCACGACCACCCGAGTTTCCTCGGCATGAGTGGCGTCGATCAGCATTTTCATTGCCATTGTTGTGTCTTTCGCGCAGCCAAAGACCGGGCGGCGCCAATGGCATCCCCCGGTTCGGTCTGCGGTGTGATATGGACACGGGCGCGTCACCGTCGAAGACGTCCGGTCCGACGGGGCATCTTGCCCGCCCGTCCCGAAGTCTGCCGTCCAAAGCGCGCGTCATCGCGTCTGTTCCCTAGGATGGCCCGATGCCGCAAGGCGGGGCCGCTGTTCATCTGACCTCCTGCGCCGTCCCGCAAAGCGGTGGCGCGGCGGAGGCTTGGTTTTCCGCGGGACACATGGCTGCCCGGATATCGGGATCAGAGGTGCCGCGCTGCGAAACTGTCGGCGCGTGGCAACCCCCGGTTGCGGGCGGCCATGCGCGTGATGCCAACATAGCGGGGAAACCCACCAAAATTCAATGCCGAAAACGATCCCGGACCGGCATGGGCGTTTTTACGGCAACCGCGCACTGTCACGCAGCATTAACAGATTTTTCACGCGACCGTCGCACCCTGCCCCTATACCGGTATCGACCGGGAACGGAGAGCACGATGCCCGTGATGCGGATGGATGCCGACCAGCCTGCGGCCCCTGCCCTGCGGGAGGCGGCGCGCCGGTTGCCCGCAGGGGCGCCGATCCTGGTGATGCTGCACGGTTACCGCTACTCCCCCGCCCATCCGTCGCATGATCCGCACCGCCATATCCTGTCTCCCACGCCCGGCCCAGGCGGGATATCCTGGCCGCAGCAGTTGGGATTTTGCGGCGATCCGGCCGAAGGTCTGGCACTGGCCTTTGGCTGGGAGGCGCGGGGCCGGCTGCGCCACGCCTATGACCGCGCGGCATGGGCCGGGGCGACCCTTGGTGGCCTGATCAATGACCTGGCGACGGTGGCGGGACGGCCCGTGGGGCTGATCGGGCATTCGCTTGGCGGTCGGGTGGCTCTGCAGGCGCTGGATCATGCCGCGCCGGGCAGCATCGGCCGGATCGTCCTGTTGAACGCCGCCGAATTTCAGGACACGGCCATGACCGCGCTGGACAGTCCCGCAGGCCGGATGGCAGAGGTTCTCAACGTCACCGCCCGCGAAAACGACCTGTTCGATTTCGGGCTGGAACAGCTGCTGTCGCGCGGGCGCAGGCGGGCGCTTGGGGCGGGGCTGGCGCAGGCGCGCACCAACTGGGTGGATCTGCAGATCGACGATGCCGCCACGCTGGAGGCGTTGGAGACACTGGGCTTTCCCACCGCCCGCGCGGCACGGCTGATGTCGCATTGGACGCCCTATCAACGGCAGGGATTGTTTGCGTTCTATCGCGCTGCAATGTGCCACCCCTGGGCGCTGCCTCTGGGCCTGTTGCGCCATCACCTGCCGTTGCGGCCGCAGCCGCGCTGGTCGCGGCTGCTGGCGGGACCAGCCGTTTTGGGCGGGCTGCGGGCCTAGGCCTGACCGTCGTCCTTGGCAGGCAGGGCGTGGTCGCGATACAGCTTGGCATTACCCAAAAGGAACGCGAACAGCAGCACCGGCAGGCCGAATGTCTTGAACCAGACCCAGGTGCTGTCCGACATGTTGCGCCAGACCAGTTCGTTCGCGATGGCAAGCGCCACAAAGAACAGCGCCATGCGCAGTGTCAGTTTGCGCCATCCTTCGGCGTCCATCGGCAACGCCTCGGACAGGACCGCGCCCAGCCAGTTGCGGCGCAGGATCAAGCCCACGCCCAGAATGGCCGCGAACAGCAGATAGATGATCGTGGGTTTCAGCTTGAAGAAGCGCGGATCGTTCAGCCAGACCGACAACCCGCCAAAGACGATGACCAGAACCAGCGTAGCGACCTGCATCGGCGCCAGTTTTCCGGTGATGCGCCACTGAATCGCGGTGGTCAGCATCAGCGCGGGAATGAAGGCCAGCGTGGCCAGGATAAACCCGCCATAGCTTTCCCCCGCGATCGTCACGGTGTCGTTGCGATACAGCATGAACACCGCAAAGAACAGGATCAGGGGGCCGAACTCCAGCGCCGGCTTGACCCAGGGTTTCGTGTTTTCCATCCCGATTGCCTTTTTGTGGCCACCCGTCAGGCGGCGAATTCCACGATCACCGCGCCAAGCGCGATCAGTGCCATCAGCGCGACGCGCCGCGGCCCCACCTTTTCGCCCAGGATCACCCAGCCCACAAGGGCGGCGAACACGGTCGAGGTTTCCCTCAACACGGCAGCGCGGCCCACCTCGTCGATGCGGGTGGCCAGCATCACCGACCCGAAACTGGCGAATGCCACGACCGCGCCGATCATCCCCCGCGCAGCCAGCGGTGCGATCTCCGCACGCGGCAGGGCGGCCAGAGATCGCCAGCTGAGCAGCGGCATGAAGATGCCGTCCAGCACAAAAAACCATGCCAGAAACGTGAACGGGTTCGCGGCCAGCCGGATGCCCCAGGCGTCATAGGTCGTATAGGCCGCGACTGTCACCCCGGTGATCAGCGCCCAGACCAGCGCGGGAACCAGCGTGTCGCGACCCACCTGCAGCTTGCGCAGGCTGTTCAGTGCCAGCCCGAAGATTCCGCCCACCAGCATGGCCAGTCCCACCCACTGCACCGCGTTGAAACGTTCGTCGAACACGATCATCGCGACCAGAACCACGACCAGCGGCGCGGAGCCGCGCACGACCGGATAGACGACCGTATACGCACCCCGCTGATAGGTCCGCGCCTGCGCGACCTTGTAGGCGATGTGAATGCCCATCGCGCCCGCCAGCACCGGCCACAGATGCGGATCGGGCCAGGGCACCAGAAACAGCGCCACAGGCAGCGCCAGCATCAGATAGGACAGGTCGATCGCGGCGCGGCTGATCCAGGGGTCGTGCCGGCCCTTTTGCAATGCCCCGAAGACCGCGTGCAGAAACGCCGCCGTGATCGCCAGGATCGACGCCAGCCGCGCTCCCTGTTCGGTCCCGGCAATCTGGATGATGTAATCGCCCATGCCGCCTGATGGCCCCTGATTGCAGGATGTGCAAGACGCGGCGTGTCAGTCCAGCCGGATCGCCGCCACGATCGGTCCGGGCAAGGCGCGCTTGCCCATCATCCGCTGGACCAGCAGGGCGTGGCGGGTGTCGTCGGGAAAGGCGGCATCGCCGACCAGATCGGCGCGCACCGTCAGACGCAACGGCTGCAGGCCATCCCACCGTGTCAGATGCTGCATCGCCAGCACGACGTTTGTATAAACGACGGTCTTGCCCCGGTTCTCTCCGGCGGTCATGTCGACGGGGCGCTCGGGCGCATAGCGGATCAGCAGGACGTCGATCTTGCCGCCCAGGTCGGACAGGGGCTGCAGCTCGATCGTCTCGCCGATGTCGGTGCGGTCACGCTGGATGGTGACCTGCGCGGGGGCAAAGCGGTGCGCGTCGATCAGTCCCATCAGCTGCGCAGGCCCCGGCGCGACCGCTGTGTCCTGTCCGTCCACGATGATTTGGGGCGTATAGACCGAACGTTCACCAACGGCATGGGCATAGGCAGTTTGGCGTTCGGTGAATTCGGGCCGCGCGAAACTGTCCGCCCAGCCCAGATAATCCCAATAGTCGACGTGATATGACAGCGCCAGAACGTCGTTCTGCCCCGCCAGCATCGTCAGCATCGCATCGGCCGGCGGGCATGACGAACACCCCTGAGAGGTGAACAGCTCGACCACCACCGGCCGATTGGCAGAGGGCAGGTCGGCGGTCACCGGCGGCGCATCATTGGCCGAGGCGAACCCGTTCACGCCCCCCGATTCCGTCAGCGACAGCGTCGAGGGTATCTGCCTGCCCGGATCGTCCGGGGCCGTGATCAGCGGTGCCTGTGGCCGCATGCCGGCATGGCCCGGACCCTGCGCCGCTGCCGGCACCACGGCCAGCATCGCCACGACCAGTGGGGCCCAGCCCATTCCGCGGCGCGGCCTCAATGCAGATCGGGGCCATAGGGCCATCGGATGTTTCCCGTCATGTTTCACATGCAATGTGTTAACGGGCCGTGGGGGGGAAGGCCAAATCAAGGCTTCGTCAGCACGCGCGCCAGCCGGGTGCGTGCCTCTTGAGCAACAGGATGGGGTATGGTATGCAATCGCATACAATTCGTGACGCAACCCTTGCGCGATGCCCTGCGATCGGGCAAAGCAAGGCACACGCCAGACCCATCCATTCTTGCAGACAGGGAGGCCTTGATGCCCATCCAGACCGGAACCGATACCGCCAAGACGCGCCGCACGCTGAGCGCGGGCGCCCAAAGCGTCGACTATTTCTCGATCGCTGCCGCCACCGAGGCGGGGCTTGGCGATTTCTCGAAACTGCCGGCCGCGCTCAAGGTCGTGCTGGAAAACATGCTGCGCTTTGAGGATGGCGGCCGGACCGTGTCCGTCGACGACGTCAAGGCGTTCGCGCAATGGGCCACCGACGGCGGCCGCAGCAGCCGCGAGATCGCGTACCGCCCTGCCCGCGTTCTGATGCAGGATTTCACCGGCGTTCCCGCCGTGGTCGACCTGGCCGCGATGCGCGACGGCATCAAGGCGCTTGGCGGCGACCCGCAGCAGATCAACCCGCTGAACCCTGTCGATCTGGTCATCGACCATTCGGTGATGATCGACGAATTCGGCACCCCCCGCGCGTTCCAGAGAAACGTCGAGCTGGAATATGAACGCAACATGGAGCGTTACACGTTCCTGAAGTGGGGCCAGAGGGCGTTCAACAATTTCCGCGTGGTCCCGCCCGGCACCGGGATCTGCCATCAGGTGAACCTGGAATACCTGGCCCAGACCGTCTGGACCGACACCGATCAGACCGGCGCGACCGTCGCATACCCCGACACGCTGGTCGGCACCGACAGCCACACCACCATGGTCAACGGTCTGGCCGTTCTTGGCTGGGGCGTGGGCGGGATCGAGGCCGAGGCCGCGATGCTGGGCCAGCCGATCTCGATGCTGATCCCCGAGGTCGTGGGCTTTGAGGTGACCGGCGCACTGGCCGAGGGCGTGACCGCCACCGACCTGGTGCTCAAGGTCGTGCAGATGCTGCGCGCCCATGGCGTCGTCGGCAAGTTCGTCGAATTCTATGGCCCCGGCCTGGACCACATGCCGCTGGCCGACCGCGCGACCATCGCCAACATGGCCCCCGAATACGGCGCCACCTGCGGCTTTTTCCCGATCGACGACGAGACGCTGCGCTATCTGCGTCAGACCGGCCGCGAGGAGGACCGCATCGCCCTGGTCGAGGCCTATGCCAAGGAAAACGGTTTCTGGCGGACCCCGGACTATGCGCCGGTCTACTCCTCGACTCTGTCGCTGGACCAGAGCACCGTCGTTCCGGCGATCTCGGGCCCCAAGCGTCCGCAGGACCACGTGCCCCTGACCGAGGCCGCGACCGCGTTCGGCGAATACATCCGCGGCATCCGTCCCGCGATGTCCGTGCCGGCTCAGGAAAAGGCCGAGATGACCGAAGAGGCCGGATCCCCCGATCCCGCCCCCGAGGAAATTCCCGGTGGCAGCCACGGCCACCTGAACAGCGCACCTGTCGAGGGCGAGGATTACATCCTGCGTGACGGTTCGGTCGTGATCGCGTCGATCACGTCCTGCACCAACACGTCGAACCCCTATGTGCTGATGGCTGCGGGCCTTGTCGCCCGCAAGGCGCGTGCCCTGGGCCTGACCCGCAAGCCCTGGGTGAAAACGTCGCTGGCACCCGGTTCGCAGGTGGTCGAGGAATACCTCAAGGCCGCGAACCTGCAGGAGGATCTGGACGCCCTGGGCTTCAACCTGGTCGGGTTCGGCTGCACCACCTGCATCGGCAACTCTGGTCCGCTGCAGCCCGAAATTTCCAAGGCGGTGAATGACAACGACCTGGTGGCCGTGTCGGTCCTGTCGGGCAACCGCAACTTTGAAGGGCGCATCAGCCCCGATGTTCGCGCGAACTATCTGGCCTCGCCCCCGCTGGTGGTGGCCTATGCCATCGCGGGCGACATGAACATCGACGTGACCAAGGATCCGCTGGCCCATACGCCCGACGGCAAGCCCGTGTACCTTAAGGATATCTGGCCGACCTCCAAGGAGGTTGCGGATCTGGTCGACACCATCGTCACGCGTGAGATGTTCCAGGCCAAATACGCCGACGTCTTCAAGGGCGACGAGCGGTGGCAGGGCGTCGAGATCACCGACAGCGAGACCTATGACTGGCCGGCCGCGTCGACCTATATCCAGAACCCGCCCTATTTCCAGGGCATGTCCAAGGATGCGGGCACGATCAGCGACGTCAAGGGCGCACGCGTTCTGGCGCTGCTGGGCGACATGATCACCACCGACCACATCAGCCCCGCCGGTTCGTTCAAGCCGACAACCCCGGCAGGCCAGTACCTGACCGAACGTCAGGTCGCGCCGCGTGATTTCAACAGCTACGGCTCGCGCCGCGGCAACCACGAGATCATGATGCGCGGCACATTCGCCAACATCCGTATCAAGAACGAGATGCTGGACGGGGTCGAGGGCGGCTATTCCAAGGACGCATCCGGCAATCAGGCGGCGATCTATGACGCCGCGATGTCCTATGTCGAGCAGGACACCCCGCTGGTGGTGTTCGGCGGCAAGGAATACGGCGCCGGTTCGTCGCGTGACTGGGCGGCCAAGGGCACCAACCTGCTGGGCGTCAAGGCCGTGATCGCGGAATCGTTCGAGCGCATCCACCGGTCCAACCTGGTCGGCATGGGCGTCATCCCGTTCGAGTTCACCAATGGCGACACCCGCCATTCGCTGAACCTGACCGGCGACGAGGTCGTGACGATCGACGGGCTGGCGGGCGATTTCAAACCGCTGTCGATGGTCCCCTGCACGATCCGCTATGCCGATGGCACCGAAAAGACGGTCCAGCTTAAGGCCCGCGTCGATACCGAAGTCGAGATCGACTATCTGAAGAACGGTGGCGTGCTGCACTATGTGCTGCGCAACCTCGCCGCCGCCTGATTAGGCAGCAATGCAAACGAAAACCCCCGGCACTGCGCCGGGGGTTTTTTCATGTCCATGTGCATCAGGGGCGTGGATCAGCCGCCGATGGCGACACCTTCGCGGCGCGGATCGGTGCCGCCCTCCAGCCCGTCGGGCGTGATGACGATTCCCTGCAGGCCGGATGTCAGCTCCATCTCGTTCAACTCGAACCCCATGGCAGTCAGCCCGTCGGTCAGGGCCGCGGGTAGGCCCGCCTCCACGTCCATCGGCCCGAAACGGTTCACCAGGTTCGGCGCACCCATCGCGGCCTGAATGTCCATCCCCCAGTCCAGATGCGCCACGATGGCCCGCGTGACATAGCCGATGATCCGGCTGCCGCCCGGCGATCCGATCACCATCGCGGGCGCCCCGTCGCGCAGCACGATGGTCGGCGCCATCGACGACCGCGGACGCTTGCCAGGTGCCACGGCATTGGCGATGGGCCAGCCGTCGGCGTCATGGGTCTCAAAGCTGAAATCGGTCAGTTCGTTGTTCAGCAGGAAGCCCCCGGCCATGACCCGCGACCCGAACCCGTTCTCGATGGTGGTGGTCATCGACAGGGCGTTGCCGTCGCCGTCCACGATGGAGATATGCGTGGTCGAGGGCAGCTCCAGCGCACTGTCCTGACCCCACAGGCCGGCATGGCTCCAGCCGGGCTGGCCGGCGGTGACCTCGGGCAGGCTGTCGTCGCCCTGCAGCAGGGCCGCGCGTTCGTCCAGATAGGCCTGATCGATCAGCCCCTCGGTCGGCATCGGCACGTGATCGGCATCGGCCATGTATCGGCCCCGGTCTGCAAAGGCCAAGCGCGACGCATCGCCGATCAGGCGCCAAGCCTCGGGGCTTTCGGCGCCCAGGGCCGCCAGGTCAAAGCCGCCCAGCATCCCCAGGATCTGTCCCACCGTAAGCCCCCCCGACGATGGCGGGCCCATGCCGCAGACATCATGGGCCCGATATTCGACGCAGACCGCCGGACGCTCGACGACGCGATAGGCGGCCAGATCGGCCCGCGTCAGCATGCCCGGATTATCCTCGGCGCCGCGGACCGCGGCAACGATCCGGTCCGCGATGGGACCGTCATAAAACGCATCCGCACCGTCACGTGCCAGCATCCGCAACGTGTCGGCATAGGCGGGGTTGGTCAGGCTTGCCCCCTCCGCGACGGGCTGGCCGTCGGGAAAGAAATAGTCCGTCGCGGCCGGATAGCGGGCCAGCGCATCGCCTTCGGACGCGACCAGCGAGGCCAGCCGGGGCGAAACCGTGAACCCGTTCTGTGCCAGATCGATGCCGTCCTGGAACAGGCCGGACCAATTGGCGCGGCCCCATTTGCGATGCGCGACCTCCAGCAGGCGGGGCGTGCCGGGGGTGCCGACGGATCGACCGCCCACGACGGCCTCCATGAACGCCAGCGGCTGGCCGTCATCGTCTTGGAACAGCGTGGGCGTGGCGGCCATGGGTGCGGTCTCGCGTCCGTCGAGGGTGGTCACCTCGCCCGTGGCGGCGTCGTACCAGACCAGGAACGACCCACCCCCAAGGCCGGAGCTTTGCGGCTCCACCAGACCCAGCACGACCTGGACCGCGACCATCGCGTCCGCCGCGCTGCCCCCCTGTTCCAGAACGCGCGCACCGGCCTGCACGGCCAGCGGATGGGCGGCGGTGATCATCCAGTCGGGGGCGGTGACGGGACGGCCCTCGGCCTTTGCGGCCAGCCCGTCGCGAGCGGCCTGCGTCAGATCGCCGAACCCCTCGGTCGCGACCTGCGTGCCGGATGCGCCCTCGGGCGCGATCGCATCGGTTGCCTGTTGGGCCATGCCCCATGTCGCGCTGCCCATCAACAGCGCCAGCGCCAGTCCCGTCCGTGTCATCTGCCGTCTCCCCGGTTTGTGCATGCCTTTGGATCAGCATGTCGCGCACGGGGCCGCGGCGCAAGCGTGGCCTAGTCCTGATCCGCCAGCGCGCGTTCCAGTTCGGGCAGGAAACGGGCCTGATAGTCGGCGTCGACCAACGGACCGGCGAACCGGTACAGCACCGTGCCGTCGCCATCGATGATGAAGGTTTCGGGCGGGGCGGTCACGCCCCAGTCGATCGCCGACCGGCCCCGCGTGTCGGTCGCGATGGCGGCAAACGGGTCGCCGTCCGCGGACAGAAACTCCAGCGCGTTGGCGTCGATGTCACGCAGATCGACGCCATAGACGGGCAACTGTTCGGACAGGGCCATCAGGGTCGGGTGTTCGATCCGGCAGGGCGGGCACCAGCTGGCCCAGAAGTTCACCAGCTTGACCCCCGGTTCGCGCAGCATCGCATCGGTCAGTTGAGTCTTGCCCGGCAGCGTGGTCGCGGGCACCGATGGAGCCTGTCGTCCGATCATCGCGGACGGCACGCTGCCCGGATCGTCGCGGTTCATGCCCCACAGGAACGTGGCGGCCAGCGCTGCAAAGGCCAGCGGAGGCAGGAGCATCAGGGGGGCGATCCTAGCCATTGCGCTCGAACTCCTGCAGGGCGCGGCGGGCGCGGGCGTTGGCGACGACGGTGTGCCAGACCAGCCCCGCGATCAGCGTGACACTGACCACATAGGCGGCCAGCACGGTCCCGGCATACTGTCCAAGATCGATCATGCGCGCATGTCCCTGGCTTGCAGCGCGGCGAGGCGGCGCTTGCGGATTTCGGTTCGGGTGCGGATCAGGATCAGCGCCAGCGTCAGCAGAAAGAAGCCCAACATCGATACATACAGCGGGTGGCGATAGACGGCCGACATGCGCTCACCCGGCGCGACGGACAGGCTGGCCCCCTGATGCAGGCCCTGGTTCCAGAACAGCACCGCATAGCGTGACAGCAGCGCAAAGACCGACCCCACCAGGCACAAGACGCCCGTCAGGTCGGCGGCACTGTCCGGGTCATCGACGGACGCCCACAGCGCGATATAGCCGATGTAGAACAGAAACAGGATCAGGAACGAGGTCAGCCGCGGGTCCCATTCCCACCACGTCCCCCACATCGGCTGGCCCCAGATGGCGCCGGTTGCCAGCGCGATCAGCGTCATCACCGCCCCGATGGGCGCGGCCGCACGGGCGGCCAGGGCGCTGACATGGTGACGACGGATGATCCAGATCAGCGATGCGACCAGCATCATCACCCAGATGTTGATGGCCATCATCGCGGCGGGGACGTGCAGAAAGACGATCTTGACCGTCGATCCCTGCCTGAAATCCTGGGGCGTCAGGAACCCCCAGACCACCCCGCCCACGCAGCAGATTGCCGCGCTGCCCACCAGCCAGGGCAAGGCCCCGTCGGTGGTGCGCATGAACTTTGCGGGGTTTGCATATTCCCAGATCGACATGTGTCCGTGTATTCCCTGTTTTCCACGCGCCCTCAAGGGCATCTCACCGCAGATTGACCCGCAACGCCGCCGCCGCCGCCAGCGGGATCAGCGCCAGCACCGCAAGCGTGATGCCTGCCAGAAACACCAGCGGCGTGGCAATGGCCTGCCCCTCGGCCCCGCGGCGGGTGATCTCGGCGCCAAAGATCAGCGTGGGGATGTAGAGCGGCAGGACCAGCAGCGACAACAGCAACCCCCCCCGGCGCAGACCCACCGTGATCGCCGCCCCGAACGCGCCCAGCATCGACAGCGCCGGCGTGCCCAAGGCCAGCGACAGAACCAGCGCCGGGCCCGCCTGCATCGGCAGGTGCAGCAGCACCCCGAATAGCGGTGCGGCCAATACCAGCGGCAGGCCGGTCGTGATCCAATGGGCCAGAGCCTTGATCGCGACCGCGCCCTCCAGCGGCAGGGGGGCAGTGGCCAGCAGGTCCAGGCTGCCGTCCTCATGGTCAAGCGCAAAGATGCGGTCCAGCGACAACAGGCAGGCCAGCAGCGCGCCGACCCACAGGATGCCCGGTGCAACGGGGGCCAGCGTGGCGCGGTCGGGGCCGACCCCGAAAGGCACCAGCGCCGACAGGATCAGAAAGAACGCCACGCCCAGGCCGAACCCGCCGCCCGCCCGCGTGGCCAATCTCAGGTCGCGGATCAGCAGCGCGATCATCCGAAGGCCTCGTTGAAGCCGGAGGGCCGCGTGACGGGCGTGCCCGGTCGGGAACGGAACGGGGTCAGGTCCAGCACGCGGGCCTCAGGCAGGTCCAGGTCGATATGCGTGGCGATCAACGCCGCGCCGCCCTGTCCCAGATGATCGGCCACCACCTGCGCAAAGCGCGCGACCGATGCGGTATCCAACGAGACCGTCGGCTCGTCCAGCACCCACAGCGGTCGGCCTGTCACCAGCAGCCGGGCCAGACCCAGCCTGCGTTTCTGGCCCGCCGACAGCGCCGCCGCCGGGCGTTCGGCAAGGGATGTCAGGTCCATCGCGGCCAGCGCGCGGTCCACGCCCTGCCCACCAAAGACACGCGCCCAGAATGTCAGGTTTTCCCGCGCCGTCAGGGCCGGTTTCAGCCCATCGGCGTGCGCGGCATAGGCGACCGCGTCGTCGGCCATATCGATCCGTCCCGCGACCGGCGATTGCAGCCCCGCGATGGTGCGCAGCAGCGTGGTCTTGCCCAGCCCGTTCGGCCCGCGCAGGATCAGCGCCTGACCGGGGTCCAGCGCAAAGCTGACGCCTTCGACCGTCCGCAGACCGCCGCGCGCGACGGCAAGGTCATGGACGGCCAGCAGGCTCAAACGGGGATCAGGGCACAGGCGACGCGCCGCCCCTCGGACAGGGTGACGTTGTAGGTGCGCGCCGCGGTGGCCGAGGCCATCGCCTCGACCCGCACGCCAAGCGCGTCCAGCTGTGCCGCCAGATCGCGGGGCGCATAGGCGACCTGCGCGCCAAGGCCCAGGAACAGCACGTCAACCCGCCCGGCCAGCGCCAGCAGCGGGCCGGGATCGTCCAGCCCGCCCCATGGGGTCACGCGGTCGGCCTCGATGACCTGCGGACCCTGATGGACCTTTCCGCTGATGCGGAAGAACCCGGGGCCATAGCCGTCCACCGCGTTCTGGCCGGTGAAATCCGTGGGCGTTAACGCAGGCATCAGACCTCCTCTGCGCCCTCAAAGGGGGACAGGTTCTTTTTCGGACCGTTGCCGTCCTTGGACCAGTCGCGTTTCACGCCCAGCCACAGAACCACGCTCTTGGCGATGTAGACGGTGGAATAGGTGCCCACGAACACGCCCCATAGCATCGCAAAGACGAACCCGCGCACCACATCACCGCCCAACACCAGCATCGCGGTCAGTGCGATGGCGGTCGTGACGGCGGTCATCACGGTCCGCGACAACGTCTCGTTCACGGTCAGGTTCATCACATCGATCAGTTTCATGGTCTTCAACTTGATCAGGTTCTCTCTCAGCCGGTCAAAGACGACGACGGTGTCGTTGACTGAAAAACCAAGCGTGGTCAGCAGCGCCGCGATGGTCGTCAGGTCGAATTTCATCTGGAACACGGCAAAGATGCCGACCGTCAGGATTATATCGTGCAACAGCGACACCACGGCGCCAATGGCGAACTGCCATTCGAACCGCAGCCAGATGTAGAAAAGGATGCCGACTGTCGCCGCCGCGACCGCCATGATGGCCGTGCGGATCAATTCCGCCGACACCTTGGGTCCAACGGATTCGACCGAGGCGAATGTCACCTGCGGATCGACCTGCTGCAATGCGGTCTGCACCTCGGCCAGTTGTTCGGGAGAGACAGAGCCCGCCTCTTCGGTGGTGCCGATGCGGACCAGCGCGACGTGGCGATCGGCCCCGAACGAGGGATCGAACACCTCGGTGATGGCCACGTCGCTGAAGCCCATTCCGTCCAGCGCCTGACGGTATTCACCGATGTCGAACGCGGTGGTGCTTTCGGTGCGGACTGTCGTGCCGCCCCGAAAGTCGATGCCATAGTTCAGCCCCATGAAGATCGTCGCCAGGATCGACACCACAACCGCCACGGCCGAAATCCCGACGGTCAGCCATTGCCAGCGGAAAAAGTCGATCTTGGTGACGTCGGGGACCAGTTTCAGACGGAAAGCCATGATTGCGTCCCCCTTACAGGTTCAACTGGGCAGGCTTGCGCCATTCCAGCCAGGTGAGGATCATCAGGCGCGTCAGGAAGATCGCCGTGAAGACCGAGGTGACCAGACCGATGGTCAGCGTGACGGCAAAGCCCTTGACCGGGCCGGACCCCAGGTAGAACATCACCGCCGCCGCGATGAACCCGGTGACGTTGGCGTCCATGATCGCGCTCATCGCCTCGCGGAAGCCGTCCTCGACGGCGCGGAACGGACGCTTGGCGCGGCGCAGTTCCTCGCGGATGCGTTCAAAGATGATGACGTTGGCATCGACCGCGGTGCCGACGGTCAGCACGATGCCGGCGATGCCCGGCAGGGTCAGCGTGGCACCCATCATGCCCATGATCGACAGGACCAGGATCACGTTGACCCCGACCGCGATGGACGCGAACACCCCGAACAGGCCATAGCTGGCGATCAGGTAGGCCGCGACCAGCCCGGTGGCGACGATGGCCGAGATGCGCCCGGCCTCGATGCTGTCCTGACCCAGTTCGGGGCCGACGGTGCGTTCTTCCAGAAAGGTCAGTTCGGCCGGCAGGGCGCCGGCGCGCAGCAGGATCGACAGCTGGTTCGCCTGATCGAAATCCATCGAGCCGGAGATCTGTCCCGACCCGCCGGTGATCGCCGAGCGGATGACAGGGGCCGAGATGACCTGGTTGTCCAGCACGATGGCGAACGGCTGGCCGATATTGGCCGAGGTATAGGCCCCGAACGCCCGCGCACCCGTCGGGTTGAACCGAAAGTTGACGGACGGCAGGCCGTTCTCGTCACTGGCGGGCAGCGCGTCCACCAGATCCTCGCCGGTGACGACGGGGCTTTGTTCCAGGATGTAGAACAAGCCGGGCTGGTCGATCGACGGCGCGATGGTCTGGCCGACGCCGGGCTGGGCCTGCGGGTCAGCGGTAGAGCCCACGACCGGGTTGAAGGTCAGCTGCGCGGTGGTGCCGATCAGTTCCTTGAGTTCCGCGGCCGATCCGATACCGGGCACCTGGATCACGATGCGATCCTCGCCCTGACGGGTGATAGTGGGTTCGCGAGTGCCGACCTCGTCGACGCGGCGGCGCACGATCTCCAATGATTGCTGAATGGTGCGGTCGTCGGTCACGGCCTTTTCGGCGTCCGACAGCTGGATGGTCAGCGTTGCCCCTTGGGTGCTGATGGCCAGCGATTGCTGGCCCGCGCCGGTCAGGGTCGATACGGGCGTCGAAAACCCGCGCACGATCTGGGTCGCGGCGGCCATCTGGTCGGCATTGCCGATCTCGATCGCCAGAACGCCGTCGGGCGAGGCGGCACGGCGGACCGACCCCACGGTGTCGCGGGCATCCGACAGCGCGCGGCGCAGTTCAGGCCACAGCGCATCCATGCGCGATTTATAGACCTGATCGACCTGCACTTCGCCCAGCAGATGGGCGCCACCGCGCAGGTCCAGCCCCAGATTGACCAGATGCGACGGCATCCACGACGGCCACCCGTCACGCGCCGCCACCAGTTCGGGCGTCTCGACGCCGGTGGCCTCGATCTGGGCCACGGCATCGTTATGCGCCTCGACGCGGGCGTAGAATGCGTTGGGCGATGCGTAAAGCAGGCCCAGAAGGCAGATCCCGAAGATCAGGATGCGCTTCCATCGGTCGATCTGAAGCATCGTGCTCAGGGCCTTTTCAGCTGTTTGCGGCGACAGGTTCGGTCTTGTTGACGACCTGTGCCAGGGTGCTGCGGATCACGCGGACGCGCACGCCGGTCGCGATCTCGACTTCCAGCTCGTCGTCGCGGACCGTCATGACCTTGCCCAGGATGCCGCCCTGGGTGACCACATGGTCGCCCTTCTTGACGTTCTCGACCATCGCGCGATGCGTTTTCAGACGCTTTTGCTGGGGGCGGATCATCAGGAAATACATGATCGCAAAGATCAGGATCAGCGGGATGAACTGCGCGAATGCAGCACCGGCACCGGCGCCGCCGGCGGCTTGGGCATAGGCGGGGGTCACGAACATCAAGGGTCCTTTCGGGCTGGGGACGCGACCGGGGCCGCGGCAGGATTGGCGCGCAACCTAGCCGCGCTGCCCGCCCTTGGCAAGAAAGCGCCCGGACCTCCGTGGGCAAGGGCGGCGAACGTCCTCGTGATCAGGATTGCGCCGGCTGCGCGCGTTCCACCAGCCGCGCAAAAAAGCTGGCCCCGACCGGAGAGATGGCATCGTTGAAGTCATAGGCCGGGTGGTGGACCCCCGCCCCGTCCCCCTGCCCCAGAAACAGATAGCAACCCGGCCGCGCGTTCAGCATATAGCTGAAATCCTCGGCCCCCATCTCGCGGCCGGCATCGGGGTCGACATTGCCGTCGCCCGCGATCTCCTGCGCGACGCGGACGGCAAACGCGGTCTGGTCGGGGTCGTTGACGGTGGCCGGATACCCCTCCTGATAATTCAGGCGAATCTCCACACCATAGGCCTGTGCCTGACCGTCGCAGATCTGGGTCATGCGGCGGCGGACCATGTCACGCACATGCGGGGCAAAGGTCCGCACCGTGCCGCAGATATAGGCCGTGTCCGGCACGATGTTGTCGGCGCTGCCGGTATGGATCTGGGTGACCGACAGGGCCAGGTCGTCGGCGGTGTGGTGGTTGCGGCTGCTGATCGTCTGGATCGCGCCGACCACCGCCACGGCGGCGACGATCGGATCGGCCGTCAGGTGCGGCATCGCGCCATGCCCGCCACGCCCCTGCACGTCGATCTCGAACGTGTCGACGGCGGCCATGATCGGGCCGGGGGTGGTCTGAAAGCTGCCGGTCTGCTGGCCGGGATTGTTGTGCATCGCAAAGACGCGTTCGATGTCGAACCGGTCCATCATACCGTCGCGCACCATCGCGTCGCCGCCGCCGCCATTCTCTTCGGCGGGCTGAAAGATCAGCGCGACGCGGCCGGCGAAGTTGCGCGTCTCGGCCAGGTATTTCGCCGCCCCCAGCAGCATCGTGGTGTGCCCGTCATGCCCGCAGGCGTGCATCCGCCCCGCCACGGTCGATGCCCATGGCAGCCCCGTCACCTCGGTCATGGGCAGCGCGTCCATGTCGGCGCGCAGGCCGATGGTCGGGCCGTCCCCCTGCCCCCGGATGATCGCCACGACCCCGGTGCGGCCGATCCCCTCGTGGATCTCATCGACGCCGAACTCGCGTAGGCGCGTCGCGACAAAGGCCGCGGTCTGGCCGCAGTCGAAACCCAGTTCGGGGTGCTGGTGCAGATGGCGGCGCCATTCGGTCATCTGATCTGCGAAATCGGCGATGCGGTTCAGGACGGGCATGTGGACTTGGGCCTTGTGCTGTGGCAGTCGGAGGGCCATCTTCCGCCTGACGAAGGGAATTGCAATGACCCTCGACCCTGCCGCGCAGATCACGCGCCTGCTGGACATCATGGCCGCCTTGCGCGACCCTCAGACCGGCTGTCCCTGGGACATCGAACAGGATTTTGCCTCGATCGCCCCCTATACGATCGAAGAGGCCCACGAAGTCGAGGATGCGATCCAACGACAGGCCTGGGACGAACTGCCCGGAGAGTTGGGCGACCTGCTGTTGCAGGTGGTGTTCCACGCCCAAATGGCACGCGAGGCCGGGATGTTCGATTTCGCCGACTGCGCCGCCGCGATCAGCGACAAGCTTATATCCCGCCATCCGCATGTCTTTGGCGACGAGTCCCGCGACAAATCCGCCGAACAGCAGGTCAAGGACTGGGAGGCGATCAAGGCCGTCGAACGGGCGGGCAAGGCCGAGCGCGGCACGTTGGACGGGGTGGCCCTTGGGCTGCCCGCGCTGACACGAGCGCTGAAGCTGCAGAACCGTGCGGCGCGCGTCGGTTTCGACTGGCCCGGCCCCGCCGACGTGCTGGACAAGATCACCGAGGAGACCGCCGAACTGGTCGAGGCCCGCGACACGTTGGGCCCCGATGCGATGGAGGAAGAGTTCGGCGACCTGCTGTTCGTGATGGCCAATCTGGGCCGTCATCTGAAGATCGACCCCGAACTGGCCCTGCGCCGCGCCAACGCCAAGTTCACCCGGCGCTTTGGCGCGATCGAGGCCGCACTGGCCGCCGATGGCCGCCGCCCCGAGGACAGCGACCTGACCGAAATGGACCGCCTGTGGAACGCGGCCAAGGTCGCGGAAAAGGCCGTGGGTTAGCCCAGAGCGGCCTCGGTCACCTGCGCCAAGGCTGCGTCAAAAACCTCGATACCGCCCTTGGATGCGCCTTCGGACAGGGTGCGCTTCCACGCGCGGGCACCGGGCAGGCCGTGGAACAGGCCCAGCATGTGCCGCGTGAACTGGTGCAGCCGTCCGCCATGGGCAATATGGTCGACGATCATCGGGCGCATCGCCACGGCGACACCGGCCGGATCGGCAAAGGGCGGCACGTCGCCCCACAGCCCGTCCGCCGCACCCAGAATGTTCCACGGCTCGTGATAGGCCGCACGGCCGATCATCGCGCCATCCATCACCGCCAGCTGATCGCGCGCCTGATCCAGCGTCGTGATGCCGCCGTTGATCGACAGATGCAGCGCGGAAAATTCTGCCTTCATCGCGTGGACCAGCGGATAGTCCAGCGGTGGGATCTCGCGGTTCTCCTTGGGGCTGAGACCCTTTAACCAAGCCTTGCGGGCGTGGACCGTCACGCGGCGGATGCCCGCGCGCTGCAGCATGTCCAGAAACTCGGGCAGGATCTGATCGGCCTGCTGATCATCGACGCCGATACGGCATTTGACGGTAACGGGCACGGTACTGGCGTCCTGCATGGCCGACACGCAATCGGCGACCAGTTGCGGCGTGGTCATCAGGATCGCGCCGAACGCCCCCGACTGTACGCGGTCGCTTGGGCAGCCGCAGTTCAGGTTGATCTCGTCATAGCCCCACGGGGCGGCGATGCGCGTGGCCTGGGCCAGTTCCGCCGGGTCCGACCCGCCCAGTTGCAGCGCCAGCGGATGTTCGGCCGCGTCATGATCCAGCAGACGCGGCCGGTCGCCATGAATGATCGCGGGGGCCGTCACCATTTCGGTGTACAACAAGGCGCGACGCGACATCAGGCGGTGGAACCGCCGGCAATTCCGGTCGGTCCAATCCATCATCGGCGCGACCGACAGGCGCGCGGCATCACTGATCGGGTCGGGCATGCGGTGGTCCGGAATTGCGGGTCAAGGCCGCCGATATAGGCGCCCGTGACAAAAAGTGCAAACTGGCAAGGGAATGGTGGGTGATAAGGGATTTGAACCCCTGACATCTTCGATGTGAACGAAGCGCTCTACCACTGAGCTAATCACCCGTCGGGCTGGTCATTACCGCCAGCCGCGACTGGTTGCAAGAGGGCGATGCGCGTTTCGCCTCGCTGTTTTTTCCGTTTCGCCGGCGCAGGGTGATGATGTCTTCCCCGGGGGCATCACCTGTCAGGGTGAGTCGCGCGCGGCCTAACGGAGGGGCCGCCAGCGTCCGCACCGCAGACAGGACCGGCCTACGTTCCGCCAGGGTCGTCTTGATGATGAGGCAGCCGTCGATTCGGCGGATGCCTGTGTCGGCGACTCTGTTGATAATAGTCGCCCTGTTAGGCGACCACGGCGACATGCGGGACTAGATGCCGACTGTCGGGCTGTCGACCATGCTCGTTCCGGATGACATTGCGGTTTCCCCATACTGGAATGCTGAGATCAGCCTAGGCTCCAGACCCATTGATTTTACGCCCTTTGCGTGATTCAGGCCGCCGCAAGGAGACCTGATCGATGAGCAACTTGTTCTGGCTGACCGAAGCGCAGATGGCGCGCCTTCGCACGTTCTTTCCCAAGAGCCATGGCCGCCCACGCGTGGACGATCTGCGGGTTCTGAGCGGCATTATTTTCATCAACCGCAATGGCTTACGGTGGTGCGACGCACCGAGGGAATATGGACCGGCCAAGACGCTTTATAATCGCTGGAAGCGTTGGAGCGATAACGGGGTCTTTGCTCGGATCATGGTCGGCCTGGCCGCAAAGGACACCGATTCCAAGACGATCATGACCTGCGCGACGTATCTGAAGGCGCACCGCACGGCTTGTAGCCTGCGTGCGAAAAAGGGGGGCGCGGTCGCCAGATCGGTCGAACGAAAGGCGGCATGAACACCAAGCTGCACGCCGTCACCGATGCGAAAGGTCGGCCCATTCGCCTCTTCATGTCGGCAGGACAGGTCAGTGACTATACCGGCGCAGCGGCGCTTCTGGACAGCCTGCCGCAGGCCGACTGGTTTCTGGCAGACCGGGGCTATGACGCTGACTGGCTGCGAAAAGCGTTGCAGGACAGAGGGATAAAAGCCTGCATCCCCGGCAGGACGTCGCGCAAGAAGACCATAAAATACGACAAGCGCCGCTACAAAAGGCGCAATCGCATCGAGATCATGTTCGGTCGTCTGAAGGACTGGAGACGTGTCGCCACATGTTACGACAGGTGCCCAGAGACCTACCTCTCCGCAATCGCGTTGCCCGCAACCGTTCTGTTCTGGCTGTGATCAAGAGCGAGTCCTGAACCTAGGCTCCATGCCCATTGTTTTTGAGGGTATTGGTTGGTTCATTCGCTATGGAGAGACCTGAGCGATGGGCACTCCGTCCTGACTTGCCAAGGTGCCGATTGCCCATTTCCGTTCGTTCCTCCAAGGGCCAAGGGGATCTACGGCTACTGGGCGGCATCATCTTGATCAACCGCACGCGTTCCCGATGGTGCGACGACAAGGGCATGAACGACATCGGTTTGAGAGAATGCCCCGAAGAGGAATATTGGCCAGCCAAGACCCTTTATGGTCGCTGGCAGCGCCGGCGCGACGACGGGTTGTTTGCCCGGATCATGGTCGGCCTCGCCACCAAGAGCGCTGATCCAGAGGTCATCATGATCGATACCTCATATCTGATGGAGCATCGCACGGCTTGCAGCCTGAGCGCCAAAAAGCAGAAGCGGCCGCCAGATCGGTCGAACGAAAGTCGGCATGAGCCCAAAGCTGCGCGCCGATACTGATGCGAAACGTCGGCTCATTCGCCTTTTCATACAGGCGAGCTAGGCCAGTGATCTCACTGGGGCGGCGGCGCCTTCGGGCAACCTGCCGCAGTCCTATTGATCCTAGAGCATCAAGGCCACGATGCCGACCGGCAGCAATAAGCGTTGTACTACGAAAGGGGTGAACACCTTTATTCCCAGCAGGACGTTCCCTCAGATCCCTGAAAATACGATAAGCGCTGCTTCAGACGGCACAACAGGATGGGGAACATGTTCGGCCGCTAGGACGATGGGACACAGGTTGCAGCATGATGCGACAGGCGGCCGGTAAACTGCTCCTCCGCTATTGTTCTGGTTGGGGCCGTTCTGGCTTGGCCGTTATCAGGACCCTTGAGCAATTTTACGTTGCATCAATCTTTCCGACATTGGGGCTATGTCATTGAAAAAGGGCCGGGGTTGCCCCCGGCCCTTTTCTGTCAGTGCGCGACGGTACTACCCTGACCGTCATTGCCACGGTGGCTGGCGATACGCGCGGCCTCAGCAGCCTCTTCGGCGGCCTCGTCCCATTCGATGGGTTTGGGCTGGCGCACCAGCGCATGGCGCAGAACCTCACGGACGTTGCTGACCGGGATGATCGTCAAACCCTCTTTGACGTTGTCGGGGATCTCAACCAGATCCTTTTCATTGTCCTGCGGGATCAGCACCGTCTTGATGCCCCCGCGCAAAGCCGCCAGCAACTTCTCCTTGAGCCCGCCGATGGCCAGGACGTTGCCGCGCAACGTCACCTCGCCGGTCATGGCGATGTCCTTGCGGACCGGGATACCGGTCATGACGGACACGACCGACGTCACCATGGCGATGCCCGCGGACGGCCCGTCCTTGGGGGTCGCGCCTTCGGGGACGTGGACGTGGATGTCCCGTTTGTCGAATTCCGGGGGCCTCACCCCGATTTCGGGCGCAATTGACCGCACGAAGCTGGAGGCAGCGTCGATCGATTCCTTCATCACGTCGCCCAGCTTCCCAGTCGTCTTCATCCGACCCTTGCCCGGCAGACGCAGCGCCTCGATCTGCAACAGATCGCCGCCGACCGATGTCCAGGCCAGACCCGTCACGACGCCCACCTGGTCCTCTTTTTCGGCTAGGCCATAGCGGTGGCGACGCACGCCCAGGTATTCCTCAACCTTCTCCGGCGTCACGTCGACCGACTTGACCTTGCCCTTGAGAATCTCGGTCACGGCCTTGCGCGCCAGCTTGGCGATCTCGCGCTCCAGCGAACGCACGCCAGCCTCACGGGTATAATACCGGATCATGCGGGTCAGCGCCTCGTCCGAGACGCTGAACTCTCCCTTGCGCAACCCGTTCGCGGCAACCTGCTTGGACAGCAGGTGGCCCTTGGCGATCTCGCGCTTCTCATCCTCGGTATAACCCGACAGGCTGATGATCTCCATTCGGTCCAACAAAGGGCCCGGCATGTTATAGCTGTTGGCCGTGGTCACGAACATCACGTTCGACAGATCGTATTCCACCTCCAGATAGTGGTCGACGAAGGTCGAGTTCTGTTCCGGGTCCAGCACCTCCAGCATGGCGGATGCCGGATCGCCCCGGAAATCCTGGCCCATCTTGTCGATCTCATCCAGCAGGATCAGCGGGTTGGTGGTCTTGGCCTTTTTCAGCGCCTGAATGATCTTGCCCGGCATGGATCCGATATAGGTCCGACGGTGGCCGCGAATCTCGGATTCATCGCGCACGCCGCCCAGGCTGATCCGGATGAACTCGCGCCCCGTCGCCTTTGCGATCGACCGGCCAAGCGAGGTCTTGCCCACGCCCGGAGGGCCGACCAGCGTCAGGATCGGACCCTTCAGCTTTTGACTGCGGGCCTGCACCGCCAGATACTCGACGATCCGTTCCTTGACCTTGTCCAGTCCATAGTGGTCGCCATCCAGAATCGCCTCGGCACGACCCAGATCCTTGCGGGTGCGCGATTTCACACCCCACGGCAGCGACAGCAGCCAGTCAAGATAGTTGCGGCTGACGGTCGCTTCGGCAGACATCGGCGACATCGACTTCAGCTTTTTCAGCTCGCTGTCGGCCTTGTCGCGGGCCTCTTTGCTGAACTTGGTCGCGGCAATCTTCTGCTCTAGCTCGGCCAGCTCGTTCTGTCCGTCCTCGCCGTCGCCCAGTTCCTTCTGGATCGCCTTCATCTGCTCGTTCAGATAGTACTCGCGCTGCGTCTTCTCCATCTGGGTTTTGACGCGCGACTTGATCTTCTTCTCGACCTGCAGGACCGACATCTCTCCCTGCATGTGGCCATAAATCTTCTCCAGACGCGCCGCGACCTCCAGCGTGTCCAGCAGGTCCTGCTTGCGCTCCAGGTCGATCCCCATGTGGCCGGCGACCAGATCGGCCAGCTTGCCGGGCTCGGACGCCTCGGACACGGCGGTCACGACCTCTTCGGGGATGTTCTTGCGGACCTTGACGTAACGCTCGAACTCTTCGGTCACGGTGCGCACGAGGGCCTCGACGGTGTCCTCATCGCCCATGGTTTCGTCCAGAACGCGCGCTTCGGCCATGAAATGGTCGTCATGGGGCACGAAATCGGTGATCTCGACACGCTCGCGGCCTTCGACCAAAACCTTGACGGTACCGTCCGGCAGCTTGAGCAGCTGCAGCACGTTGGCCAGAACGCCCGCGCGGAAAATGCCCTCCTCGGTCGGCTCGTCGATGGCTGCGTCCTTCTGGGCAGCCAACAGGATCGGGCTGTCCGATTCCATCACGGCCTCCAGCGCGCGAACCGATTTCTCACGTCCGACGAAAAGGGGAACGATCATGTGCGGGAAGACGACGATATCCCGCAGGGGCAGCACCGGATAGGTCTGTGTGGTGAATTCCGTCATGGTATGTCCTTTCTGCCCGAAGCCGCGGTCCCGTCATGGCGACGCGCGACCTCTGCATGCGATCAATCTAGGGGTGTCGCCCCCCACGTTCAATATGACCGAAACAATGCCACCTATTTCATCAGCGCGGAATGACGATCTCTGCCCGCAAACCGCCCAGACGCGGCCCGCGGCCCAGCCGCAACTGTCCGCCATGCGCCCGCGCGACATCGGCGGCGATGGCAAGGCCCAGCCCGGCCCCCTGCGCGCTGTTGCGACGGCGTGACGGGTCCAGCCGGGTAAAGGGGCGCATGGCCGCGTCCAGACTGTCCTCGGGGATGCCCGGCCCGTCATCCTCGATCCCGATGCGCAGACTGCGCGGGCCAAGCGACGCATCCATCTCGGCGCGGGTGCCATAGCGGACCGCGTTGCCGATCAGGTTCTCCAGCGCGCGGCGCAGCATGTCGGGTCGGAACGTGGCCAGCCCCTGGGGGTCGCCCTCGAACTGGATCAGGCTGGCGTCCTGGCCCGCGCGCTGTGCATCAGCGACCAGAGCCTCCAGAAAGCCGGCGGCGGCAACCGGTTGGGCCGCGCTGTCCTGCGCGTCGTCGCGGGCATAGTCCAGAAACCCGTCCACCATGCGGTTCATCTCGGCGATGTCGGCCTCCATCGCGGTGATGTCGCCGGGTTCGGGGGGCATGTCGGGCCCGATCATCGACAGGCCCAACCGCATCCGCGTCAGCGGCGTGCGCAGGTCGTGGCTGATCCCCGACATCATCAACTTTCGCTGATCGTTCTGGCGTTCCAGCCTGTTGCGCATGTCCAGGAACGCGGTCCCCGCGCTGCGCAGTTCGACCGCGCCGGACGGACGATAGGGCACGATCCGCCCCTTGCCGTACTCCTCGGCCGCGTAGGCCAGCCGCCGGATCGGGCGCAGCTGATTGCGCAGAAAGATCATTGCGATCCCCGTCATCAGCAGGGACGTGAACACCATCAGCACCAGCAGCTGGTGGGGATTCGACGCACTGACCCTGCGCCGCTCGAAGATCAGCGCATAGGGGCCGTGCGGACCGTCCAAGGCCACGGCCACCCGGCGGTCGTCGCTGGCCAGATCGACCGAGATCACCTGCGGCAAAGCATCGCGCAGCACCTCGGTCACCACCCGGCCCGAGAAATCATAGAACAGCCGCTGGTCCTCGGTCGGGGCATCTGCGGGCAGCATCAGTTCCAGATCCAGCGGGCGGGCCACGGACACACCCGCGCGGCGTGCGGCATCAGGCGTGGCGGCCCCGTCGATCAGCCGCGCGACAAAGGTCAGTTCGTGCGACATGCTGATGGTCATCTGGCGTGTCACGCCCTCGAAATGGCGCTGCAGGAACATCACGCTGACCACCGTCGTGACGACAACCACGGGCAAAAACAGGATCAGCGCCGCCCGCGCATACAGCCCCGGCGGGACCAGCTTGCGCATCTGCTTGACGTCACTATCGTTCGGCATGGCGGCCTCCTGCGTTGCGCGCTAGGCTAGCCGCATGACCTCGTTTGCGAAAGAGCCGCTGCAGATCCTGGCCCCGAATCCGTCCCCCCTGACCGGGCCGGGCACGACCACCTTCCTGCTCGGCAATGCCCATGTCGCCGTCATCGACCCCGGCCCCGACGACCCCGCCCATATCGAGGCCGTGGCCCGCGCCGGGCGCGACCGCATCGGCCATATCCTGATCACCCACGCCCACCGCGACCACAGCGCGGGGGCCGCGCGCCTGTCCCGTCTGACAGGGGCGCCCATTCTGGCCTTTGGCGATGCGCTGGCCGGGCAATCACCGCTGATGGTCCGGTTGGCCCAGGACGGCCTGGCCGGCGGCGAGGGTCTGGACCACGACTTTGCCCCCGACCAACATCTGCGCGACGGACAGGTCATCGCCACGCCCGACTGGTCGCTGACCGCGCTACATACGCCCGGTCACGCAGCGGGGCATCTGTCGTTCCAATGGGGCGACCGGGTGTTTTGCGGCGATCTGGTAATGGGGTGGTCCTCGACACTGATCTCTCCGCCCGACGGGGATCTGGGCGATTATTTCCGCTCGCTGGAACGGTTGACCGCGCTGTCCCCGCGCGTCCTGCTGCCGACACACGGCCCTGCGATCACGACCCCGCAAGCGCGCATCGACGAACTGGCGCATCACCGTCGCCAGCGTACCGCCCAGATCCTGGCCGCGCTGCGTGCCACCCCCGATTCCGCCGCGGGGCTAGCCCGACGCATCTATGCGGTCCCCGAGCCGGTCCTGCCTATCGCGACACGCAATGTCCTGTCCCACCTGATCGCCCTCGCCCAGATCGGAGCCATTGATTTTACCGGCGTTTTGTCGATCGAGACGGTTTTTTCAATTCCATGACAAAAAACCCCATAACACCACTGGACGCCCCCAACCGACGTTGCTATATCCGCCCCGTGTTCCGGCGTAGCTCAGCGGTAGAGCAGTTGACTGTTAATCAATTGGTCGTAGGTTCGATCCCTACCGCCGGAGCCAAATCCTTCTGAATCAATGCTTTGAAGGCTATTTGGTATGTTATGGACCCCGCGTCCATCGCATGACACCACGCCCGGCCCGCTGACCCTTCACCGAAGGGCCAAATAGTGGCTATTGCGAATTATGTCATCCGACGCGGCACGTTTTATGCGTGGCGGCGCGTCTGGCGCGGACAGGCCGTCCAGATCCCCTTTGCGACGACCGACCCCGCCACAGCGCGCCGACTCGCTGCCACTGCGACTGCTGCCGCTTCTGTCGGGTGGAGTCTTCTTGACGCGGGGCGAACCACCCTTCACGATGTGAAGCGAGAGATTCTGAACGCGGTGGCGCGTGAGCGGCTGGCCTTGGACTATGAAGCCGCCGGTGGAGATCCCGAACATTCACGACCCGGAGGACGCGCCTTCTTTTTCTTTTTCGATCCCCCCACCGATTGCCCGGACGACGAACCGGAGCCGCCCAAGAAGCCCCTCAAACATCAGGCGGCGTCCGATGATATGCGCGCCGGTGATGGCCCTGAACCGCCACCACGTCCCCCTGTTTCAACGCCCTCTGCGCCTGTGCCGGAGAGTCATGCACCGTTAGCCCCCTTACCGCCCCAAACAGCCGCGCCACAGCGCGCAAAGCCGTTTTCGGGCCCCTCCCCATTGGTTCAGGATGTAGTTGCCCGGCTGTCCCGCGTTCACAAACGCACCGGCCGCGCGTCGGACAAGTCCATTGAGCAATGCGCCGGAATTGCGTCCCTGTTCATTGAGATCACCGGGGTAGGTGACGCACGGACCATCCGGCAAGCCCATATCGCCGGGTTTGTCGATACGCTGGACCGCTTGCCGCCAACCTATCGACGATCCGAGGCCGAGCGGACAAAGCCTATTGCCGCCATAATCGCCGAGGCTGAGGCCGCAGGCCTCAAAACCGGACTTTCTGCCGCGACCATCAACCGCAACCTGATTCAGATCGGCAAGATTCTGAAAGCGGCACAATCCGAGGGGATTCGAATTGACCCAAGCGTGAATCCGTCCCTGTTGCGGCGTTTTGAGAAGAAGAACGTCAAGGACGACCGCGACCCCTTCACACCGGATGACGTGAAGCGACTTTTCGCGGCCCCGGTGTGGACGGGAGCCAAAAGCGTGAAACGACGCCGCCAACCAGGGAACGTGATAGTCAAGGACTGGCTTTTCTGGGTTCCCCTTATCGCCGCCTATACCGGGACACGCCGTGAAGAAATTTGCGGTTTAGAGACGGCAGACATAGCCGAAGAGGACGGAATCCCGGTCTTTCTGATACGTCCAAATACCCGGCGCGGGCTGAAAAACGCCCAATCCGAGCGGCGGATTCCGATCCATTCGCATCTCATTGATCTGGGTTTTCTGGATTATGTTGGGGAACAGCATGCGCGCAATTGCGGCCACCTGTTTCACGACCTTAACCGGAAAAGCCCAAAATCCCAGATTGGCGATTCGACGGCTTATTTGTGGCGGAACATTCAGAGCGACCAGATCGGGCCGCAGATGAAAAAGTCATTCCATTCCTTTCGGCACTATGCTGTGCAGGGGCTGCGGGCGGAATCCAACGTTGAAAAGCATGTCAGGGCTGAACTTTTTGGCCATCTTGTCGGTGATGTCGAAGATGACCGCTATGGCGGACGGGCACCTATTGCGACGCTGCGCGCCGCTGTCGAGGCATTGCCCCGCGTATTTTAAGGATTCCTTTTATTCTTCCAGCCCCACAAGGGCTGGCCCGGTCAGCCGAGGCTGACCGGCGAGCGCGCGTGAAACGCGCGGGCCTTCGGCGTGGCCAAAGTGTTGGGCACTCCGAAGGCGGGCCGAAACTTCCTTCGCCGCTTGCTTGTGCTCTGTTATAGTTCACTGATTTCTTGAGAGAATGCGCCAAAGGCGCTGGGGGTCCGGGGGTGTCCCCCGGCATTATCAATAAGGTCTCATCGCACCGCAAACGACGAAGGAAGTTTCGGTAAGAGGAGAATGAGAGGGACCTATTGAGTTAATGAACAATTTCAATATCTTAGAGATCTGCATGTGTTCATAGCTGTGAACACTCCAAGTGTTCTTCAGGTGAACACCCGAAGTGTTCTTCAGATGAACACTCGGAATATATGATATTTATCAAATTGTGGAAATATATTTATCACAGTTGAAAAATATATTGACAGGTAGCCTGTCTTGAGATTTAAGCGCTAACCCTTTGAAGGGAGGAGGGTAGATTATGAAAGAATCTGATATTTTAAAAGAGGAAGCCGAGCCGGTTGAAAAAAAGAACCGTGATTTTGTCCAGGTTTATCCTGCCGGATGGGATCTTTTGCTAAGTTTGCCGTCAAGAAGTCCGCATGTCGCACGGCTTTATGCCTTTTTTTCAAAGCATATCGCACCGCTTGGTGGGGCTGTATGTGTATCTTATGAAACGATTGCAGAAGCCTTGGATATATCAAAAATGACGGCGCGCCGTTCTGCTGAATATCTGGTCGATAATGGCATTGTTGTTCGCTTTAAGATGGGCACCGGAGCATTCATCTACGCATTAAATCCTGATGAGGTCTGGAAAAGTGCGGATAAGTATAAAAAATTTGCGGCATTCCATACACAGGCAATCGTCTCGCGCCGAGACACAGACGCGCTTGAAGCGCAAGTGCGAATGCTTCGGTCAAAAACTGATGCAGGAGAAAAATCAGGTAAAAATAAACAACAAAAGAAAGGATCTATTGAGAAAAATCAGGGGGAATTCCATAATTGAACTGATAAAAATTCTATCACAAGTGAACACACGGTGTGTTCACATCAAAACTATAAAGGACAAATGATTATGACTGACAATGACGCACTCGCCAAACTGAAAAATGCAGTTCGACAGGAAATCAAAAACGAAAACACGAAAGAAGCGGACAAGGCGCGATATGAAGCCGCGAATGATACGCTTCTGGAGGCGGTCGACTGCGGCGGCGGGTTTGCTGATGCTCTCGCGAATTTCCTCAACCGCGTAGAGGAAAACCCTGTAATTGATCTCATCAGGAAAGCAGACCCAGAAAATCGGGCCGCACTTCTGGAAGTGCTGGGTTCGTTCCCACGCTTCGGAATTGCGCCTAAAATCGAGGCCCGGTTTCCAAGAGGTCCGCATTTCGTCTAAGAATGACTGACCGATTATTTGTGGCTGGCGGCGTCTTCACGCGTTGAAGATTGCGCCAGCGTTCGAGGATGTTCCCCGGCCCGTCATCACACCACGAAAGCCTCACCGAGATCATCAGGCTTGGTAGCTGGTGTAAAGTCCTTATCCTCATTGATGACCTGCACCAGCACCTCGCCCTCCTTCCGTGCTTTGTCCGTAAGATTTGGACTCTTCAGCCAACCGGACACCAACCCGAACGCTTTTTCAAACTTCGTGCGTAGTCTGTGAGCCTCTGCCCATATCCCCTTGGCCTCGTCCCGTTCTCTCTGCGCATGAGCAAGAAGCCTTGCGGCCTCACTGCGCGCGTCTGTGGCTTTTGCCTCGTCATCAATACGCTGGCACCTTGCCGCCTCTGCCGCTGCCTCCTCACGCCTGCGAGCCTCTGCGGCGTCCGTCGCCGCATTCAGCGCTGCGGCCAAGTCGGGTAGGCCGGGCCGGATGGCATCTGGGTTCGCCGCCTTGACCTTGCCTGCATCTGTTCTGCGCAAAGTGCCTGCCGCCATTTCGGCGGTAAGTGCCTCCGTCGCAGTCAACAGCGCACCTGCCTTCTGCGATACCCTGCGCGCGTCCTCATCGGCCTTTATAGCCCGTTCCTGCGCCTCCGTAGCATCGGACCTTGCAATGGCCGCAAGCCGGTGTTCCTCCGCAGTAGCGGCCTGTGCGGAAACCGTCGCGGCTTCAAGTTCCGCAACTCTGTCAGCAAGTCGCTTCTCATAGGTTTGCAGACGCTTGGCTTCTTTTTCTGAAAGTCCCACTTTCATCATCAATTTATCAACCCGGCCTTGCATCTCATCGACACGGACCTGCGCTGCCCCTTCTATCGCGTCCAGTTCCGCGATTTCTGTGCGCTTCATTTCCAGTTCGCGGGGAAGATCCCTATGAAGTTGCCGAACCGACCGATTGAGGGTTTCACGAAAATTAGCCCCGGCCGCAATCCTGTCGCCATATCGGTTGCCGCGCTCAATGCCTGGGCAGTGCCGGGTCATAATTTCCGCCGTGAGATCTTGAAGGCTGGACATTACTGCCGGCCCTGTCGCCTGAGAAAGCGGCACCCCATCCAGATTATAGGCCGCTGTCTGGAAATGAGCGTGGATGGTTGTTTCATCCAGATGAACGACAAGCCCATGAAGCGTGGTGTTCAACCTCTCTGCTATCGATTCAGCAAGATCGAGAAAAGCCGCATCTTGGACCTCTGGAGACAGCGCGCTGAACAGTTCTGCCGCCTCCGTGCCGAAGGTGATGATACCACAGGCCACAACTGACGCGTCCTTTTTCATCTTACGGCTTGTTTCGCGATTGGACCTGCGCCCCTCACAGATGGCCCTCATCGCACTGGGCGGCTCTGGCTCCATCAATATCCGGTTGAGGTATTTTCGGGATTCGTCGATATAGTCTGGCTGTTTCCCAATGCGCTTGTCATGCTTGCGCTGACCAGCCAAAGAGCGGACATTTTTCAGTTGAATTCGAGTTGAAGCGGCTTTTGGATTGCCGTTGGGAGATTTATTGTTTTGGGTTGGCTGCGCCATATCATAACCTACTATCCATAACTCACCCCGCAAGGGGGTTGCGTTATGGATATCCGGCGAAGGGGAGAAAAATCCTAACGGCTTTTTATCCCCTTTCGAAACCCCTACGCCTCCCGCTGGATCAATCGGCTTTCAGCCTCTTTGAAAATCCCGACGGTAATCGTGTGCCACTGTTTTTGAGCTTTCCAACACTTTCGAAAACTGCTTTGGAGGCGGCCGCCTCTTCAGCGTTTGGGTCTCCTTCTTGGAACACCCAACGTCTAATCAGTCCGCCATGAGCCGGACCTTGACCCACTGATGAACAGTGCGGCGGCATTACGGATTGGCGTCAGGATCTGCAGGTTCGCAGTCATAACCTTTGCTTGGCAATTCGGAACTTATTGCTCCCGCCTTTGACGCATCGGATCAATACCGTCGATCCAATCCGATTGGGGTATCTCTTCTGCAGAGCCAACAATATACTTAACCAAACGTCCGCTGGATGTTTCAACACGTTCCCCAACAATTCGAATGGTGCCGGTCCGCTGAATCGCATATTGCTCCATGCTGGAAATTAGCGCTGTCGTGGTTCCGTAGCGATAGGTTTTGCGAAGTCCGAAGGGGACGGTTGCCTGTAATTCTTGACTGTAAATTCGTCCATTTTCCGTCAGAATATTAAATGATGTGACATTGCTATTTATTGTGTCGTATTTTCCAACTGGTTTAGCTTTCAGGTTATCCTTCGTTGATTGATCGAGCTTGACGATTTCAGCGCTGCCACGATGAAGCGTGATTTCGTCCGCAGTTCGTCCAATCACGGAATGCGCTCGTGTTAGCGGAGGTTCGATCCTTTTAATTACTTCTTTTAAATCGTCATTCTTTAATTTTTTCAGGTATTTATCAGCACCATCGACAAAATCTTCGCCAATTCCCATCGCCTGCTTGAACACGTATCCGATCAAGCCGTTAATGTAGGGTGTGACAGTATTCATAGCGTAGCTGCCAACGACAACAGTCAAGAACGGGTTTTCCTGCACCAGTATGTTGAGGTCATAGAATAGGCTTCCTTGCTTTGGCGGAGAAATAAATATCTTTGCAGACTTCGATAGATCCCTGGAGTAGCGAAGACGCCCCGTGATCCCGTAATTTAAAGTGAGAGCCAGAGCCCATGAAAAGCCTTCGATACTCTGTCCGGCAGGATGTGCTTCGAGCATATGCCGGTCTGCGTCTCGACCATCAAACTTTAGCTTATAATTTATCCAAACCGGAACAGGTTGATTCAATGTGCTACCCCTGCATTATTAGAAAATAATGGCTTTTTGCAGAAGAGTGCACAAGTCACAAACATTCCAATAGGTTGAAATTCTTGAGAACGCAAAGAGGCCTGTTGCTGAGAGTTGGCCGTGCTGCTACATCATGTCCATGTTGTTTACGGTCAGTTGTCCGCGCGTCAGTCGTAGAGACTTGATTTTAGGTTCGATTCTTGCGGATTGGGTGTGACCCCTACCGCCGGAGCCAAAGATTACAAGGGCTTAGCCGTTCGCGGCTAAGCCCTGTTTTCGTTTAGGGGTATAACGGGGGCACATTTATTCTGTCTTATATGAATGCCGCTAGCCATGCTATTCGACGGAAACAACGTAGGAGCGCACGGTCATCATTGATGGACTTTGGCAGTGACTCGGCATTGTTGCAGAACTCTCCCTGGCGAGGATTCCCGCGGGGGCTGCTGTAGGTTCAGCGCCCTGGCATGACGAAGCCCGAGCCTGCCCGCTCCCGCACGACGAACTGCAAGTCCTGCAATGACGCCCTCAAGCAGCGCGGCTCGCTGCTGAGCTGGCTGGACAAGGACATGGCGTGGGTGGCGATCAGGGAGGGCCGACCGCCCGTGTTCTTCGACGCTGCGGTCCAGTTCTGCTTGATGGTGAAGGTCCTCTTCAGCCTGCCGCTTCGGCAAATCGAGCCATGAGGACGGTTGCCCATCGCGGCGCCATCGGTTCAAGCCCGATGGGCGACGGTCCGAGTGACCATGGCGAGATGGCATGGTGACCAGCATCGGCGATGGCAGGGCGCGACTGGCCGGTGCCGGACTTCTCCACCTTGAGCCACAGGCAGAAGACCCTTGCTGTGCAGATCACCCACCGTCGCAAAGCGGGGTCGCTGAACCTGCTGGTCGACAGCACGGGGATCAGGTTCCCGGGCACCCGATGAACGAGAGTGGCTGGCGCGCAAGCA